>JBAWWR010000228.1:0-1517 GCA_037146675.1 Verrucomicrobiota bacterium | reverse complement strand
CCTGCCAAGGTTGCCGCGAAATACAAATTGGCCTGACCGTGCCGGCAGAAATCCTCATCGGCATTGATCTGGGCACGACGGTCCTGAAAGCCGGGGCGATTGACCGGCAGTCGGGACGCGTGTTGGCGGTGGCGGATCAGCGGTTGCCGGTGCGCGCCGAAGCCGATGGCACGCGCGAACAAAAACTGCCGGACCTCGACCGCGGCTTCGATACTGTGCTGGCGCATTTGCGCCGGCAACTTGGTAAACGCTGGTCGCACGTGACCGGCGTCGGGCTGGCGGCGCAAGGCGGCAGCTTTGCGATTTGCAACCGGCAGACCGGCGCGGCGCTGACGCCGTTGCGGTTGTGGAGCGATCAACGACCGGTGCGCCTGGCCCCCAAAGTCGCGGCGCAGCGGCCGGTTTCTTACTGGAAGAAATTAGCGTTCAGCAATGGGCCCGGCTTGGGATTGGCGCGGATGTTGTGGCTGCGCGAACAAAATCCGCGGCTATTTGCGAAAGAAAACATTTACGTCGGCGCCGGTGAATTCGGAATTTTTCAGCTGACCGGCCAGTGGCGGCAAGACGCCGGCAATGCAATTCAGATTGGCTGTTACCGGGTTCCTAAACGCGCGCTCGACGCCGAACCGTTGGGCTTGGTGGATGTGCCGTTGTCCTTTGTCGCGCCGATGCGCGACGGGTTGCTGACGTTGTCGGCGGCGGCGGCGCGCCGGTGGAAATTACCGATGGGGATTCCGGTTGCCGGGCCGTACTTTGACCACGAAGCCGGTTACTTGAGCGCGGTCGGCGTGAGCGAGCGGCCGTTGCAGTGTTCGCTCGGCACGGCGTGGGTCGGGAATTTCAATTTGCCGGCGAACGTCCAGGTGAAATCGTCCAATCAATTAGTCGTGCCGGCACCACACAATGACGGCTGGCTGGTCGTGCAGCCGTTGATGACCGGCAACGTGACGTGGGATTGGGCGCTCGACACATTTGTCGGCGGCCGGCACGCGACGGCGTTGCGGCGGGCGGCGAAACTTTTCGAGAAACAATTGTTGCCGCCACCGGGAATGGTGGCGTTGCCGTGGATGCACTTGATGAATCCGCTCAAACGCGATGCGATTGGCGCCGGCGGATTTTTCGGCGGCGGCGTCGCGGCGCGACGTGAGGATTTTCTGCGGGCGGCGGCACTGGGCATGACCTGCGAGATGATGCGTGTGTTCCAAAAAGTCCGCGACCAGCGCCAAGCCGACAGCGTGGTGCTCGGCGGCGGCGCGAGCAAGGGCGCGGCTTTCAAGGCGCACTTGGCGGCGTTGTTTGCGCCGTTGCCGGTGTTGGCGCTGCAGGAAGAAGACACGGCCGGGCTGCGCGGTTGCTTGCACGAGTTAAGTCCGCACGCTTCAGCGGGTCAGGCGCGGCGCGTGCCGGTGCCGGCAGGCGCGGAGAAAATCCGCGACGGGTTTGCAGTGTATTGCGAGCTGTTCGAGCGTGTGCTCGGACGCGAGGGGATAACGCCGTTAGATTTTTAAGGAGAAAAC
>JBAWWR010000227.1:0-1643 GCA_037146675.1 Verrucomicrobiota bacterium | reverse complement strand
CGCGCTCGACGGCGTCGCCGACACGTTGCGCAATTTCCTGCCGCTCGGTCACGCCCCGGCGTCGGCGCATTTCTTCTTCTTCGCGCTTGTGAATTAAAAAATGCGGCGACTGATCGCCGGCCGGCGCGCACCACGCCAGCACCTGAAGTTGCTTACCAAACCGCCGGCGCAACTCCACGCGCACCTCGTGCCAATAATCTGCCGAAAACTGTTCAATATTTTCATCGACCTGTGACGGACAGGGGATTGACAGCGCTACGCCGGCAAGTTTGCCGTCTGGTTCCCACGTAAAAAACATGTCCACGCTGTGGTCTTCGTAACCACCAAACGCCCGGAAGTCCGGCCGGTTGGTCTCACCGTACATCTGGCCGGTGGCGTCCGCGTACACCGCATACCGGTTATGGCCGACAACCGCTTGGCCAAACGCCCGACCTACTCGGCGCGGCTGGCGCGATTTCCAAGCCTCAATAATCGCGCCGGCAATGCGTTCCGATGCCCACGCCCGACATTCCGCTACCGTCATCACATCCCCACCGGGGTGCGCATACGGACCCTCAATCAACACCAGAGATTCGTGCGTGTGGGTGGCACTAATAATCACATTGCCAGCCGGAATCTCCGGCGGGAGCAACGCCAACACATCCTGGCAGTTATCCGTCGTCACTAATGCCAAGTCGCACGACACAAACACGACATCTTCCACCGCCCAGGCGGTGACGGTGATCGGATCGAGCGCGGTGCGTGCCACGCGGGCATGCATTTGCCCCATCACCATCGCCGGTCGTGTCGGTGTGAGGTCGCGCGTTGCCCATCCGATTTTCAGCATGATTTAAGGTCCTTCATTTGCGGCTAACTTGGACGCGGTTATAGAATGACCGGCACCGGATTGCAAGTGCCACTCGGAACGATAATTTCGAAGCTGGATTTTCGGACCGGCGCGTGCATCATAGCCGGGACATCTGAACAAACTCGTGTCGGAGGAAATATGAATACAAAGCTGTGTTGTCTGTTTCTCGGTTCCATCCTAATGGCCACCTCGGCCACCTACGCCCGCGTCAAACTCGTCGCCCTGCCAGAACGGGCCCGCGTCGTGGTGTCGCTCGCGCATCCAGACGCGACGCTTGTCGAGGAAGAACGCGTGCTCACGCTCCAGAAGGGCGTGAACAAAGTCGATTTCTCGTGGGCGGGCGTGAACATCGACCCCGGCTCGATTCAAATCCGGATGCTTTCCCACCCGGACAAGGTACCGGTGTTGAATACGAGTTATCCGCCGAACGAAAACGCACTCGTCTGGGAAATCAGCAGCCCGGCGGCGCAGGAAGAACGCGTTCGCATTTCGTATCTGCTCAGCGGTTTAAATCGCGACATCGTCTACCGGGCCGTCGCCGAGTCGGACGAGAAAGCCATGACGCTGCGCAATTATCTCCGCCTCCGCAACGATTCCGGTGAAGACCTCACCGATGCCGAGATCGGCATCGGCTACGGCGCCGACTTCAAGAAGACCATTGCCAACGAGGAAATTCTGGAGATGCAATCGGAGAAGATTGACCTGTTGCCGGTAAAGAAAATTCTGACGTGGGACGCCGCGACGTTGCCGTGGGATCCGGAGTACGAGAAGAAGACTGTCGGTATCCCATTGTCAT
>JBAWWR010000226.1:0-1717 GCA_037146675.1 Verrucomicrobiota bacterium | reverse complement strand
AACCGGGATCCGGCATCAATAGAAAGCTGTTTTTCCTGTTTCACTCACCACTGCCTCACGTAGTTGTTCCTCCTGCGGGGATGGGGCAGGCTGTGCGGAGGCGAGCGTGGCGAGCCGTAGCGCGGGCTGCCCCGTAGCGGGAGCCGTGGCCGTGATCGCCTGCACATCAGTCCACTCCTCCACACCTTCCAAGACAAGTCGGCGCGCCATGGTCCGCCGCCACTCGCCGATTCGGCGCTGGAGTGTTCGCAGCAGTTTGCCGCCGAACTGGCCCGGATACTTGTCGTTCAGTTTTTGCAGCATGACCTTGGCGATGCTGTCCGGTTCCTGCTGAAGCCAAAGCAATATATCGGTCCAAACATCTTTGAACGGATCCTCGCGGGTCCGCCAGTATCGAGTTTTCGGCTCCTCTTTCCGATGCGTCGGACGCGCTTCCCCAATCGCCACAATTGAGGCAAGCCAGCAAGAAATTGATCCAAGCTCTTCCGACCAGGGCCGTCGCCCGGTTCCCCGGTGCTCAATGCCGCCAGCGCAGACTGCCCTTGCCGAATCCGATGCAGTAGTTCAACCGGGTCCAATTGATCTCGCTGCCTTCGCAATGCCGCCTTGATCGCCGCATCAACCGCTTCGTGCGCCAGCAAACGATCACAGGGTGTCGCTGGTGGGTGATACAGCTTTTTTACTTTTGCCCCTTCGCGGATTCGCTCCCGCAGTTTGAAGGAGGGCTGAAAATAGTTCACGTACAGACGCACAGCCCCCAGCAACTGCGCCAACGCTTGTCCAGCCACGACCCCGGAGAAACGCTCGTGCCCAACCATTCTCCGAATCACCGCACCATTCTTTTGTTCAATCCAAGCTTGGTCATTTTTGTGATGCGGCCGGGATCGCGTAAAAACTATTCCTTCCCGTTTGCAATACGAAGCAAGCGTCTCATTGATAAACGCTCCGTCATTGTCCGAGTCGATTCCGCGCGTGGTCACTGGCAATTGCTTGCCAATGCGGGTGAGCCCCTCGATCACCAACGTCTGCTCACGAGCCAGCAGCGCGACGGCTTCAACCCAGCCGGAACAAACGTCGGTGACCACCAGACTATGGAGGTACTCTCCGGCCATCGAACCCCCGCCGTGGACCACAAAATCGATCTCCAGAAAACCGGGCAATGGATCCTTCCAATCCGCGAACGTCTTGATCGGGATCTCTTTGGTCAGCTTCTTGCCCAGTCGCCGTCTTCTTCGGATGCCAGCGCTTTTTCGCACGGGCGTGAGCATTCGATCAATCGTAGCTGCGCTCATGGCAATCAGCTTATTCCGAACTTCCGGGTCCAGTTCCAAGTGCCCGTGTTTTTCCATTGCTTTCAACAGGTGCGGAATCGCCGCCTTCAATCGTTTCCCACAGATGCGGTCTGCCGTTTCCCAGATCAAGATCAGCGCAACCTTCACCGCCTCGTCGTAGACACGCGCAACCTTGATCACACCGGCCACTCGCACTTCAGCCTGCGGGCTCAGCAGCCGAATCGCATGCTTGCGATGGTATCCAGATACCGCCGTGAACTCGCTGAGAATCGTCCCCTTTTCCAACTTTGATGATTGCCCATACCGGGTTTTGACCGCCTCCACAATTTCCTTGCGTGCCGCTTTGCTGATGATGGTTTCCATTTATTGCCTCTGGGTTTTGGTAGCATTCTACTGAGGCAACGGCCTAGACTCGGTAACAAAAA
>JBAWWR010000225.1:0-1724 GCA_037146675.1 Verrucomicrobiota bacterium | reverse complement strand
TGGAGAGTTCGACATCAATACCACCGGCCATGAACGCGCGACAATCGCGGGTTGGACGGCCCATGGTGATCAGGATATCGCCTACCAAATCGGCGCCTCGATCGGTGCTAACAAAAAAAAGCACGATTGGTTACTGAAAGCCTACTGGCAACATATCGAACTCAATGCGCTGGATCCGAACCTCATTAATGGTGACATCTTCGACCAACGCCTGAACATGCAGGGTGTTGTTGTATCGGGAACATATCTGTTCACCGACTTCTTGAGTGCGACGGTTACTTATGCTGACGCGCATGCAATTGATAATGCGCTGCCCACACTGACCGGCGCGGGAGATCTCAACGGCAACTTGCGCGATTATAATCTGCTGCAGGCGGACCTACTCTGGAAGTTCTAATCAAACTAAGTGAAACCACTGCCGCCTAGGTAGTTGGTTTGGTAAGTCGGTTTAACACGGCCAAGATTCCCATCACGCTGCGCGGCAGATGAAATGGGTCTTTCACCGGCAAGGCGATGGTTTTGGTGAGCACTTGCCCGGTATGGTCGAGACGTTGATGCCACTCGCCATGTTCTCGGTCCGGGTAGTGGGCGAAAGCCCATTGATGCATTTTCCAATACCAATCCAAACACCATTGCTCCCCAGTCAATTCGTAGGCCAGCAGCAAGGCGTAGAGTGTCTCGCCGGCAACCCACCACGGTTTGGTGTCAGGATTTGGCCACCAGCATGGACCGGCGGGATTTTCGGCGTCGCGGCAATGGGGAATGCCACCATGCACCTGATCCCACCCAAATTCTACCATCCAATGCAGCACCTCCACCGCGCGTTTAATCAAAGCCGGGTCGTTGCGCCGGCGCGCTTGGTGAATGACAAACCACATGCACTCAATCGAGTGCCCGGGGTTTGAACACCGTCCAGCCGGCGTATCGAGTTCCTCGTTATTCGGTCCCAAATGTTCCAACACGAGCCGGCGTTGTGGTCGCACATGATGATTCATGATGCGATCCAGGCACCAGTCGATGTGCGTCAGCACATCTGGCTCTGGTGCGATCTCCGCCAGTTCTTGGCCAGTTTCCAATCCCATCATCGGAATGCCGTGCATATACTTGATTCCATCTGGGCGTTGGTAGGGAGCGAAGCCGTCGAAGTCTGGCGCTTGAACGCGTTGCACGACTGTGCGAAATGCCCGCAACGCTTCAGTCCGGTAGCGTTCCTCTTTCGTTGCGCGATACAACTCTCCCAAGCCGTATGCCGCGAAATAATCCGTGTACACACTGACCGGTCCTTGCACGGGCTTGCCTTCCCGCGTCACTTGAAACACAAACCAACCCTTGTCATCGCGCCCGTGCTGGAGGACAAATTCAGCGGTGGCGCGGGCAACCTCAATAAATTCGGGCCGTTGCTCAATGCGATTGTAGAGCGCAGCAAATGTCCAAATCGCCCGGCACTGTGACCACATGTATTTATCGGTGCTGATCTTTGAGCCGTCGTCGTTAATGCAGGTGAAAAGCCCACCGTACTCGCGGTCGATGGCATGGCGGAACCAGTAAGGGACGATGTTATTCAACAGCAGATCCTGATACAGATCGTGCAGTTCGGTGAAAGTGAGGGGCTTCATTGGCCGTGCATAATACCAGTTTTCCTAGGATGGAGTAAATCCAGCGAATTATTCCTAACAGCCTGTCGAAATATCCCGTTTATGCGACTTGTTTCTCACGCGGCAATC
>JBAWWR010000224.1:0-1751 GCA_037146675.1 Verrucomicrobiota bacterium | reverse complement strand
TGGCGACGGTCAACGGCGTTGGCGATTTTCTGTCGAGCATCGTGGTCGGCGTGTTATGGACGGTTGCCGGGCCGCCGGTGGCGTTTGCCTACAGTCTGGTGCTGTTTGTTGCCGGCGCGTGGCTGGTGTGGAAGTGGCGGTAACCGTAAGTCTCCGCCAAGTGCGACCAGAGTGTGCCGGTAGATTGTAACGGTTTCTGAGGTTGAGCGCGCAGACATGGCGACGGACAGTGAGAGGTCAGTAAAACCCGCCGGACAGCAACTCCGCCAAAAGATCGGTTGCTATTTCAGTAAATGAGCCTACGTTGCGGTGGAGAGCCGAACCACCTCTCAGCAGCAACGCCCACTAGGGCGGAAGAAGCCCCGAGAAAGCTTGGGGAGCAGCAAAAAGAGAGAAGTTCATCGGCTCTCTCTTTTTTTTGTGCTGAGTTCCCCCGGTCAACATTTTCACCACTCCTGGCCGCCAACGCCGGTGGGTTAAGAGACCTTCGGCAACCGCTGCAAACACGCTGTCGGGATGCATTTGCTCGACTCAATACAGAAGAGCCGGCACGGCGGCAGACCGGGGTAGTTCACAATTTGCTCAAACCGGAAACCGGACGGAAATCGCTGGCCGGTTTCCCATAAATGGATCGTGTCTCAGCGAGACGCCCAAATCAAGGGCCAGCCGTTTCAGTGGGATCTTCTCCGTCAGCCGCCAGTGACGGAAGGCCGCCGCAAAAGACTGCCGGACATCAAACTTGGGTTTAGTCAGGGGTAACGGCAAGATTGCCGCTGACAAGCGAGCGCGCTTTTTTGTTTGGGCTTCATAGCCACCTCATCGCGAAGACCGAATCCACCTCACCAGGATTCTGTTCAGAGCCGACATTAGAAATCATCTGCCTCATTCCCAGACATAGCGATGTTTAGTATCGGCCGGACTTGGTGCTGCGGATGCCGGATTCATTCAGCAGGCGGGCTGGATTGGTTGCCGGTGCCACGGCTGGCTTGACGCCCAGCGCACGTTGGCTCCATACTGCCGGCAGAGAAATTATGAGCGAACGAATCCGAGTGATTATTTACGGGCTGGGCGTGATTGGACGCTCGGCGGCCAAGCTGGTGACGGAACGCGCCGGGATGGAACTGGTCGGCGCGGTGGATTGCAGCCCGACGTTTGCCGGGCGCGATGCCGGCGAAGTGTTGGAGCTGGGCCGGCAACTCGGATTTAATGTCACCGACACGCTCGCGGAGACGTTGGCCGAGACGGAAGCGGATGCGGTAATTCATTGCACCGGGTCGTCGTTTGCCGGGGTACTGCCGCAGTTGCGGGAAATCGTGGCGGCGAATTTGTGCTGTGTGACCTCGTGCGAGGAGGCGTTGTTCCCGCGCTACCGGTACCCGGATTTGGCGGAGGAATTGAACACATTGTGCGTGTCGCACGGCGTCGGCGTGCTGGGGACCGGCGTGAATCCTGGGTTCGTGATGGACACGCTGGCGACGGTCAGTACGGCGGTCTGCCAGCGGGTGGAGAGCGTGAAGGTGTTGCGGGTGGTGGATGCCGGCACGCGCCGGGAAGCGTTGCAGCGCAAAGTTGGCGCCGGGATGGTGAAGGAAGATTTTGAAAAGCTTGTGGTCGCCGGCCAGATGGGCCACGCCGGGTTGCTGGAATCGTTGGCGTTTGTCGTCGCGGCGCTCGGTTGGCCCGGCGCGAAGCTCGACGAAAAAGTTGAGCCGGTCTTGACGACGCGGGCGATTCGCACGAAATATGTGTCG
>JBAWWR010000223.1:0-1761 GCA_037146675.1 Verrucomicrobiota bacterium | reverse complement strand
TTGTGGGACAAAGTGGGGAGTAGTGGGGATTGGTGGTGAACAAGGAGGAACCACGAGTCCAAAATGGTTAAGGCATTAAAACGTACGGTATTTGTCGGCGAGTTCCGGCATGCGGTTGACGAGAAGAACCGACTGGCGATCCCGGCAAAATGGCGAGCTGCGGCGAGTGGCACTCAGGAATTCTATGTGTTGCCCTTGCCGGGGAGCCATTTGTATGTCCTGCCGGAATCCGCCATGGCAAAGATGATGGAGAAGGCGGATGACATTTCCATCGGCGAATATGAGCGGCGGAATGCGTTGCGAATTATTGCCGGCGGTGGACATGCGACACCGGTGGACAAGCAGGGGCGAATTTTACTGACGGAGAAGTTGCGGAAACACGCCGGGATTCAGGGCGAAGCGATATTGGTTGGTGTGTTAAAGGGATTTGAAATCTGGTCACCGGCGCAGCACGAAAAGATTAACAAGAGCTCGACGGCAGAATTTGCCACGTCGGCCAAGGCATTAGGGATTTGAGATATTCATGACGCGCGATGACATAGCTAGTTTGTTTAATGTGAACCGCAGTGTCACCAACCTCAGCAACGAAGTGCGTCACTTCCGGATGCCGAGCTTGAATCTATTTCCAAAGCTAGAACAACCGGTGTCCCGGCGGATTGCCGGAGGAATGTTGGCGGCAGGAAGTCTGCCGGAGATGGTTTCGGATTTGATCGATGAGTCGGCGGTGTATGCCGTGGAAAATGTGAAGCGCGAGCGGTGCGGTCGGCGCGAGTCACGGCTGTGAAATTTAGAGTAGGCGGGTTGTGAAGGGCTGGGCGGAGTGGAGTTGGGCAGTGGGAAATAAATTTTTACCAATTCCACCTACCGAATGACCTACCACTTACCGGTCTTGTTAAAGGAAGTCGTTGAGCAGTTGCGGCCACAGCGGGGCGGATTGTACGTGGATTGCACCGTGGGCGGCGGCGGGCACGCAGAGGAGATTTTGCGCGCCAGTGCGCCGGATGGCCGCTTGATTGGATTGGACTGTGACGATGAGGCGCTGGCAGCCAGCCGGGAACGGTTGGCGGCGCACGAAGGTCGGGTGCAATTGACGCACGCGAACTTCGCCGAGTTGCAGGAGACGCTAATGAGTCTGGGCGTAACAGCAGTGGATGGACTGGTGTTTGACGTGGGCGTGAGTTCGCGTCAGTTCGATGAACCGTCGCGTGGGTTCAGTTTTCAGCGCGAAGGTCTGTTGGATATGCGGATGGATCGCAGCACCGGCCAATCGGCTCAAGATGTTATTCGCGACGCGAGTGTGGATGAGTTGGTACGGATTTTCCGAGTTTACGGCGAAGAGCGACGCGCCCGAGCGATTGCCTTGCGGATTAATCGCGAACGTGTCCGGCAACCCATTACCACGACGACGCAACTAGCCGGTGTAGTGGAGCAAGTGCTCGGTCCGAAGCGCAGTGGCATTCATCCGGCGACGCGAGTGTTTCAAGCGTTGCGAATTCAGGTAAACCGCGAGTTGGAAAATTTGGAACGCGGATTAGTTGCTGCCGTGAATGTGTTGAAGTCCGGCGGCAGAGTGGCGGTGATCAGTTTCCACTCGTTGGAAGATCGGATCGTGAAGCAGTTTTTTGTGCGGATGAGCACCGGGTGTGTTTGTCCGCCGCAGTTAGTGGGATGTTCCTGTGGGCGCAAGGAAGTTATGCGCCTCGTAACGCGTAAGCCGGTGACGCCGACCTCGGAGGAGGCCCAGCAAAATCCGCGAGCGCG
>JBAWWR010000222.1:0-1827 GCA_037146675.1 Verrucomicrobiota bacterium | reverse complement strand
TTGAAATCAACGAAGCGTTTGCGGCTCAGGCGTTGGCTTGTCTCAAGGAATTAAAGCTGACCGGTGACGAACGCGTCAATCCAGACGGCGGCGCGATTGCGGTTGGTCATCCGATTGGCGCGACTGGTGCACGGTTGGTTGTCCATCTGGCGCACCGGTTAGCGGCTGGTCAGACGCAGCGTGGGTTAGCGGCGTTATGCGTTGGCGGCGGCATGGGAATCGCTGCAACGTTGGAGTGCGCCTAATGCAAAAACATTTCGACATCACGCGAAATAGGATTCAAGCCTTTCTCCGTCCCACACAATTACCCGGTAAACTTTATCCAGCCAAAGCGCCGGTCAAGCTGGCGGTATCGCGCGCGCCGGGGCGCATCACGTTTGCCGAGGCGGTGCGCGGGAAATACCGGCCGGCGCGAATCGGCGAACAGTTCGGGCCGTTGTGGGCGACGGTTTGGTTTAAGGTGGACATCACCATTCCAGCCGCGTGGCGCGGCCGGGAAGTGGTTTTCTTGTGGGATTCAAATTCGGAAGCCTGCGTGTGGCAGAATGGTGTGCCGCTGCAAGGATTGACCGGCAGCGGTGCGGCGGTTTGGCTGAATGCGAACGGGCCGGTTCGGAACCGGTTTCTCATTACGTCGCGCGCACGCGGTGGAGAACGGCAGACGCTTTTTATTGAAGTCGCTTGTAACCAACTGTTCGGCGATTCCAACAAGTTGGAACTCGGCAAGCTCACGCAGGCGGAAATTGCTGTGTTCGACCGCGAGGTGTGGGATTTTTTATGGGACTACACGGTGATTACCGACATGGCGGTGCAGTTGTCACCCCAAACGCCGCGCGCAGCTCAAGCGCTCTGGGCGGCCAACTCAATCATCAACGCCTGCGACCTCGATAATCGCACGACTTGGCCGGCAGCGCGGCGGATTGCCCGGCAATTCTTAGCGGCTCAAAACGGTGACGGTCAACACAACCTGTCCGCCATCGGACACGCGCACATCGACACCGCGTGGCTCTGGCCGCTCGCCGAGACCAAGCGCAAGTGTTACCGGACGTTTTCGACCGCCATCGGAATGATGGAGTTGTATCCCGATTACAAATTTGTTTGCTCACAGGCACAGCAGTTTGACTGGATGAAAACTGAGCAGCCGGCGCTCTACGCCAAAATCAAACGCTACGCCCGCGCCAACCGCTTTGTGCCGGCCGGCGGAACGTGGGTTGAACCGGATTGCAACATCCCATCCGGCGAATCGTTAGTCCGGCAATTCCTTTTCGGACAAAGATTTTTCCGAAACGAGTTCGGCCGATATTGTCGCGAGTTCTGGAACCCGGATGTGTTTGGTTACAACGGCCAGTTGCCGCAACTCATGCGCGGCGCCGGCATCACGCGGTTCCTCACACAGAAACTTTCGTGGAACCAAATCAACAAACCGCAGGCCCACACGTTTTGGTGGGAAGGCATCGACGGCAGCCGGGTGCTGACGCATTTTCCGCCTGCCGACACCTACAACGGCAACTGCAGTGTGAAGGAATTACTGTTCAACGTCAGTAACTACAAAGACCTCGAACGCTCCAACGAGAGTTATTACCTCTTCGGTTACGGCGATGGCGGCGGCGGGCCGACTTGGGAAATGGTCGAGCAATTGCGCCGCGCTCGCGATATGGACGGCCTGCCGCGCACAACGCAGCGTTCGCCAGACGAGTTTTTTTCACGGCTCGAAGCCGACATGAAAGAGCTCACCACGCAAGTCGGGGAACTGTATTTCGAGATGCACCGTGGCACTTACACCACGCAAGCCAAAAACAAACTCGCCAACCGGCGCAGTGAAGATTT
>JBAWWR010000221.1:0-1851 GCA_037146675.1 Verrucomicrobiota bacterium | reverse complement strand
TCCCAAAGGCCCAACGTCGGCGTACTCCCCGCCGGCGTTGGGCCGAATGGGTGATTGAGCGTGGTATCTTTCTCGTGTCGCTCTCCGTAATTTTGATGGTGTTCTTGATTTTTGCCTTTGTGGTCCGCGAAGCTTTGCCGGTCATCTTCTGCAAAACTAATAACGCCCGTCTGGAATCCCAGCTCACTGAGGCGCAAATCGCGGCCTTGCCGGCAGATAAGCTCGCCAAATATCTCGACGTCACCGATGCCGAATTCCGTAGCTATGATGCCGGCACGGTTCGTACACTCGTCGAACTCAAAGCCGAAGAGGCTCAGCAAACCATCAGCCCTGATTCCCACATTAACACCACCAGTTGGAGCTGGCTGCTCAACCCCAGGCAATGGGTCGGCTACGACAAACCCGAATATATCTGGCAGCCGGTCAGCGAAATCCCGAAATACAACATCATCCCGCTCTTCGTCGGCAGTCTCAAAGCCACGCTGGTCGCCTTGCTCTTTTCCGTGCCACTTGGCGTTGGCGCAGCGATTTACGTTTCGCAACTTGCCAAGCCGCAATTGCGTGAAATCATTAAGCCAACCATTGAACTTCTGGCGGGAATTCCATCGGTCGTGCTCGGATTTTTCGCACTGCTGACACTGGCCAGTCTTTTGCAAAGCCTATTCCATTGCAGTTCCCGGCTGAACGCAGTCGTGGCCGGCGTGGCACTCGGTTTGACAGTCATTCCGGTCATCTTCACCATTTCCGAGGACGCGCTGACCAGTGTGCCGCGTGGTTATGGCCAAGCCGCGCTCGCACTCGGAGCCGCGCCATGGCAGGTGGCTTGGCAGATTGTGCTACCGGCAGCATTACCGGGGGTGTTTGCCGCCTGTGTGCTCGGCTTTGGTCGCGCCATCGGCGAAACCATGATCGTGCTAATGGCTTCCGGCAATGCGAGCATCATGTCCGTCTCGGCCTTCGACTCGTGTCGGACGATTACCGCGACGATTGCCGCTGAACTGGCGGAAGTGGTCTTTGGCGGCAACCATTACCGGATCTTGTTTTTGCTGGGCGCAATGCTCTTCGCGGTGACTTTCGCCACCAACCTCATCGGCGACGTCGTCGTCCACCGCCTGAAACGCCGCCTCGAAGGCCGGGCTTAGGCCACCAATTTCAGCAGCGCGACTTCGAGCGCAAAGGTTTCCGGAATGTTGCGGGCAATCGCCTCGCGCGCGGCTTCGATGGCGTCCAGATTCGCCGCCGCCCGCTCCGTTGTCAGATTCGCCGCCGCTCGCTGGAGCACAGCCAATTGATCGGGATGATCCAGCAACCCGTCATCCGCGTGTTCGACACACAACAGCACATCGGCAAACCAACTGTATAATTCCTCCAACACCTGCTCGCACGCGGCCCGGTATTCACCGGCAATCCGCGCTTCGAGTTGAGTGTCGAGGCGTTCCCGGGTTTTCGGGTCGATCTCCTTGTACCGGTCGAGATCGGCCGCAGTTTCAGCGGTTTGTCGGATTTCGTCCCGAACCTGCTGGAGCAAGCCGGTCAACGCCGCCAGCATTTTGTAGGCGCCGGCCACGCCGCCGGCATCGGCAAATTGCGTTAGCGCCGGCAGCAGTTGCGCCCGGTACGGCGACGTTGTGCGCGCGACCGGGCCGAAGCCGATTCGCAGGCAGCGCGACAAAATCGTCGGCAGCAACCGTTGCGGTTCGGCGGTCAGGAGAACGATGACGGTTTGCGCCGGTGGTTCTTCGAGAGTTTTGAGGAATGCGTTGCTGGCTTCCTCGTTCATACATTCGGCATCCACCACGATACCGACTTTGACGCGCGCATTTGCGGCGCGGAGATTGACGGCGCGCTCGA
>JBAWWR010000220.1:0-1853 GCA_037146675.1 Verrucomicrobiota bacterium | reverse complement strand
TGCGCGTGATGGTCTGCATGTTGGCCGACATCGGATTGGAATAATTCAGCAGCCAAGCGTTCGGACAAACGGCCTCCATGTCGCGGCAGAGTCCGCTTAACATCGGATACGTCCGCAAGGCCCGGAACAGTCCGCCCGGTCCCGTCGTGTCGGCGATGGTGAAATTCAGCCCGTACTTCCGTGGAATCTCGAAATCAACCAGCGTCGAATTGAATCCGCCGATTTGCACCATATTGATGACGAAGTCCGCGCCGGCGAGAGCTTCCCGGCGGTTCATCGTCGCCACAATCTTCGGCTTGGCGCCCACCGCCTTGGCAACCTTCCGGCACAACGCTGCACCAACGTCCAGCCGTTCCTGGTCAACGTCCATGTACGCAATCGTGGCGTTCTTAAATTCTGGGTAACTGAGAATGTCGCCGGTTAGGTTCTTGGAAAACACCACACTACCCGCACCGATCATGGCTACTTTAATCATAATAATCTCCAATCATTGGCCGTTCCTTGTACGGAAAAACTAGCCTGCATGCAACAACTCTATCAATCGCTCCGCCGTATCGCTTGGCGCGTGAGTTGCCGGCGTCTTCACGGTCCGGCCAGTCTGAATCATCCCGGTCAACACACTGGCCAGCGCCTGCGGTTGGCCGCAATCCACTACCGTCCCGCTCGCGCCATAATGCTGGTGCGACACAATCCGACAACCTGCTGCCGCCGCCTCCGCAATCGTCAGCCCGTAGCTCTCATGCCGGGATGCCGACACCAAAATATCCGCTCGTTGCAACAGCGCCGCTTTGCGCTCGCCGGTAACGTGGCCGAGAAACTTTACGCGCTCGCCGGCCAATCTCCGCAGCTTGTCCGCATACCGTTGACCTTGCATGAACGCCGGCGCACCGCAGATCCACACCCGGCACTTAACGGTCATCAGCGGCAATGCCCGCAGCAAGCGCTCGATGCCTTTCTCCGGCGACAGACGGCTTAACGTCATGATCACCACTTCATCCTCATCGGCGTTGTCCCGGTCGGGTGCCACGGTTGGCGTGTCGGCAAGATTACCCCACGGTAACACCACGACTTTCTCCGGTAAACAATCCGGATAGCAGCGCAAGATGACTGCCTTCATCGGTGCCGATGGCACAACTAACTTCGCGCAATGTCGGACGCAGTCCGCCTGTTTATGAAAGACCAGCTTCAGCATGTTCGGCAACCACCGGTGCCGGCTCCACCGTGCCGCCGTGGCCGGCGGCACCAGACCGCGCAGATACATCCGGCAGAAATAATCCACCACATCCACATGCCAGAGCGAAACTACCTGGTAACCCCGCGCGCCGAGCGCCGCAAAGTCCGGGCCTTCACTGATGTCGTTGGTCAGCACCACGCAACTGGCTGGATCGTGTTGTAGAATGACGGCGGTGGTCACGCGCTCGAATTGCCGGCAGAAACCGGCGTACTCGCGCTCCGACAATTCCACCAACGGCTTTGGCAATATCATTCCAATTGTGGCCGGGCTGAGCACCTGCCACTGCGGACAGCGCCGAATCAGAAAATCCGCCACGGCCTTGCCTCCACCGAGCGGTTCGGTGTCGGGAAAGTGCGCATGGGCGGCGGCGTACAGGACGGTGCGATTCACAGAACTAGAATTTGAATGGCAGCGCGTTTACACCACGCCTTGGTCGAGCATGGCCTCGGCAACTTTGCGGAAGCCGGCAATGTTGGCGCCGTTAACGTAGTTGATGAAGCCGTCGGATTCGCCGAACCGGACGCATTGGTTGTGTATGGCCTTCATGATCTCGGACAGGCGTTTGTCCACTTCTTCGGTCGTCCATTGCAGGCGGAGGCTGTTCTGCGACATTTCCAAA
>JBAWWR010000219.1:0-1855 GCA_037146675.1 Verrucomicrobiota bacterium | reverse complement strand
CAAAAGACCTTCACCTACGAACTCACCACGCGGTTCGGCACCAATGTCACCCGGTAAGACACTGCTATTGGCGGCGGGCTGCTGGCTGCTGGCTTCGGCTGGCTACGCTCGCGTCAACGTCGTTACCTTGCCGGACCGTGACACCGTCCAGCTCACCATTTACAACTCCGCCGACCTGACGATGGTCAAGGAGACCCGGCATCTCACCTTCCGCAAGGGCCTGAACAAACTCGAATTTTCCTGGGCCAACACCTTGATTGACCCGACCTCGGTCGAGTTCCGCGCGCTCACCCACGCCGACCAAGTAGACGTGCTCGACGTGCGATTCCCGCCACGCGTGACCAACACGCTGGAGTGGCGTATCAACTCAGAGTTTGCCGGCGAAGTCGTCTGCGAGATTCGGTATTTCACCAGCGGCATTACCTGGCGCGCCGACTACGTCGCCGAAGCCGACAAGGCCGAGAAACTGCTGACGCTTGCCGGCAACGTCCGCATCACGAATAACTCCGGTGAAGATTACGAGCACACGCAAGTCCGGCTGGTCGTCGGCGTAATCCGGTTGGTTGAGGAGATTGCGACACTTGCCCAACAACGCGCACCGCACAGAAAAAAACAGAAGCTTTTGGACAGGCTAGAGAGAAGGGATGATGACTCATTTTCAGTTCTTCGTGATTTTAAGTACGCCGCAACTAAATCAGAAGAGAAACCGAAGGAAATTATTAAAGAAGGCGTCAGCGAATATTTCCTCTACACCGTGGCCGGCCGCGATACGATTCCGACCGGTTGGTCGAAGCGATTACCATCGTTCCAGACGAACAACGTGCCGGTCACCAGCTACTACAAATTCGAGAAAGAACAATGGGGCGATGCCGCCATCCGCTTCTACAAATTTAAGAATGACAAACCAAGCAACCTCGGCGCTGAGCCGTTGCCGGACGGCGAAGTGAAAGCGTTCCGCGCCATTTCCGCCGACAAGCTCTGGGCGTTTGTCGGCGCGACCAGCGTCAAATACATCCCCATCGGCGAAGCCGTCGAACTGGAGCTGGGCGAAGACCGGGACGTTAAGGTGCAACCAACGCTCATGGATTGGCAGAAGCTCGACATCCGGTTTGACGAATGGGGCAACGTCGCCGGCTGGACGATCAAAGAAACCTGGCAGGTTGCAGTGCAGAACTCAAAGGACATCGACGTCGAACTCGATATCCGCCGCAACTTTGATGGCGACTGGAGCATGGATAGCGCAACCAAGTTTGCGAAGCTGGACGCGCACAAAGTGCATTGTGGCCTGCTGCTCAAGCCGCACGAAAAGCAGGCGGTGGCCTATGAATTGACCACCAGGTATGGAACCAATGCCACGAAATAACTACTTATCGTTGCCGGGACGCCTCGTTGTCATCGGAATCGCAATTCTGCTGACCAGCTGCGCCACCACGCCCAATCCCGCCCACGCCCGGTCCGCCAAAGCACTCTTCGAAGCCACCGCCCGCGAATACCATTTCCAGTCTGCCATGGCCACCGGCACCGAGCGTGAACGACTGCTCGCTGAAGCTGCAACCGGCTACGAGCGCCTTCTCCGTCAATATTCCGACCAAGACGACTGGTGCGCCAAAGCACTCCGCAGCCTCGGCAACGTCCGCGCCGAGCAAGGCCAACTCGACGCGGCAGTGAAGTTGTACACCCGTGTTGCCGAGAAATATTCCCGCCAGGATTGGGAAGTGCTGCAAGCTTGGAAAACCGCCGCCGATCTCCTCTGGGGTACCGGCCGGCAAGATGAAGCCCGGAAGTTTTACCGAAAAATCATCGCCCGCTTCGACGAAACTGACGCGGCCGAGGTTGTGAAAAGCGTTGTCCGCGC
>JBAWWR010000218.1:0-1885 GCA_037146675.1 Verrucomicrobiota bacterium | reverse complement strand
CGGCGAAAAGATCACTGTGCAGTTTCAAGGCCAAACAGTTTCCGCCGTCACCAAGGACGGACGCTGGCTGGTGAAGCTTGAGCCGTTGCAGCCGGGTGGACCGTTCACGATGACGATTACCGGCGAGAATATAATCGAAGTGCGCGACCTACTCGTTGGCGAAGTGTGGCTGTGCAGCGGACAGTCGAACATGGAGTTCAAACTCAAGGACGCCGCTAATGCAGCCACGGCCATCGCCGCGGCAAACGATCCATTCCTGCGCGTGTTGACAGTGCCGGCCAACTTCCAAGCTGAATCGCAATCCGACATCCCGGCTACTTGGACTGTCTGCAACTCGACTAATGCGCCGGCGTTCACAGCGGTCGGCTATTTCTTTGGCCGGGATTTGCGGAAGTCGTTGAACGTGCCGGTCGGTCTGATTCATTCATCGGTTGGCGGCACGCCGGCACAAGCTTGGACGAGTCCGGCGACACTCCGCGCGAATCCGCTGTTCAAAGGATTTTTCGACGGCCACGCAAACTCTGTGAGTAATTATTTTGTAGCGCTGGCAAAGTATCAAGCCGACGAATCGCAGCTCCTAGAAAAACAAGACAGCCCTACGCCAAGCAAGCCGAAGCCGCCCGTGAATCCAGTCAATCGCGGCCCGGGTTGTCTCTACAATGGCATGATCGCACCGCTGGTGCCGTACGCAATCCGTGGTGTCATCTGGTATCAAGGCGAGAGCAATGTCAGCAATCCACAGCAGTATCAGACCTTGTTTCCCGCCCTCATTCAAGATTGGCGGACAGCGTGGAACCAAGGCGAGTTTTCGTTTCTGTTTGTCCAGGTTGCACCGTATCACGGTATGACACCGGAAATTCGTGAAGCGCAACTACTCAGCTGGCAAAAGACGCCTAAGACCGCAATGACAGTGATCACAGATTGCGGCGAGGCAACCAACATCCATCCGAAGCGGAAAGAACCGGTCGGCCAACGCCTCGCACTCGCAGCCCGCGCGATTGCGTATGGCGAACAGATTGAATACTCTGGACCGATCTACGAATCCATGCAAGTGAATGGCGAACATGTCGTCCTCAGCTTCCAACATACCGGCGCCGGTCTCGTCGCGAAAGATGGCGACTTGAAAGGCTTCACCATTGCCGGTGCCGATAAAGTTTTCACCAACGCCACCGCCGTAATCACTAATGGCCGCGTGATCGTTTCTAATCCCGCTGTCGCGCAGCCGGTTGCAGTCCGGTACGGCTGGGCAAATGCTCCCGACGTGAATCTTTACAACCAAGCCGGCTTACCGGCATCGCCATTCCGCACGGATCTACCATGAAACACCTACTCCATCTGATCGCTTTCAGCATCATCGTCGGCGCGACCACCGCTCCGGCGCAAGTCATCGAACTCGGCCTTGCCGGCAAAGGCACCGCACTTGTGACTGATCCTGCCGCTTCGAAAGGCGAAGCCGTGGCAGCGCGGTTGACCGAAGCAAACCAATGGCCGCTTTTGAAAGCGCCGCTTGCACCGGGGGTGTATCGGTTTACGGTCCGGCTGCAAACGCATTTACCAAAGGACTATGATTTATCCCGGTTGCTAGTCAAACTACAGCTGCGTGAGGGCGACAACCAACTGCTAGATCTACCGGTGAATTGGACCGTTCTCGATGGCCGACCGGGCGTGTATACAGCTTTGTCGCGCGAATTTTCAATCACGCGGCCGACTCAACCAAGCCTCTTATTTTACAGTGAAGTCAAAGCGCTTCGGCGTGGCGAGAAAAAACGCCCAGTGCAGCCCGGCAAGAAACCTTCCGCACTCGACGATGCTATTGAAACGGCGGCCACCGATGAGTTATCGGCTTCGCTCACCGATGAGACCGCACGGCCGGTAGCAGAGTTCA
>JBAWWR010000217.1:0-1952 GCA_037146675.1 Verrucomicrobiota bacterium | reverse complement strand
CTTGGTGACGGCGGAAACTGTTTGGCCTTGAAACTGCACAGTGATCTTTTCGCCGGCGGCTGCTGTGCCCCAGACTGGGACTTCTGTGCCTTGCTGCAACACACCACCTTTGGAAAAAAGACCGTGAGGCTTAACTGCGGCGTGCGCAGAGACGACGCAAAATAAAATTAGCAGGAGAATTCTCATGGAATATCCGTCCGAAACGGCGAAGACGGCAAACCGTTCTTGTTATAGAGACTCAATTCTGGGGCGGTGGACCACCCGTAACGCACCGCGACCGGCTGGGTGACTTCTGGGCTTGAAACAACGACCCGGTCGCCGTCAATCTTGGCGGTAGCCGCGACAAACTTCTTGTCGGCTCCGGCAATCGTGAATCCCTTCAATGCGTCACGCGCCTCGAGCCCAGTGCCGGTATGTTTGAACGAGAGAATCGCCCGGTTACCATCGATGTTTAATGAATCATAAATCGGACCGGAGTATTCGACCTTCTCGCCGTAAGCCACCGCTCGGGCGGCGAGGGCCAACCGGACTCCAACCGGTTCTTTCTTGGGGAAATGAACTTCCTTCGCACCCTCGCTGCAATCAACGCTGACTATCATCGCGGTATTGGTGCTCTTCTGCCAACACACCAACTGAGCCTCGCGGATTTCCGGTGTCACGAACGGTCCAAGCTGGCCCACGAGAAACGGAAAGTCGCCGATGCCCCAATCCGCGCGCCAGCCGCGCAGCATTTCCAGAAACCAGCCGGTATAGGCCTGCGCCGTCGTCGAGTTGGATTCGCCCTGAAACCAGATTACCCCGCGAATCCCATACGGCTGGAGCGGCGCGATCATGCCGTTGTACACTTTGCCGATGGTGCGCTCGACACGTTTTGGGGGAGTGTTCGTCCACGGTTGCTGTTCGTATTTCGCGAGGGCAGCCTGATACTTGATTTCAGCAGCCTTGCCGGCATCCACCCATGCGTGAAAGGCCGGGTTGGCCTCGATGCCGCGCCAACTCATCCAGAACTGCACGCCCGTGCCGCCGACCGATGCGTGAATCAGTCCGACCGGCACCTTCCGCGCCCGGCGCAAGTCGCGTCCGAAGAAGTAACCCACGGCGGAGAAATCTGCCGCGTTGGTCGGGCTGCATTCAGTCCACTGAACGGCCACATCCCGCAACGGTTCCGGCCCGCCGGCATTGGGCACCGTACATAAGCGCAGTTCCGAATCCCGGCAAGCGGCCAATGCCGCCGCCCCCGTGGTCGCCTGTTTCAGCGGAAAATGCATATTCGATTGTCCGCTGCACACCCAGACTTCGCCGACGAGCAGATCGTTCACCACGACCGTGTTCTCGCCGGTGATCGTCATGGTGAACGGCCCACCCGGCTTCAACGGTTTCAGTTTCACCATCCAGCGTCCGTCTTTGGCGACAGTGGAGACTTCCTGAACTTGGAACTTCACGGTGATCTTCTCGCCGTCATTGGCAGTGCCCCAGACAGGCGCTTCAATGCCTTGCTGTAGTACGGCTCCATCCGTGAAGAGACCGTGCGGCTTGACCGCAGCTTGAGTCACGCCGCCAATGGTCAGTGTGACTAATAAAGTTAACGCCCAAGTTTTGTACACCGGTATTTTCATGCGCATTGGTTTCAAGCCGCTGTTAACGTGCGTACACAAGCTATATGCGGCAAAAGTGTCACTTTCTTACAAATTATCTCCGGAGCAATCTTTCTAATGGCAATTGTACCGACATCACATTGGCAGTGTTAGAGAAATAAAATCGAGTACCTATAATTGCCGCGCCAGTATGAAACAACGATCCGCCGTACGGCTTGGCGGACCGGCCTTTGACCTGCCAGAGTTCCTCTAGTTCGCCGGTCAGACGCCAACGAAACAGGCTCATCCATGTGATCCCATACAGATTTCCATCCGGCCCGATGGCCAGCGATTGTTGGCGGGCGGGACCGAACGGGC
>JBAWWR010000216.1:0-1990 GCA_037146675.1 Verrucomicrobiota bacterium | reverse complement strand
TGGCGACGACGCGCTTGATCTGCGTGCTCTTGCCGCAGCCTTCGCCGCCTTCGAACGTGATGAATTTACCGGCGCGCGTCATTACCGGCATCATAGCGACCGCCCGGAGTCGGGTCAAGAATTGCGACCGGCTATTGCCAGTAGTAATTCCACAGGTACGCCAAATCAGCCGGTTTGCCGGGTTCCAGTTTCACTGTCCACCGGATGCGCCCAACACCGTTGAAGTGGTGCCACCACCACGGCCAGTTGAACCAACCCCACCAGTAGGGAGTCGGTCCACCTGAGCCAAATGCCTGATCCTCAAAAATGTTTACCATCTCAATCTTTGCGTCATGATCGGCTTCGCTGGCGTTACCTAGCACGCTGCGTGTGACTTCGACCTCCACCGGCTGCTTGGCGAAACTGGTCAACGTGATTTTGCCTTCTAGATCAACCCGTCCATACTGATTGCCTTGCCATTTCTCCGCATTCGGTGTGCGTTTGGTTTCGTTGTCGGTTTTTTTCACACGCACATCAATCGCCGTTGTCACATCGAGGTCGGTATCTGCACCAGGTGACGCATAGGTCATCAGCCCTTGCGCAATCACCCGGTCGTCTCGCAAAATCAATGCCGGCGCCGTTGTCAGCGGATATTCACTGCGGTTGGTCAGGCGGATCTTATGCATGACTTTCGGCGAGTTAAACAACCGAGCCAATTCGGCTTGTTGGCCATTGTTTTGATTGCGCCAAACCTCTGCCGGCGGTGTGAATGGAATGTCCAGTGCATACACATCCTGGTATTTCAGAGTGAACTCGGTGACCGGTACCACCATCCGTTGGCCTTTCTTCAGTGTCACGTGTTTCACGCTGAACATAAACAAGTCTTCGGCCTTGCCGGCAGTCGCCACTTCGGGGCCGAGATCCATTGTGCGTCCTTCGGTAGGCTCGGATCGTTGCCCGAAGCCGCCACTGGCCAATCCACGCTGGCTCATAATTGAATTGGCAAATCCGTTTGCCGTCCGCGCATCTGGCTGGAAATATTGCGAGAGCTGGGCAAGTGCCTGCTGCAACGACATCGGGTCCACTGTCTCCTTAAATGCAAATGTTGGCACACCTATTACTAGGTGCGTCGTGACATCATCCAGGTCCGCCAGTTCGTTAATGAGCGTGGCTTGTAACTTCACCACAGCGGTGCCTTTGCCGTCGATTGCGACCTTGTAATTCGGAATCCAGCGCACTCCGCGTTGCAGGTAAAGCAGTCCGACTTCCGCTTCTTTTTGCGGCCGACCATCCCAATCCAGCTTGAGCGTAAGCAGATTCCGGAATTCTTCCTGTGCCACCTTTTCCTTGTGTTCGCCGGTAAATGTCACGTCAAGAATCCGGTCCAGCGCGATGACTTTCACGCCGCCATCCTGTAGTTTAAGCAAGACCACATTGCCTTTCACAGGTAGTTTTTGACCAGAATTCGGTGGACTGGTCGCCTCCAATTCTTCGCCGTGCTGATCCGGTATCTGTAAAATCGTCGCCCGGTAGCGATTCGCTGCTGTGTTTTCCGTTACGAACACATCCGCGCCGACGTTTGCCTCAATCAACTCGCGTAAGGTCAGTGCCGTCCGTTCCACCAGCACTTTTCGTGGACTGGCCGTCACCGCGCTCAATTTCGCCCGTTTCTCTGCTGAATACGGCCAGAACGTCCCGATTACCGGCGTCGGCAGATAATCCATCAACACATTTCCCACCGCATCCGTCGGCATCTTGCCGCTGTGCAGCACAAACGCGTGCCCATCCTTGAAAACTGTGATTTCTCGCACCGGCAGCTTTGCCAATGCCGATAACGGCGCCGCCGGTTCCGCCAGTGCGACATTACCGGCCAAACTCAAAGCCATAATCCAAACCCAAATATTTCGGTTCATAATCGCATTTCCTTTTTATTTTAAGTTTTGTCGCCATACGGCAGCGCGGACAACGCTTTTCACAACCTCGGCCGCGTCAGTTTCGTCGAAGCGGGCGA
>JBAWWR010000215.1:0-2054 GCA_037146675.1 Verrucomicrobiota bacterium | reverse complement strand
AATTAGTTATGTCTCGACGTTGTGAAATTTGTGGCAAAGGTGCCGTGCGCGGAAACTCGATTCTGCGGCGCGGTCAGGCGAAGAAAACCGGCGGCATTGGACAGCATGTGACTGCGGTCACCCCACGCTTGTTCAGACCGAACCTGCAGATGGTTCATGCCGTGGTTGGTAAGACGCACAAGAAAATCAAGGCCTGCACCAAGTGTATTAAAAGCGGTCGCGTGTTGAAAGCCGCCTAACCGGCTCCCGCCCGATTTCCGCCGCGCAGGCGGACGACTTAGATGAGAATCATCCGGTATCTGGATTCGCAGAACCAAACTGGCTTTGCGACTGATAATCGCAAGATTCGTGGCGATATCTTCGGCACATTTTCCGTGACCGATGAACCTGCAGACGTGCGCAAGATACTCGCGCCGGTTGAACCGATGGCGTTGATATGCATCGGCGTCAACTACCGAAAACACGCCGCGGAGACCAACACCAAAATCCCAGAGTTTCCGGTCATGTTTTTCAAGGCCGCCACTTCACTCCAAAATCCTAACGATCCCATTCGACTGCCTACGCATTTACGAAGTGATGAGGTCGATTACGAGTGCGAACTTGCCATAGTGATTGGCAAGACTTGCCGGAATGTCACACGCAAAAACGCACTCGACCACGTGCTCGGTTACACCTGCGCTAATGACGTCAGTGCTCGCGATTGGCAACGCCGGTGGGGTGGCGGCCAGTGGTGCCGGGCCAAAAGTTTTGACACATTCGCGCCGCTCGGTCCATGTCTTGTAACGCGTGATGAAATTCCAAACCCGAACGCGCTCGCTATTCAAACCCTCGTCAATGGCGTGGTCCGGCAAAACTCAAACACCCGGGACATGATTTTTGACGTACCGACCATTATCGAATTTCTCAGCGGTAGCACAACGCTTTTGCCGGGAACGGTAATTCTGACCGGCACGCCGGAAGGCGTCGGCATGGCGCTCAATCCGCCGGTCTGGTTACAACCCGGTGATTCTGTAACCGTCGAGATCGAAAAAATCGGGACACTGACCAATCCTGTCGAGCGCGAGTAACTTCCCTTACGGATTTACGACATTCGCGCACGGCTTACCGGCCAAAACCGCCAACAAATTCCCCGCCGCCATAATTGACATCCGCTGCCGTGTTTCTATTGCGGCGCTGCCGAGGTGCGGCAGCAACACGACATTATCGAGCGTCAACAGACCAGCATCAATCTGCGGTTCCTGTTCATACACGTCCAGCCCTGCGCCGGCAATCCAGCCCTGCCGGAGCGCAGTGACCAGCGCGGTTTCGTCGTGGACAGGACCGCGCGCCATGTTGATAAAATAGGCGGTCGGCTTCATCGCGCGAAATTCTTTTTCGCCGAACAGATGCCGGGTAGCGTCCGTCAGCGGGACATGGACGGTGATGAAATCGGATTCACGCAGCAATTGCTCAAACTCCGCGCGCGGACTGCGGCTTGAAACACCCAGCACCCGCAGCGAAAAGCCGGCGGCGCGTTTGGCGACCGCCGCCCCAATCCGACCAGCACCGACGATGCCGAGCGTCTTACCGGCAAAATCCGCGCCGCAAAGTTGCGTCGGCGACCAACCGCGCCAGTTACCGGTGCGCGCCAACCGGTCTCCTTCGACAATCCGGCGCGTAACAGCCAGCAGCAACGCCCACGTCAAATCGGCGGTGGCTTCGGTGAGCACGCCCGGCGTGTTGGTAACGGCAATTCCACGCCGCTTGGCTTCGGACACGTCAATGTTGTTATAGCCGACGCCGAAATTAGAGACGACGCGCAGCTGCCGGCCGGCCGCATCGAAAAGCGCCGCATCGACCCGGTCGTTGGCCATGACAAGCAAGCCCTCCCGGCCACACGCCGCAGCGCGCAACGCGTCTGCCGGCATGGCGAATTCCTCATCGAATTGATCCACTTGCCGGCACTGTTGTTTTAATAAATCCAGCCCGGCACCGGGAATGCGCCGTGCGACAAAAATATTCCAGCTCATGCGCGGATTGTTTCCGAGAGTGGCCGGCGAGTCAAGTGGACGTTG
>JBAWWR010000214.1:0-2064 GCA_037146675.1 Verrucomicrobiota bacterium | reverse complement strand
GCGCCGCACGAACGCTTGCAACTCTTGCCGAGTTACAAAGCGCAACGGCCGCCGACACCGCCGGATTTATCGGCACAGCTGCCGGCAATCCGCGAAATGCTCGCGGCGATGCGCGTGCCGGTAGTGGAGCGCGATGGCGAGGAAGCTGACGACATTATCGCGACGTTGGCGTGTCAGGCAGCGGCGGCCGGGCAACCGGTTCTGATTGCGAGCAACGACAAAGATTTCGCGCAACTGGTAAATGCTCAAATCAAACTGTTGCAAGCCAGTGCACAAGGGGACGTAATTTTAGACACCGCCGCCGTGCAAGCCAAGTATGGCGTCCGCCCGTCGCAGTTCGTGGATTTGCTCAGTCTCATCGGCGACAAGGTGGACAACATTCCCGGCGTGCCAGGCATCGGCGAGAAAACGGCACTGGATTTACTCCGTCAATTCGACAGTCTTGATGCATTGCTGGCGCGCGTTTCGGAGGTGGAACGCCCGAAACTGCGCGAGTCTTTGCAAGCCAACATCGAGCAGATTCACCGCAACCGGCAGCTGGTCAAGTTACGGCTGGCGGTTGAATTACCGGCCGCGTGGAATCAGTTAACGATGGTGCGACCGGATTACCCGACTTGGGTGGCGGGGCTGGAACGGCACGGCTTGAAAAATCTGGCGACGGAAATCGCCAAGGAAGCCAGACAAGGCGACGATTTATTCGCCGGATTCTGAACTACTGCGTTGTCTTCTTATTTCCGATTGCCTGCAAAATTCGCTCCTTCACTTGAGAATTTGTAAAAACCATTGTCGTCGTTGTCGAAAGCTTCGTGAAATTTCCGAGAAAATACATTCCGCGATCAGGAATCACCCATTTCAACCAGTTTGAAAAATCTTCCCGCCCCAGTTTCTCCACCAACTCCGGCTCTTCTTCCGACACAATCTCGCGGATGCTTGTTCGTCGTCTGGTGATTTCCGCTTCGTCAAGCCGACCTTCGCCCTTGATAAAGCGCAGGAAGAATTCTTCAATCAATAATGGTGGAAGCGGCACGTCGCAAGTTGCAGGCTCTGTCAGGCTGGTGCCGGTAACCAGAAAACATTTCGCTTTTTCGGGGCCCCACGCATCCGAATGGGTGGCAATCGAGACCGGGTGGTTAGTTCCCAAAAACCGCCCCATCGTTTCGACACCAGCTAATTCAGGGATACAAAGATTGTTGGAAGTCGTTTTGGAAAAAACAAGCCTTGGTAAACTCGGATTGATATTGGGATCGCTAATTTGCCCATCCCAAACAACCGGGGATTTAACGGCAAGGTTTGAGTTGCTTTCCGCTTGGCATTGGAGACTCCACGCCAACAACATCCCAAGCGCGCTGTTACTGATGAAATGCATCATTTCAGTTGCCTGAAAACTATCTCACTAAGCTTAGAGAGGTAAAGGCATTCCCGGCTGGGGCGTCAGGCGTACCGGCCGTATTCCTGAATGGCGGCCATAATCAACCGCATCCCGGTCAGGCGGGAACCATTATTGATTGAGCCAGCCGTGGAAAAGCACAGACCGCGCTGGGCGCGCGCTTGCTCGAAATCCCGGAGGAATTCGCGCACGATATTTTCTTCCTCGTTCCGGCTAAATGTGAACGGCGCGAGCTGGCCATCGATGATCGTGCCGGGCATGTGCTCGCGGATGAGCGCGACCGGTAACGTCGGGCCGAAGTTCACACCGGTAAAATTCAACCGCGCGAGCACCGGCAAGAGATGGCCCATCGCCGAGTCCGAGTGCTGATACCGCCGGTCGCCCGGCGCCGGCGCCGACCGGTCGAACATCGTTTTCAAAATCGGGTAAGCGAATAGCTCATACATTTCAGCGGTCAACAAGCAGCAGTTGTCGTCGTTGAACTGGAAACCGCGGGGCGATTGGCCAGCTTCGTCATCGAGAATGCGCGCGATCTCGAGCATCGCGCGGATCATCACATCGCGGAAGCGGACCGCGAGGTCCGGATTGTCCAGGATGAGAAAGACAAAATCTTCCGCCCCGTAAATGGAGGTCGCGAAAGTGACCGGGCCGCGTTGGAACCGGTACGTCGGCACCGA
>JBAWWR010000213.1:0-2080 GCA_037146675.1 Verrucomicrobiota bacterium | reverse complement strand
TGCTCACGTGTTCGTTTGGCGCGGTCTTGCATAAAACAAACTAGATGGTTGGATTTTTAACAGTGTGTCGGCAGTGCGTCAATAAAAAATTCGCTGAAAATGCCGACCAGCCTTGGAGGTGCGACCGGCCTTAGGTTGTGACTCTTTCCGTCCTTCTTGAGCGGGTTAATGTTTCCAGCTCGGTGTTGTGCCAGATCGTGAGTTTTAAGAAATTTTGTTCAGATTGATACCGCCGGCAATTCTATGATACAAACCAATGACGCATAGATTGATTAGCAAAGTCGCAGAAAATCGTCCAAAACCTAAAGGAGCTGTTGTTATATGTTCATTAGAATTAGCGTGATATTTCTACTCGGGTTAATCATACCGCTTTTGCCAGTGGTCGGGCAGGAACCCCCAATGCCGCCGGCCACACCGGCGGAACCGCAGGACTGGTGGCCGACGCAACCGCGCAAGTTTCCCTTTGTGCACACGCTTTTTTCCAGCGACATGGTGTTGCAACGCGATATCGCTGCTCCAATCTGGGGTTGGACGACGCCGGGCGACACCATTACCGTCACTGTCCAGAATCCCAAGGCAGCCACGACAAGCGCCACGGCAGTCGCCGGTACGGACGGCAAATGGCAGACGAAGATTGGGCCGTTCCCAGCCGGTGGTCCGCTGACGCTGACCATCAAAGGAACGAAACAGCAGGTCGTGTTGACGAATGTGTTGGCCGGCGATGTCTGGCTCTGTTCGGGACAATCGAACATGGGCATCCCCGTGCGCACGGCGGCGAACGCCGAGGAAGAAATCAAGCAAGGTAACCATCCGGAGATTCGCTCGTTCACCGTTGGCTTCTTGCCATCATTTGTCCCGGTGTCAGTGCCAGCACCGGCGGTTTGGGAAGTTTGCACACCGGAGAAGGTCGCTCAATTCAGCGCCGTGGGCTATTACTTCGCGCGCGAGATCAATAAGACAGCGAAGATCCCGGTTGGCATTATCCACAGTTCCGTTGGCGCGACCGCGGCCGAAGTTTGGATCAGCGCGGACGGAATCCGGAAATATATGCCATACGATTTCCACGATCAGCTGGCGCGGCTAGCCAAGGAGACTGGCGATCCCGCCCGGGATTATTTCCAAGATGTTGAGAGATGGGTCGCCACCGTCGATCCGGTCAGCGCGAAGCAGAACTACACCTCTGCAACCACCTTGAACACCAGCGACTGGCAGGAAATGCCGGTGCCGAAGCCGTGGAAAGAGGCCGGGCTGACCAACTTTAACGGGCTGGTCTGGTTCCGCACGTCAGTCGAGATTCCTGATGCTATGGCTGGGAAACCGGTTTCTCTCGAGCTGTCGCAAATCACCGGTAATGATATCGCTTGGTTTAACGGCCGGCTGGTGGGCGTCACGCAACTCAGTGGCCGCTACCGCAAGTACAAGATTGATGGTGAATTGGTGAAGCCCGGCAAGAACCTGTTGACCGTGGCCGTGGTCAGCACCAATGCCCGCGCCGGCTTCTGCGGCGATGGGCGGAACATGGTTCTGCGTTCCACCACCGACGACAAGAGCATCCCGCTTGCCGGGACATGGCAAGCCAAACCGGCGACGGCCATGAAAGACATTGCGCTACCATTCCCTCGGCCACAGACCGGTTATTACAAAACCCTGACCGGCCTCTACAACGGCATGATTGCCCCGCTCGGGCCGTTCGCCATCAAGGGTGCCATGTGGTATCAGGGCGAAGCGAGCTTCCCGTTCTGGCTGCAATACCGCCGCCTGATGCCGGCCATCATCTCCGATTGGCGCGACCAGTTCCAAGTGGGTGAATTCCCGTTCCTCATCGTCTCGCTCTCCACACAGGGTGGCAAACAAAACAAACCAGTCGAACCGGGCTACGCCGAAGTTCGCGAAGCCCAATGGCGCACCGCCCGCACTATGCCGAACGTTGGCGTCGCCATCGCCGCCGATCTTGGCGATGAACCAGTCTCCAATATTCATCCACACAACAAACAGGATGTCGGCCGCCGGCTGGCTTTGGTCGCGCGGCGGATGGTTTATGGCGAGAAAGACCTGCTCGATTCCGGCCCGGAATATTTCG
>JBAWWR010000212.1:0-2173 GCA_037146675.1 Verrucomicrobiota bacterium | reverse complement strand
CGACTTCGAGCACGTCGCCGGGTTGGACGCGATACTGTTTGGCACCTGTTCTAATGACTGCGTACATGGGATTATTCTTTCTGCGTTAGAGTTAATGACCATACCGAAAGCCACCAAGCTCGTCAACGTCTATTTATACATACGTTCTCGGTTTTCGAAACTGCAGTTTGGCGCCAGAACCTGACAAACTCGACAACCGGTGCTTGAGTGCTAAATTATAACCGCAATCTGGCACTCGCGCCGATCAGTCTGACTGATACACAATTACTGGATTTGGTACGCCCGGAGGGATTTGAACCCCCAACCTTTGGTTCCGAAGACTCCCCGAGCGAGTCTGACTATTCGCACTATAAATCACGCAACCACTCGTTGTTACAATAACTTGAATGCGATGGTGAGGCTAGTTGAAAATGTAACTAGATGTAGGTAAATGCGATGAAATGAGGACTTTTACGGCGATTCTACGGCGATTGAAAATCTCTCTTTAGCGTTGCCGGTCACCATCTGTTTCCGCCGTCCCGCCTCACCTTGAGCCAATTGATCGCACTCCTCATTGAGTGGATCGCCATTGTGTCCCCTCACCCATTTCCAATCAATGTGATGCAGCTTGGTCAAGCCACTCAACTCCTGCCAAAGATCTTGGTTTTTTACCGGGGCTTTGTCCGTGGTCTTCCAACCCCGCCGCACCCAATTGTGCAGCCAACTCGTGATCCCGCTGCGTACATATTTCGAGTCGGTGTACAGCTTGACCCGGCTCGGTTCCGCCAGTGATCGTAAGCCCTCAATCGCCGCCTGCAGCTCCATCCGGTTGTTGGTCGTGTCTGCGGTGCCGCCTTTGACATGGCGCTTTTGCTCGCCATCAATGATCACCGCCGCCCAGCCGCCAAAGCCAGGATTGGGAGAACAGGCACCATCGGTGTAGATGGTCACCGAACGAGTCGCCACCGGCTTCGGAGCTGGTTTCGGCGTCTCGAACAGATCGAACAGCATACCGGTGGGTTCAAATTTCTTTTTGGGCACTGCTGAACCCTAACGGGTTTGCTGGTGTGTGGCAAGGTGGCTTCTGGGAACTGGATGGGGCACAAAAAAAGAGAGCCGATGAACTGTCTCTCATTTTGCTGCTCCCCAAGCTTTCTCGGGGCTTCTTCCGCCCTAGTGGGCGTTGCTGCTGAGAGGTGGTTCGGCTCTCCACCGCAACGTAAGCCTGTTTGCAACAATAGCAAACGATTGTTCAATAATTCACGTTTACGACTGGTTTCGGCATGCAGTTACTAGGTAGTTCCCCCTGCCACTAAATACACACTTCAACCGATTGTGGTTCCAACAGTATCAGCTATGGTTACATCAGGTGAAAGATTTACGGTGAGGGTTTGGTGAGGTTGGTAAAGTTGAGGTCGAACAGCGGCAGGATTAGGCCCCTGCCGCTGTTTTATTTGATTAACCACCACTACGGCATCTTAATCTTCCCCGTCTGTTCCAAAACTCGCTCACGCATTTCCTTACCAGCTTTAAACTTCACCGTCGCACGAGCTGGAATCGGCACGTCCTTGTCCAACGACGAGCAAGTTGTTTTAGGTCATCATTCATGGCTACTCCACTACCCGATGATATTCGCCGTCGTGTTCAACACCGATGCCATCTTGATTGAGTGCCTGCCGTAGTTTGGAAGCCAATTGATAAACTTGCGGTTGATTGTCGGTTGCGATTTTCACGATCAGCAAATCTTCTGGCGTGCCTCGAAAATATCCTCGTCCACGCAACACACTGAACGAGGGAAATTCATTGGCGACAGTTTTCTGAATCTTCGCCTCTGTTTCCGTCGAGATTGTGCCCGTTGAGTTGGAACCAATGTGCAGTTGATAAACTTTCATAGCTTTAAATCCTCAGTTTTACCGTCAGGGTGTTCAATCCAACAGCGTCCCGATATTTTCCGCTCAGCGACAAACACTTTGAGATCATCCAAGGCTTGAAACTCGACGATGTAGCCTAACGACCCTCCGCCATCGTAGTCATCAAAGACACGCACTGGCAACCCTTTGTTGCGACACCACACAATATCGCTGGAATCGTTCGACCGGGCGTTATAGTTGACTCCAGCCGAACCTGCCTTACTTTGCATCTCGGGTTGTTTAGCAGCGTTTACAACTTCATCAGGAAGGAGAGTCAATGAGGT
>JBAWWR010000211.1:0-2183 GCA_037146675.1 Verrucomicrobiota bacterium | reverse complement strand
GGCAGTACCGGACTCCAGCGCAGTTTGCCGCCCAGCAAAATCCACCCCGGTTTCAGCCGGGGATGGACAAACTCCAAATCCAAATGTAACTTCAGCCACAGTCGCAGGCTAATTCATGCACAGGACCAATAAAAGCAGCCTGGTCAATGTCAGTTTACTGGAGCGGATTGTCGCCGCACCAGATGACCGGCAGCTGGTGGAAGCTTCCTTGGCCGCGTTCAAGGAAGTCGCGGCGGGCGACCATTTCTCCGCCATCCTCTTCAATCCCGAAACGCTATCGGCGGCGGTGTTTTTCTTTGGCCAAGGTTGGCTGGCCACCACCGCTGATTTTCATCAAGCCGCCCAGCAGAAGTTGCGCGAGCATCCCTTGGCGCGAAAATTTTTGGCGCGACGACAGCCGATGACCCTCATGCGGAGCCGCGAGGTGCCCAATGCTGTCTGGCATCAATCGGAAATTTACAATGAAGTGGATCGTCCGTTGGGCGTTGAAGACATTGCCACGATTTACCAGATCACGGCCGCCGGTCAGGTGCTGATTTTAACCTGCGGCCGGAGCCGGCGGTTTACCGACCGGGATCTGGCCCCGATTCAAAGCTACCACCGGGTCTTGAATGGCTTGGTTCCGTTTTACCGGGGCGCCACGCCAACCAACCGCGCCGAAACGCAAAGTCCTTTGGACGCCTTGACCGCCCGTGAGCGGGAAATCCTGCACTGGGTACGCGAAGGCAAGCGCGACCCGGAGATCGGCATGATTCTGGGGATCAGTCAGCGAACGGTGCAGAATCATTTGGCGAATATCTACCGCAAGCTCGGCGTGGAAACCCGCACCGCCGCGGCGTTTGTCCAATAAATCTGGCCGCGCGGTCAGCGTGGCTCGTCTAGGTAATCCTACCTATTCACAAATTCTGCCGGGGGCCTAAAATGCGCCAGATTCAACACAGCGAGTTATCATATGAACCAGATCAAATTTAATCGTTCCCTCGTCAGCCTCATCACCGGCACCTTGCTGCTGGCCGCACCGGGGCTTCGAGCGGATAGCCTAATAATGTCCGTCACCGGCACCGCGGACTGGGGTGGTACTCCCTACGGCTATAATCACGGTCAGGCCTATACATTTGATTTCACGCTCAATAGCCAACTCACTACACCACAAGATCGTTTCTCGCCCAGTTATGCCAGGTTTTCCACGCTGTGGTTAGCCCCAACTATTTTTACTAGCATAACCGGCGATGGGTTAAACGGCACATATTTCGACGGTCAGTCCGAAACAGTTATTAGACAACTATCGAACGGAGTAAGCACTGTGAATATAACTGACTACCCTGATCGAGCGCCCACAAACTCACTCACAATGGGTAGTTCAAACATTTGGCAAATAGGTTTCTCCAATATAGGCATCTCCGCACCATTTCGATCTTATAACAGTCGGGTCACAGTCGGTGAATACTTTTCCGGTCTTGATGGGACATACGCAGTAACTGGATCGTATCCGACTTTTAGCTTTAGTGAGATCAACGGGAAGGGAATATCCTTTGCCGCCACCTCGATTACCATTTCGGGTAGCGGCTCCTACGCCCCAGCGCCAGTCTCTGCCGTACCGGAACCGAGTTCGTTGGCGTTGCTGCTCATTGGCGTCATCGGTACCGGTGGCTACGTTGCCAGCAAGCGCTACCGGCGCGCCGCGCAAAGCTAGAGCTGTCCCAGCCGTTCCAGCGTGGTCCGCAGTCGTTCCACCGGCAAGCCCATCACATTGCTGAAACTGCCTTCGACGCGGTCCAGAATCAACTCGCCGAATTCCTGCGCGCCATACGACCCGGCTTTGTCGAGCGGATTCACCTTCGTGAAGTAATCCCGGATTTGCTCCCGGCTCAAAGGCCGCATCCAGACGCCGGTCCGTTCCGCGAACGTGATCTCGCGCGTCCGGTCAATCACGCACACGCCGGTAAATACATCGTGCCGGCGGCCCGCCAGCTGGCCGAGCATCGTTTCCGCCGCCGCCATATCGCGCGGTTTGCCGAACACCGCGCCGGCCAGCACCACAATCGTGTCCGCGCCGATGACTAGCGCCTCGCTGTGGCGTCCGGCAATGGCGCGCGCTTTACGCTGGGCGTTTTGCATCGCGAGCACGTCCGGCACCGCGCCGCCGGTGGCTTCCTCCACGCCGGTCGGCAGGACGATGCGGA
>JBAWWR010000210.1:0-2252 GCA_037146675.1 Verrucomicrobiota bacterium | reverse complement strand
TTGGACATGGCAATTGTTGCCCGGCTCCTGCTTCGTCAATGACGACATGCTGCCCACATTTCTCACACGCAAAAGTAATGTCCATACGAAATCTCCGGTTGCCGTGGATACTACTGCCGTGTCGGGTGTGTTGGCAAAGGCAAAACATGATTCCCGTTGACCACCTTTTAAAAACGCCGGTTAAGACCGTTTCGCGGCGGTTCGCACCCGAGGCATGACGGATTTCATCAGCCTTTCCCGGTACTCCGTCGGCGACTGGCCGGTGTGGTGGCGGAAGACGCGGTAGAAGGTCGGCTCGGATTGGAAGCCGGCATCCAATGACACAGCCAGCACCGTGCGGTCGGTGGTTGCGAGCAACTCTTTCGCGCGTTCCAAGCGGCGGAGGGTCAGATACTGGCGAAAGGTTTGTCCGGTCGCGCGCTTTAAGCGCTTGCGGAATTGTTGTGGACACAATCCCACCTCCTTGGCCACCATCTCGGCGGTGAGCGGTTCGATGAGATTCTCCGCGATGTATTGCCGGGCGCGGCGGACACAGGCCGGTTCGGCGGCATTGCGACACAGTTCGCGCTCCAGCATTTGCAAGGACTGCAAATGCGCGCTCAGCACCGTCACCGGTATCTCCGGCCGGTTGCGATAGGCCGCCGGCAACCGTTTGAGGAGCATTGCGAACAATTTCCGCGTCACCGCCGCGCTCGTAACGGCGGGATCAGTCGGTTCGCCCGGTAGACGTTCCAGGCAATCCATGCGCCGCTAAATTACCAAAAGCGCCCGGCGCCAAACAATGGAAACCGGCCCGCGCAGATGCTACAAGTAGCCCATGTCAAAAAAACCGACCCTGAAATCCACCGTCACCGGTGACAAGCTGGTGATTGAACTGAGCCTCAAGGAGATCCTCGCCCAAGTCGGGGCTTGGAACCAATTCATCAACGCTGGCAACCAGAAGGATCCGACGGGAGAGATGCCACTCTTCCGCGTGACGAATCCCCAGGCGTTCCTAAAGTGCTTGCGCCCGTTCCTGATGAATGTCGGGGGTGGAGATATGCGACTGCAGGATGTCGTCGGCATGGCGATTGAGGACTGTCTCGAACATGCGGCAAAAAAGGGCGCGGGAATCGTGGAACTCCCCTGGACGGCAACAGATGCCTATGGCCTGAAGCCAGTCGGGAAAAAGAAAAAAGGGCGCTGACCGCCGCGGCCTTCTGCTTTTAATTGTTTGCGAGCGACTAGCTGGCGCGCATTTCCCAGATCTTGTCGTCGTCCTGCACCGGCAATGCCACGGGCGCGTTGCGGGCGGCGGAGTGGTACATCGCCAGCACGATTTCCAGCGTGGGCCGGACGGCAGCGACGGGGATGACGACTTCGCGGTTCTCGTTCACGGCGTCAATCATGTCTTGGATGACGACTTGGTGGTCGAGGAAGCCGAAGTCCGCGGCGCCGCCGGCCCCGGTGGCTTGCGCGGCGCTGCCGATTTGGCGGATGGCGGCGTCTTCGGGGCGTTCGTCACGGAATTTCCAAGTGGTGATCTTTTCGCCGGTCACGATGGCGGTGCCGTCGGTGCCGTTGATCTCGATGCGGATGTCGGTGCCGGGCCATAACGCGGTCGAGGCTTCGACGACGCCTTGGGCGCCATTGGCGAACTTGACGAAGGCGAGGAGGGTGTCTTCCAGATTGACGGAGGGGTGGGCGAGGTTGGTCATCCGCGCTTCGACGGCTTTGCCGGGGCCCATGAGGTATTGGAGGAGGTCAATGTAATGGAAGGCGTGCTGGACGGTGACGCCGGCGCCGGACTTGCGGGAGCTGCGCCACGCGTCGCTGTGGTAGTACTCGCTGCTGCGGAACCATTTCATGTAGGCGTCGGCGTGCAGGAGTTTGCCGAACCGGCCGGAGTCCACGGCTTGTTTGACGGCTTGAATCGCTTTGCGGATCCGGCATTGGACGGTGCAGCCGAATTTCACTTTGGCTTTCTTGCAGGCGGCGATCATCTCGTCGGTCTCGCGCAAGGTCATTGCCGGTGGTTTCTCGGTGAGCACGTGCTTGCCGGCGGCGGCGCATTGCAGCACGGCCTCGTAATGGAGGTGATTCGGCAGGCAGACGTTGACGACGTCAATGGCGGGGTCTTTGAGCATTTCGGCGAGCGTGTAGTAGGCCTTGACCTTGTATTCGCCGGCGATTTTGTCCACGCGCTCTTTGCTCATGTCGCAAAAAGCGATGAGCTTGCCGCCCTTGGAGTTGATGACCGATTTGGCGTGAAA
>JBAWWR010000209.1:0-2281 GCA_037146675.1 Verrucomicrobiota bacterium | reverse complement strand
AATCGATCACTACTACTCCGTTCACGGCCCTGAGGTTATTTACCTTGGGAGTTTGAAATATTCATATTTTTTGGATGAGACGAACGTGAACGATGATGTGGGCGATTTTCACATGATTTGCAGCTATTAATTGTCGATGGCCAAATTGTAATACACCTAAATGGATCCGGTCCTTGGAATTTCACAATTAAGTTTGCGAGGTTGGGTCGCTGGAACATGGTACGGGATGTCTGATGAGAATTACCGTAAGCGTCCTAAATTCGTCCCCCCGCCGCTGACGCGTCGGCGGGACGTTTGTCAGGCGACTGCCTGCGCCTCGGCACGCAGCGCGGCGGCGAAGCGAGCCGGGGTCAACCCGGCGGCTTGTTCGGCGGTGGCATTGTGTGGCAGCCGCTTGATGACCTCGGTCAGATACATCTCGGGGTCGAGACCCTGGATCTTGCAGTTGGCCATGAGCGTGTAGAGCAACGCGTTGTTGCCCCCAGCCTCAAGACTACCGAAGAACAGAAAATTTTTCGCGCCGACTTTTGCCGGACGCACCTTGTTTTCTGCTAGATTATTATCGACCTCCAGGCGTCCGTTCTCCAGGCAGACGATGAACTTGTTCCATTGGTTGATGGCATAGGTGAGCGCCTCGCCCAGCGGACCATGGGGCAGTTGGGACGTTCTGGCACCAACGATCAGGCGCTGGAGTTCATCGGCGATGGGACGGGAACGGCAGCGGCGGATCAACTCGCGACAAGCGGGCGGTGCTCCGGTCTGGCGAGTCTGCTTCTCGATCACATAGATGCGCTGGATGAGCAGCAGGATGGACAACGTGATTTCAGGAGCCTGGTCCCTCGCCTCGACAAACTTACGCCGGATGTGGGCGAGGCAACCGGCCAACCGGATGGTCATGAAACGCGCCGCCAGGGCCGAGTAGGCGCTGAAGCCATCGCATTGGATGGTCCCGGCGTAGCCGATGGTGCCGGTTTCCTCGTCGTAGCCGAGAAAGTCTAGCAGGCAGTCGTGACCGCGCCCGGCATGCCAGTCGTAATAGCACGTCCCGCCTTGCGGATCGTTATAGATCCACAGATAGCCCTGCTTGGTCGAGCCATGGCCTGGTTTGAGATATTCGATGGGCGTTTCGTCCACCTGGAGTTCGGACGCCTGAAGCACTTCGGCTTTGATCGCCCTGTTGATCGGGGTAAGGTGGCCGGCGGTGGCATGGGTCCACGCGTTGAGCGTTTGTCGCCCGATATCCACATCATCTCGTCGTCGGAAACGGTTAGACTGCCGGTAGTGCGGCAAATGGTCCACAAATTTATCAACGATGATCTGCGCGGCGAGCGCCGGGGCGCAAAGCGTGCCTGGGATGCTGGGAAGCGGGACGGGAGCACTGACCGGCGGGAGGGCCTTGTCAGTCTTGTCGATGAAGGTCTGGATGATCGTGCGCCGCCAGAACATCTCCGCTTTGATCACATCGAGTTCGTCGTGATACCGCTCGCTCAACAAATCGAAATTCTCCGGGTTCGCCGCGACCTTGTCGGGAGTGACCACTTTCTCGATGACCACCTTGAGGTTCTTCGGAAAACGGTCAGCCTTGGTGCGGCGGGTTCTTGCGGCTCTTGACTTTTCCCCCTCCGGTGCGGATGGCGTGCCATCGCTTTGGTCCGGAGAGGGTGCCGGTTTTCCCAGCACCAACTCATCGAACATCAGTTGGAGCTGGGCCGGGTCGAGCTTCTCTGAACTCGATCCGAAGAGGCGCTGTTGGAGACCGGCGATGATCTGGTCCTTGCGCTTGATTTCGGCTATTGCCAGCGCGAGTTGCGCTTCCAGCTTGACCACCCGCTCAAGCAGGTCGGTTAGGTCTGGGTGGTTCGCGGCGGACATGCTTGGAACATGTCGGATAACATATAGCTGGCAAGAAAAATCATCCTAACGGGCATAGGTGAATCCACGTATGTTTTTCGGCTCAGCGCTCGTACCACGGCCTGAATTTCGCACCGCGCATGTCAACCCCGTCCAGCAACAAGCGCAGGGCCTCCGGCTGGAGCGTGATCTTGCGTTGGCCGGTTTCGCTAGGCTCTGGCCAACTGAACGTGCCCCGCTCAAGGCGTTTTGTTGCGAGCCAAAGTCCGGTGTTGTCAAAACATAACAGCTTGACCCGTGTATGTCGCTTATTGATGAAGACGAAGAGCGCGTCGTGAGCCAGAGGTTGACCCAAGTGCTCGACGGCAGCGGTGGTGAGTCCGTTGAATCCCTTGCGCATGTCGCAGGGTTCCACGGCCAGATAGACTTT
>JBAWWR010000208.1:0-2383 GCA_037146675.1 Verrucomicrobiota bacterium | reverse complement strand
ATTAGAACAGGTGCCAAACAGTATCGCGTCCAACCCGGCGACGTGCTCGAAGTCGAGCTTGTCGATGGGGCTAAGGGCGCAGAGATTTCGTTTTCCGATGTGTTGTTGATCGCTGATGGCGACAATATTCAGGTCGGCAAGCCCAACGTTACCGGTGCGAGCGTGACGGCCGAGGTCATTAACCCGGATAAAAAAGCACGGAAAGTTATTGCCTTCAAGTTCCGTCGACGGGAAGGCTACCACCGCAAACGCGGCGTGCGCGCGCATCACACCGTGCTCAAGATCAAAGAGATCGTCGCTAAGTAATTTTGAAGTAAGGAGTCACCACCATGGCCCATAAAAAAGGACAAGGCAGTAGTCGTAACGGTCGCGATAGTAATAGTCAGCGACTCGGCGTCAAAGCATTTGGCGGAGAATTAGTCAGCGCCGGCAGTATCATTATTCGGCAACGTGGCGCACGATTTGTTGCCGGTGCCAATGTCGGTACCGGTCGTGACTGGACGCTCTTCGCCCTTGCTACTGGTAAGGTGCGTTTTGATAAGCAGGGTGCGCGCGTCAATATCGACCCGGTTGCCAGCGCGTCATAGATTGCGTATCGCAGCAGAGAGTTTTGGCTGGCTTGCTCTCGCAAGCGCTACAATTTTCCCTTTGTGCTCGGCAAACCTTTTACACGCCGGTCGCGTTGACACGCTTGATCAAGAGCTTTCGCTAGTGCTTTGAAGATAGCCTCAACAACGTGGTGAGGTTCTTCGCCGCGCAAGACATCCACGTGCAAGTTGCATCGTGCTTCGTTAGCAAAACCCTGAAGAAATTCACGAACCAACCCGACCCGGAGCTTACCAAGTTCCAAACCGGCAATCTGCTTCCAGTTCTTCGCCGTAAAAACTAAGTACGGTCGGTTGCTAAAATCCAGCGCGATTCGGCACTGCGCCAGCGTCTCGTCCATCGGCACCAGTGCCCAGCCATACCGGTGGATACCGCGTTTATCGCCAAGTGCCTGTACAAACGCCTGACCCAACGCAATTCCAATATCCTCGACCAAGTGATGCCCGTCCACCTCAATGTCGCCGGTAGCGCGGATTTTCAAATCACAGAGCGAGTGTTTCGCTAGCAACATCAGCATGTGATCCAGAAACGGGACACCGGTTTGCACGTCACCTTTGCCCGCGCCGTCAATGCCGAGTACAAGATTAATTTGTGTTTCGCCAGTAACGCGGTTGATTTTAGCGGTTCGTTTTTTCACAAATCTCCTGGGTTGTTTCCAAAAATCGATCCATTTCCGCATCCGTGCCGATGGTCACGCGGACGCCATCACGAATTCGGTCTACATCCCACCAGCGCACCAAAATCTTTTTCTCCCGCAACTGCTCAAACCATTGCCGAGCGGTCAACGGTGCCGGTGGTTGGGCGAATATGAAATTGGTTTGTGACGGATAAGCGCGAAACTTCCATTCCGCCAATCGGCCAATCACCCGCTGCCGGGTCGCCTTCACCTTGCGCGTCGTTTCCTCGAAATATTGCCGATCATCCAGCGCGGCTTCAGCGGCGATTTGACTGAGGCGATTGACGTTATAACTATCTTTCACTTTATCCAATGCCGCGATTAACGCCGGCGCGCCAACTGCCCACCCAATCCGCATCCCGGCGAGCGAATACGATTTTGAAAATGTTCGCGTCACCAACACATTGGCGTATTTCCTGACAAAATCGAGACAGTTGTCATCGGCAAAGTCCACGTAGGCTTCGTCGATTACCACCACGCCGTCCATCGCCTCGATGATTCGTTGCAATTCAACCTTCGGCAACCACACGCCGCTCGGCGCGTTTGGCTGCGTAATGAGCAATAGCTTTACGCCGGCTAGTTGCGCCAATCCAGTCGAATGCGTCGGAATTTGAAAGTTGTCATCGAGTGAGAGTTCGACCTTCTGGGCGCCTTGGATATTAGCTAGCACTGGATAGAGTGAATAGCTCGGCCAGAAGTATGCCAGCTTTTCGCCTTCACCACAAAACGCGCGCACGCACAAATTTAAAATATCGTCACACCCGTTGCCGGCGATAATCTGCCCAGCGTCGAAACCAAATTGCGCGCCGAGTTTTTGGCGGAGCGTTTTGGCTGTCGGATCGGGATACAAACGGAGCCGGTCATCCAGCGCCGCGCGCAAGGCCGTGTTAACTTCCGGCGCTGGCGGATACGGATTTTCGTTCGTGTTGAGCTTGATGAGGCCGGGCACTTGCGGCTGTTCGCCGGGCACGTAGCCGGTCATCTGCTCGATATTTTTTCGCGCGTAGCTCATTTTAACCGAATGCGCGCCGAGGCACCGTGCGCTGTTAAGCCTTCAACATCGGCAAACGCTTGTATTGCCGGTAACGATTTTCGCAGCGC
>JBAWWR010000207.1:0-2396 GCA_037146675.1 Verrucomicrobiota bacterium | reverse complement strand
CCCATCAATCCCAAACCGATAATTCCAAAGCGCACAGTTTTCATGGCGCGAGTGTGACAACTCTCCAGCCAAAATCAAGTCGCCATTCACTTGGTAGTTGTGTTAGAAGGCCGGTAATGATTCCCAAAAAATATCTGGAAGCCGTGCGCGGTGTGTTGGCGCACTTGGAGCAAACTCAATTACCGGCACTGGAACGCGCTGCCGATTTGGTCGTTCAGGCACTTACTCATCGGGGTGTCGTGTACTGCGCGGAAATTGGTCACGGCATACAAGGTGACTTTATTCACCGGGCCGGCGGGCTGGCGGCGGTGCAACTTTTTTCCTGCAAACTCGAACTTGCGGAGAAAGCGCCGCAGTGTTTTAGCCGACGGGCGGCTGACCGCGATCTCGAAACTATTCGGTTTGCTGTACAAACGAGTAATCTCCGCGCCGGCGACGTGTTGGTACTTGGTTCGGTCTCCGGCAAGAATCGTGGCCCGGTCGAGCTTGCCTTGGCGTGCCGGACTAAAGGCGTAAAAACCGTCGGCCTGACTTCGGTGGCGTACAGCCGGCAGGTTGAGTCATTGCATCCGTCCGGCAAAAAACTCGGTGAAGTTGTGGACGTGGCCATCGACAACGGCGCGCCATACGGCGATGCAGCGGTGGAGATTTCGGGATACGCGCATAAACTGTTGCCGGTTTCAGGAATGTCGTGCGCAGTAATCGGCCACATGCTGTGGGGCCGGGTTATGGAGAAAATGGCCGCTGCCGGCAAGCCGGCTACTGTTTTTCAGAGTTTGAATCGCCCGACTGGCGTCGAAGATTTGAAAAAGGCTGAGCAACAATACAACGAGCGAGGTTTTTAAATGTCTGCGCAAGCTTATCTTCAATGCGCCGCCGCTGCAGTGAACGCGCTCGACCTTGCCGGCATCGAACGCGCCGCAGTGCTGTTGGCGAACGCGACGCAAGCCGGCCAGAGTTTGTTTGTGTTTGGCGCATCCCACTCGTTTATGATCGCGGAGGAAATGGTGTACCGGACCGGTGGGTTGATGCTTGTGAATCCGATTTATCCGCACGGCATGAATTTCAGCGTGAAGCCGTTGCCAATGACTTCCAAGTTGGAACGCGTGGTCGGGCTTGGCACGGAGTTGCTGGCGAATTCGCCGGCTAAGGAAAGTGACGTGCTGATTCTGGCTTCAACATCTGGACGCAACGCGGTGACGATTGATATGGCATTGCTGGCGCGCGAACGAAAAATCAAAACCATCGCCATCACGTCGCTGGCGTACACGCGCGGTGTTGGCAGCCGGCATCCATCCGGCAAGAAGTTGGCGGAGTTGTGTGATGTCGTGATCGACAACGGCGCGCCGTACGGCGATGCGGCGATGGAAATACCAGGATTTGCACACAAAGTCGGGCCGTTGTCGTCGGTGACCGGCTGCGCCATTGTTAACGCGCTAGCCTGCGAGACCGTTAAATTGCTGGTGGCTCGCGGCGTCACGCCGCCGGTATTCGTGAGTGCCAATACCGATCCCGGCGACGCGCACAATGCGCGACTGTTAACCGAAAACCGCGACCGGATTCATTATCTCTAGCCGGTGGACGAACCAGTCTGATGATGTTTGCGGAGGTTCTGGATTGTCCACAGACTCCGGTTTCGCAAACGCTAATTTAGCAGCCATCTGACGCCTTTCACCCAGCACTAGGTTTAGGCTGTCTCGCACCGCCTTGAGACTAGCAAACCAGCACAACCTCAGCGGCGCAACCGGTTTACGGGCTGATCTTCAACCGCTCAACCTCTTCATTGCATTCCATCAGCACGCCTTGCTCTTTGTAGGTCTTGAGCATGAAGTGCGTGGCGGTACTGGTGACTCCCGCTAACGTGGCCAACTTCTCCGCCACAAACTGCGCAACTTCCCGGAGATTGCGGCCCTCAACAAAAATCAGCAAATCATAGCCACCGCTCATCAAAAAGAGGCTGGTGACTTCGTCAAACTTAGCAATGCGTTTAGCAATCCGATCAAATCCACCCTCGCGTTCCGGCTGCACTTTGACTTCGATGACGGCCTTCACGAGATCGGTGTCCACCTTGTCGTCGTTGATGACGGCCTTGTAACCGAGGATCACTTTGTCGGTTTCGTATTGCTTGATGCGCTGCGCGACCTCTGGCGCCGGCAGGTTCAACATCTTGGCAAGGTCGGCCGGTGTGCGCAGTGCGTTTTCTTCCAAAAGTTTAAGGAGCGAATCCATTGACAGAGTTTAAGGCTCTGAGTGCAAACTTCAAGACTCAAAGTTATATTGCCGCGCCCGGAACGGCTGTGGTAGTGTGCCACCAGCGGGACGTAGCGCAGCCTGGTAGCGCACTTGCATGGGGTGCAAGGGGTCGCGAGTTCGAATCTCGCCGTCCCGACCATTTT
>JBAWWR010000206.1:0-2424 GCA_037146675.1 Verrucomicrobiota bacterium | reverse complement strand
AACACGCCGACCACGATGCTCGACAGAAAATCGCCAACGCCGTTGACCGTCGCCAACATGCCAAACCCCATCCCGTGATGTTCCTTGTCCACCAGCTCCGCCGCGAGCGCGTCTTCCACCGCTTCCTCGGTCGCCACAAAAATCCCGGCCATCACAAACACCAGCACGAGTACCGGTAGGTTCATCGGCGCAAACACCAGCACCGCCGCCGTCGCCGCGCCGAGCGCGTACCCGCCGGCCAGCACCACGCGTTTGTTAAAATGATCCGCCAACCAGCCAGCCACGAACGCAAAGCCGGCATACAAAATATTGTGCAGCACGTACAACATCACCGCCACGCCGGCCGCTTTCGCTTGCCCGAGTTGCGGCGTGAGCTTCTGCGTCGCCAGCAAAATCAACATCGTGTGCGCAAAGTCACCGGCTCCGAACAAGCCCACCGCCACCAGAAAATGCCGGAACGAGACCGGCAACGCCGCCAGCCGCGCCCGGAACGAAATCCATTTCACTTGGACGCGCTCCTGCTCTTTCACCAACACCCAAATCGCCACCGCCGCCAGCAAGCCCGGCACCAGCGTCACCAGCAAGACCCGGCTGAAATTGTTCTTAAACGCCACCAGCAACAGCATCGCCGTGATCGGTCCGACAATCGCGCCGCACGTGTCCATCATCCGCTCGAACCCAAACGCCCGGCCGTAAGTTGCCGGCGTGACCGCGCCGGCCAGCAACGCTTTCCGCACCGGCGTCCGCACGCCGCGTCCCAGCCACGCACCGGCCCGGCACAACAAAATATGCCACGCCTGCGTCGCCAACCCGATGCACGCCGTGCCGGTCGCCGTCACCAGATAGCCAATTACCGCAATCGGTTTGCGCCGGCGGAGCTGGTCGGTGAAATAGCCGGACCCCATTTTGGCAAAGCTCGCCAGCCCGTCGGAAATACCCTCGATGAGCCCGAGCCACGCCGCCGCCGCGCCGAGCGTTGCCAGAAACGCCGGCATGATGGCCGTGGCGATTTCGTGCGACCAATCGCTCAACAGCGACGCCAGCCCGATGCCGAGCACGGTCCGGTTCAGCCAGCGGTTACGCCCAGAAGTTTCCATCCCGGCTTGGTAACAGAACCTGTTCGCGATGTCACGGTTGTTTGCGGCGGCTGGTTGGAGTAGATTATCGGCATGAGCAAATGCACTGCCAAAACCAAAAAAGCCGGGAACCTCATCGGCAAAGCCATCACGCTCGCTGAATTAACCAAGTACCAGGCTGGCGCCATTGTCAGCCGGGAAGTGTTGCGCAAACCAACCGGCACCGTGACGGCGTTTGCGTTTGACGCCGGGCAGGCGTTGAGCGAACACACCGCACCGTTCGACGCATTAATTTGCGTGCTCGACGGTGAAGCCGAAATGCAGATTGCCGGCAAAACACACTGTGTCGCAGCCGGTCAAATGATCATTCTCCCGGCGAACAAACCGCACGCCGTCAAAGCTGTGACCAGTTTTAAAATGTTGCTGGTGATGATTCGGTCGTAAGGCTGATCTGCCAACGACCTTACCGGATTTGACCAATAGCCGCTGAGTAGGTATAAAGAACCGCCATCGGTTCCGGAGGGGTGGCAGAGTGGTTGAATGCGGCGGTCTTGAAAACCGCTGGTCGCGTAAGCGTCCCGGGGGTTCGAATCCCTCCCCCTCCGCCAATTCCCGCACTGAATGTTTTTGGTTGCTTCATTTTGGTTTTTTGCGAAACTACTAGCAATCACACCGTTGCGCAATCATTAGGGAGAATACCTTATGGCTGTTGATATCTCGAAGATTCGGACGTTGGCAGTGGTTGGCCATGTGGCCAGCGGCAAAACTTCATTGCTCGACGCGATTCTGTTTATCGCCAAGGCCGTGGACAAACACGGTCGCCCCGGCAACGGCACCAGCAACGTGGATTGCTTGCCGGATGAACTCGCCCACAAAAGTACCATTCACGCCAAGCCGTTCCACTGCCAGTGGCAAGACCACCAAATCTGCTTGCTCGACACGCCGGGCTTTGCCGATTTCTACGGCGACACACTGGCGGCCATCCGCGCCGCTGACGCGGCGATTGTGGTGGTGGACGGCGTAACCGGCGTGGAAGTCGGCACGCGCCGGATTTGGAAGTTGCTCGACTCGATGCAAAAGCCCCGGCTGGTTTTCGTCAGCAAGCTCGACAAAGAAAACAGCGATTTCTTCCGGATTGTTGAGCAGATCCGGCAAGTCTTCGGCAAAAACTGTATCCCGTTTGAAATTCCGCTTGGCAAGGAGACCGGCTTCACCAAAGTCCTGAACCTGCGGACCACGCCGGAAGCAGATGTGCCGGCGGATTTGCGTGATCAATTTCACAAAGCGCACGAGGCGCTCGAAGAAGCCGCCGCCGAGCAGGATGATAAATTGCTCGAAGAGTTTCTCG
>JBAWWR010000205.1:0-2456 GCA_037146675.1 Verrucomicrobiota bacterium | reverse complement strand
ATCGAGCCGTCTTCGGCTAGGAACTGTTTCCAGATCTCCAAGTAGAATGTCTTCTGCCCATCATGGAGCTTGGCCAGTTCGGCGTTGACCGCCGCCATTTTCGCGCGGCGCGGACTGGGCTTGCCATCGGCGCCGGTCAGGGCGGCATCACGCGGGAAGACACCCAGTAAGATCAGCTTGGTCTGCGGGAGCTTCTCGTGGATTCGCTTGGCGATGGCGCTGATGCCGGCGGCGATGTGGGGCGCGGTGTCACCGGCGTTGTTGGTGCCGATCAACAGGATGACGACTTTGGGCGAGATGCCGTCGAGCTCGCCATTCTCAATCCGCCAGAGTACATGTTCGGTCTTGTCGCTGCTGATGCCGAAGTTGGCGGCATCGAGTTTGGTATAGCGGTTGGTCCAGACCGCATGTCCCGCACCGTTCCAACCGGCCGTGATGGAGTCGCCGATGAACAACACGCCGATGGGCTGGGCTTTCCGCTTGAGAAACGTCTCATGATAATTCCGGAACGAGCCGCTGACCTTGCCGAAGTTGGTATTCGGCGAGCCGTCCTTGTTAAGACGCTGATAATCGATCTCCTTCGGAAACGGCTTATCCGGCGGAGCGTTGCGCGCGGCTTCGGTAAACGCAATCTGCTCGGGCGTTTTCGGAGGCGCCACGGGCGCGGGCGGTTTCGCAGCCGGAGCATTCGTCTGCGCCGGGCTAACTGGCGCGGTGACAGCGATAATCAAAGCAGCGAGGACTACCATGCGGAAGTTCATTTTGTGGGTCAACCTGTGCAAGAGATTAGTCATGCGCGTACTTATACCCACGCGGGGCGCGCGACGCAAGCTGGCCGGCACCGACCAACGGCTAAAAATAGTCCCCCGTATCAAACGACGTCCTGGCGAACACGGGTGTTGAACGTATGTTCTGCTGAAATTGCTTGTATCGCTGCAGCTGAATTGCTGCGACACTGTATTGGTAGTTTTCGATTATGAATATTTCATCCGCCATTTTTGACCGCAGCGCCTTGGATCTGGATTCGTGTCCGGACGAGTCGCTCCCGGAATTCGCTTTCATCGGCCGGTCGAATGTCGGCAAGTCTTCCTTGCTGAATTTTCTGTCCGGCAAGCGTGACCTGGCCCTTGTCTCACGCACGCCGGGGCTGACCAAGCTGATCAGCTTTTACACGATAAATGGGAGCTGGCGGCTGGTGGACTTACCGGGTTACGGCTATGCCCAGGCCGCGCGGCATGCCCAGGTCCGGTTCAACGAGGCAGTGAACGATTACCTTCAGCACCGCCCGAATCTGCACTGCGTCTTCGCGCTCATCGATTCCGGATTGCCGCCGCAACCGATCGATGTGGAGTTCATCGAATGGCTGGCCAGCACCGGGATCCCGTTCGCCCTCGTGTTCACCAAGACCGACAAGGTCGCGGCCGCCAAGGTGCAGGCGAACATGGCTGCGTTCAAGGCGCACCTTTCCGAAAGCTGTGGACTAGCGCCGGCCGTTCTCGCTTGTTCGGCGACGGGCCGGTTAGGCCGTGCCGAGTTGCTCGCAGTAATCAAAGAAGCAATCGCTTTGGATTAGCTATCCATTTTGAGTACGCGTGGCACGTGGCGCAAGCTGGACGGCACTGAGTAACTCCTGGAAAAAGACGAACCGAATCCGACGAGCGAGGGCAATCCCCATCTCCCAAAGTGTCAGGTCTGACCGGTAATTCCGTTAGTCGTCGTCCTCGTGCCGCGCGTGGTCCCCGCGCTTCCCGGTCCTCCCGGTCTTTCCGCTCTTGGACGGCGACACTGACTTGTCCGATGACCCGGTAACCGCTGGGAGTTCGGCTTTGCCAGCGCTGACGGCTGTCAGATATTGCACCATCAACTTGATTTCATCGTCGGTGAGCTCGGCCTTATTCTTGAAATGACCGGTCATCTCGGCAGGCGATTCCTCTTTCACGAGTCTGGCCGTCAATGGTTTCTTGTCCGCGTGACAAAGATTGCATCGATCGGTGACAATGGCTTGCGCGGCTTTGACCCGTTCAGCGGTGAGACTGCCGGCCGGTGGTGTGTTTGTTGTAGCCGCCACTCCTCCCAAAGCGACCACCACAATGACACTGCGAAGTAATTGCTGGTTCATACCCGCATTGTACCCCATCTAAATCCGCCGGCAAGTCCGCCGTAACACGCGCCGCCATCTGAATTATTGGATCGCCACCACACACCGGCACAAGCCAGGCGCGCCGGTAAGACCGGAATTGAACCAAAAAAAACTCCAGGAAAGCATCAATTACACGCCGCAAGACTCCTTAATCGTCCTACTCCGAATCAATTACACGCCGCAGCACTCCGTAAAACCGCCCTGTCGATTCGATTACACGCTGGAAGACTCCGTAAAACCTCATCGTCGTGACAGAAACAAGCTGGAAGACTCCGCAATCGCGCGATTATTTTTATTTACACGCTGGAAGACTCCG
>JBAWWR010000204.1:0-2460 GCA_037146675.1 Verrucomicrobiota bacterium | reverse complement strand
AGGATTTCTGCCGGCACGGTCAGGCCAATTTGTATTTCGCGGCAACCTTGGCAGGGTCGGCGTTGGTCTTGACGACTTCACACAGCGCGGCTTGGAACGCGTGCGGGTCGGCCACTTGAATCGCGTTGCGGCCAAACACCACGCCGCCGGCGCCGGCTTTGACTTCCGATGCGGCCAGTTCCAGTGCGGCTAGTTGGGTCGGTAATTTTTCCGCGCCGAGGCCGAGCACCGGGACCGGGCAGGTACCGGTGACTTCCTTGAAGCGAACGGTGTTGAAGGTCTTGATCACGTCCGCGCCGAGCTCGGCGACGATGCGCGAACCGGTTTTCACATCGGCGTGCAATTCTTCCGCCGTCATCTGGACGTGGCCAGTCGGGAAATATTCACCGATGACCGGCAAGCCGAGCTTGTGTACCTCCGTGGTCAGCTCACAGAAATTCTCGATGTTGGCTGCGTCGCGTTCCTCGCTGCCGGTATGGAGCGTCAACGACACGAGTGCCACGTCCATGCCTTCGCGCACGGCATCTTCGACGCCGTAAGCGCGGACGCTCTTGGCTTGCCGGTAATTCCAGTGGAAACAATACACGGTATTCCAGTTCAACCGCACCGCCGCCAGCGGCCGCCGCTGACCGGCAAAAATCGCTCCGCAGTGGCGCAACATGCCCGGCGCGAGCAACAGCGCGTCAATGACCGGGTTGATCTTCGTCGCCGTTGCCGGCAGATCTTCCATCGCCGGGATTGGCCCGTCGAACATCCCGTGGTCAATCGCAATCACTACCGCCCGGCCTTCGCCCATCAATCGTTTCAACCGAATTTCGCGTCCGTCCATTGTAATCCTCCGTTTTGAGTTTAATTATTTCAATCGCAACAACCGCACCGCATTGCGGTAGAACACATCTTCCACATCGCCGGCGGTGAGGCCGGTCCGCTCCGCCGCTAGGCGGAACGCCAAAATTTGCTCATACAGGAAGAATGTCAGCTTGGCGGCGGCGGCACCAGTCACTTCGCCCATATTCTTATCGCCGGAAACGTCGCCGTAAAGACCTTTCGGCACCAAATTGACGTAGTGGTCGCCGCTGGTCACGCGCCGCATCCGCATCCGCGTGATCGGCAGATCGGAACCGAACAGAATCCGCCGCGGCCCGACGCAGCGAATAAGTTGCGTGAAGACATTGGCGTTAGTGTTGGCGCAGAAGTCGAAATACATCCGCTTGGAAGCGGCCAGCACTTCGAAGGCGTTGCCGATGTCGTGATCGCAGTAAGCGCGACCGACGTGGGCGATGATGAGCTTGAGGCGCGGATACTCGCGCTCGATTTCCAACATCTGTTGCAGATTAACTGGATCTTTGAGCCGGCCGTCCCGCGGAATGTGCAACATGACTGCCCAGCCGTGCCGGTTGTGAACTTCCAATTGGTGAGGCGGGAAGAAATCGAGGCAGCGGATTTCGTTACCGGGGAGATAGCTCGGAGCCATAATCAAGTAGCTCTTGGCGCCACTGAATCCGCCGGCAATGATTCGGCGTTCGAGTTCCTCGGCGCTCCACTTGGGATCGCTCCAAATTAACGCCGGCACTTTATGGCGGCGATGGCACTGGGAAGCATAGGCATTAAGTTTTCCAAGGTTGCCGTTGCTGGGACCGATTGGAAAGATTAACGGTGTCACTTGTTTGCCGGGAAACATTAGCTGGTAGGTTTCCTGGAGTTCCTCAATCGGACTGTCTTTCGCGACCCGGGCCGGCCAACTCACAATCCGCTTGTCATGCGCCACTTGCTTCCGGCGAGTCACATCGCTGGACCGCCAGGCGTGAGTGTGGATATCAATCATTTTACGCGGCAGGAAATCGCGCAATTTGGTTTCGTAAACCTGTCGGTCAACGGCGTTCACTTCAAATAGTGGCTTGCTCATAAGTTTATCTTCCGGTCGTTGTCTGCGGCGGATTGCACGATTAACGCGAGCCGACTCGCGGCGAGTACTTCTGGCGTTGTAAGCGCGAGGCCGGTCTTCTTACCGGCAATCTCACGCGTCAGCGCTTCCAGATAATAAAACGGTTGGGCCGGCGCTGCTGGAATTGTTTGCGGTATCTCTTCGCCGGCGCGCGCCAGCCAGACGCCCGGTAAGTTTGCGCCGATCTCGATGACGCCAGCGCGGCCGTACAATGTCGTCCGCCAATACTGCGGCAGCGTGTAGCCTTGGCTGTCCGGCATAGAATATGACACGTCGCCAAAGACGCCGGTGCCATTGTTCATCTGCAATAAAAATTGGGCCGCATCCTTGAATTGCCGGTGCGGTGTGGCAAACGCGTTCCAGGTGCGGGCGGCTACGACCTCTGCGAACTGCAAGCCAGTTAGCCACGGAATGAAATCAAACGCATGGACGGCGATATCGTTAATCGTGCCGCCGTGTTTGCCTTTCTCGAAATACCAACCCGGCCGCGAGCCGAGCATTAACGGATGCTGGCC
>JBAWWR010000203.1:0-2486 GCA_037146675.1 Verrucomicrobiota bacterium | reverse complement strand
ATCGTTCAGAGTGCCCTCGGGCAATCTACGGCAACGCCAGCACAATAATTGAATGGAACCTACGCTCGAATCTGCTGAGAGCTATTGCAATATCTTTAGCAGTTTCTAATTCTGATTCGGAGCCGTCTGCCACATTGGTCAGCCGGCCAAGCGCGCGCGAAGTTCTGCCGCCTGTTGGACAAACTTGTGCGCGTTGGACTTCTTGAGCGTCGCCAGGTTTTGGAGTTTCCACCGGATGGCTGGCAACTGTGAAAGATGTGGGCATTTCATCAATTGCCAGTTGGGCTCGCCCGCCACAAGACCGAGTAGAAATTGGCGCTGATTCAGCGTCAGCGCAGCCGGTAATTCCTTTTTTAGCTTCAACCGCACGTGCTGCAACTCCGCCAAGGTCACCGGTTTCTGCGTCAAGCCGACGAACTCGTTTTCAAAGGCCAAGGACAGGTCCGGATCGCGGGAGAATAAAACTTCATGCACCGGACGATTGTGGCCGGCGAGATAGCAAACGAAACACTCGACGATTTCTGCTGTGAGGCCACCCCGCCCAAAGAGTTGGCGAACATCGAACAGGTCGCGCGGATGTTGCCGATCCATCGCGGCTACGAGCTTGCTACCGTACAATTCGGCCGTGGCCAGGAGCGGTACGGACAACTCAGTGGTGAATAGCTGCCGCGCTGCCGCGACCAGCCGGTGTGGTTCCACTGCCAGAACGGTGCCGCGAAAAACGTAGTTGACCTCAACCTTTACCTGATCGCGCCCGCGGCGGATAAATAATTTGACCTCGTCGCCGCTCGGAGTGGCCGAAACGGCGGCTTCCAACCCAGTCTGCATGAGCCGTTTCCGGATGGCTTCCAACTCGTGTGCAATCGTTTTCAATGCATCCGCGCGGGCGGCCTGATGGTCGGTGTAGACCACGTCAATATCCACCGATAACCGGGGCATATCCTCGATAAACAGATTAATCGCCGTACCACCCTTCATCGCAAACCGGGGCGTCGAAAAAATCGCCGGCGCGCTTTCGAGCAGGAGCCGGACGGTGTCGATATAGGTTTTGTCCATCAGGGTTTTAGGATGAGCAGTGTACCGTCCTTCAGGCGGGCTGTCCACCGGCCATGCCCCAGCCTGTTTCCAGCCGCCTTCCTGGCGGCAGTGGCCCACGGCAGATTCAGTTCTTCGCTCCAAAGCACACAGAGGCGCACAACTTTGACGCGTCGGCAGTTCTTGAGCAGCGTTGCCAGCACCTCCGGTCGGAGCGACCGGGCGCCCTCCATGATATTGCGAGCTTCTTCGATTCCTTGGTGAACTCCCACTTCACACAACATCTCCAGCAGCGCCCGTTCCGGCACCGAGACCGGAACCCCTTGCGGTGTTTCGGGCAACGGTTGCAAACCAAAGTTCTTCGGCAACTTGGAAGAAAACGGGTTGCGGGCCGTGTAGCGTGCGGGAAAACGTTTCCGATACCAGGTCGGCAAACTGGCTCGCTGGTCCCCCCATAACGAAAGTGGTTCGTGCGCCGACAGATTGTGACGGATCCCGCGCCACGCCAAAGCGGTCTTGCCGCCGACGTGAAGACCGGTCACTCGTTGTGCCAGAAACTTCAAACAATCATCGCGATGCAAATTGTCGTTCGGGAACATAAAGACGCCGCGGCCCAGTCGCTCCAGCCAGCCCGATTTCGAATAGTGATTGGCAAGGGACGACGACACACCCAGCTTGGTGAGTCCCCGGCGGTCAAATGGCACGCCGTGCGGGACAGCCGTTTGTAAGCGTTTGATTAAACTATAACGCATAGGTTGAACCATGCTTGATCTATAGCGACGAAATCAAGCAGAGGCAAGAAAATTACCAGCGGCAAGAGTGGGCAATAGGGAAATGATCCGATGGGAAACTGGGGTCGCAGAATTCTCATGGGCGCAACAAAAAGACCTCTCCTGTTTCCAGGAGAGGTCGCGAATGGGGTCAGTAATCCTCGGGCAAAAGCACCGTGGTTACGTCCCCATCGGTAATGATGTAGAACTTCTGATCACGAACCGATTTGTAGATCGAAACCAGACGGTCTCCGTTCCGGAGGGCGTCTTCGTTCACCTGTCGGTCGTGGTCGTCCACATCGCCCCAGTCGCCGGAGTGGTGCCGCTGTAAGGCCAGCACCACATCCAGCTCTGGGAGAACGGCCTTGGCATTGGCCGTGATCACCGTCTGTCCAAGCGCGAACTTGGGCATGGTTACGCATCCATCAGGCATTTGGTATCTCCTTTCGTTTTCGCATCAACAGCGCCTGTGACGGTTGAGCGTGCGTAACATTTCCACCGCCAGTCCGACGTTGTCCCGGCGGACGATCGTTCGTTGCCGGCAAACTGCCTCGCATTCCAACGTATTGATTGCTGACATGCGGTCTCCAACGCCCGTCACCTGGCCATCACAGACCCAGATGCGTGGTTTGGCTTGTTTGCTCAGCCAATCCAAGGCGGGCTTGTCGATTACATTGGCTC
>JBAWWR010000202.1:0-2534 GCA_037146675.1 Verrucomicrobiota bacterium | reverse complement strand
AATGCGACTCGCAAACAACTGGCCGAACACCTTGCACCGGTCAACGAGACGCTGCTGGCCTCAGATTTGCATTGGCTGATTCAAGACGGCTACGTCGTCGAATTCTACGATGGCAAGCTCTGGGCGTTGGAAGATAAAATTGTCAAACCAGCCACGCCAACTGCGCCGGTTGCCGTTAAACCGCCAGCACCCGAAGTTGTGCCGCCGGTAACCACTGACTCGGTTACGCCGGCAGCGTAGAAATTATTGGCCGCCGAATTGCAGCCGGTTGAGCTTGGCGTAATGCCCGCCGGCGGCGAGCAATTCGGCGTGCGTGCCGCGCTCGGTAATCTGGCCATCTTGCATTACCAGCAGTAAATCGGCGTTGCGCACCGTGCTGAGACGGTGGGCCACGACGAGCACTGTCCGATTTCTTCGCAGGCGTTCCATCGCCAGCAAAACCGCCGCTTCGGTTTCGGCATCGAGCGCCGCCGTCGGTTCGTCGAAAATCAAGATCGGCGAATTCTTCAGGAACGCCCGCGCCAACGCGAGCCGCTGGCGTTGGCCGCCGGAGAGCATCACACCGCGCTCGCCGACCGGCGTGTCGTAGCCGTGTTCCATCGCGCGGATGAATACGTCCGCTTCCGCCTGCCGGGCCGCGGTAATGATTTCGTCGCGTGTGGCATCGGGCCGGCCATAAGCGATGTTCTCGGCGACAGTCGTGGAGAACAAGACCGGCTCCTGTGGCACGATGCTGATTTGCCGGCGCAAGCTCCGGTATTGAAACTCGCAGACATTCTGGCCGTCCACCAGCACGCGGCCCTGTTGCGGATCGTAAAAGCGCAGGAGTAAACTCAGCAGTGTGGATTTGCCGACGCCGCTTGGCCCGACCAGCGCCAGCATCTGCCCGGGTTGCGCTTCAAAGTCCACGTTCTTTAAGACCGGCTGCTTTTGGTCGTAGCCGAACGTGACGTGTTCAAATCGCAGAACGCCCCGGCAAGTATCGAGCGGGCGCGCTGTCGGCAGGTCGTCGATGGCGGGCGCGGTATCAAGAATCTCCAGCACGCGCTGAAACGGCGTTAATGCGCTCTGCACCGCTGCCGCAATCCCGCTCAATCCGCTCATCGGCCCATACAACATGCCGACATAGGCGATGAATGCCAGCAATTCGCCCACGCTCAACTTGCCGGCGATCACCCGGTGGCCGCCAATCCACAACATCGCCACCGTGCCGGTCGCGGTGATCAAGCCGACCACGAACGACGACATCACTTGCTCGCGCGTCATCCGCACGTTGGCGTCCACGCTTTTCGCCGCGCCGGTGCCGAATTTGCGGACCTCATCCTCCTCGCGCGCAAACGCCTGAATCGTGCGAATGGCCGAGAGCGATTCCTGAATCAATGAGCTGACCTTGGCTTCGCGGTCGTGGTAATCAATCGAAACTGCTGAAATCCGCCGGTTATAAAACCGGATTGCCCAGCCCAACGCCGGCGCGACCGCCAACGCCAGCACCGTCAGCGTCACATCGAACCGCAGCATGATCACCATGATCCCAATCAACGTCACACCCGAGCCGATGATGCTGACCAGCCCTTGGTTAAACAGCGTTTGGATCGAGTACGTGTCCCACGTCACCCGGTAAATCGAATCGCCGACTGGTCGCTTCTCGTGAAACACCAGCGACAGCTTTTGTAACCGTTCGTACACCCGGCAGCGCAAGTCATGCGTCATCCGCAAACCCGCGCGCACGAGCAACGTCGCGCTCCACGTGAACAGCCAGCCCCGCAGAAAATGCATCGCCAGCAAAATGCCGCACACCGCCGCCAAGGCCGGCAACTTATCCACCGGTAACCACGCCGGTGCCGGCGACTTGTCGGTCAGGATCGAATCCACGATGACCTTCATCGGCCACGGGAGATAGAGGGCCGCCGCCACTGCGAGCAGATGCAACAGCAAACCCATCCCGGCATCCCGGCGTTGCGCCACGATCAACGGCCATGCGTGCCGCAGCATTTTTACGCGTTGAGAATTCTGGCTCATGCCCCGCCAGCATCGCAAAATCCCCCGCCGCTGGCGACACGTTTTTCACCGGTCGGCGCGGATGCAGGGAAGGGTGGTTACCTTAAAAGCCTGTCACACTGAGCCGGTAATCTATCACCCTGAGCGCAGTCGAAGGGTCGCCGTTACGGCAGAACGGTCACGGCGGTAATCAATCCATTCACAATCGTGCTGCCGGTTGTTGGACAGGCATCTTGCCTGTCGGAACCGTAGCGTAAGCTTCCAGCTTGCGCATTCATCACATGGACAAGCTGGAAGCATGTCCTACGATCAGGTCAACAGGCTGGAAGCCTGTTCAACTCACGGCACTACCGTAACGGCGGTAATCAATCCATTCGTAATGGTGATACCGGTCAACTGGCCACTGGTGACGCCGTCGTTGGCGATGGGATAGGTGCCGTCGGCAGTCGGGTTCGGTTGCAGGGCGGTGTTGTCCACCCATGTGGGCGCGATCATGCCGTCAATGCGGCCAACCGTCAGCACTTGGCCTTCCGTGC
>JBAWWR010000201.1:0-2536 GCA_037146675.1 Verrucomicrobiota bacterium | reverse complement strand
GATTGCCGCGTGAGAAACAAGTCGCATAAACGGGATATTTCGACAGGCTGCTAGAGACAATCGTGATAATTTTGTTGGATTCATATTTTCCTCGTCGTGAAGGCTATTGGCAGGAGGATGTTTTCGCCTGCCACAGACATCAACGCCAAATCGAAGCGATGGCTTATTGATAAACTTTCACAATTCTAAATACTCAGTTATTCCGTCAGTCTTCTCAATCCAGCAGCGCCGCGATATTTTGCGCTCGGTCACGAAAACCTTGAGATCCTCCAAGGTTTGAAACTCAACGATATAGCCCAACGAGCCTCCGCCATCGAAATCCTCAAATACTCGCACTGGCAAATCTTTACTATGACACCATGCAATATCACTAGAATCGTTCGTCCTGGTGTTATAGTTGACGCCAGCCGAACCTGCCTTACTTTGCGTCTCTGGTTGTGTGGCTGTTTGTGGAGTCTCGGGTTGTTTAGCAGCGTTTACAACTTCATCAGGAAGGAGAGTCAATGAGGTCAGACACTCCGCCTGAACTTCGGCCAGCGTCCTGCGTCTGCGCGGGGGAAACATCGGCTGCTGGTTCGCCTGAGGCTTGTCCGCGGTTGTCTGATCCAATTGCGGGATTATTGCCACTTTTAAACCAATCGTAGTGGATCGCGATCCCCGATCCGTTACCGAGAACCCAGAGTCGGTCAAAGCCTTTGTTAATTTCTGCATCGCTACTTCGTAAGGATGAAACGGCTTCTGCGGTTCTTCCGATGGTAATTGCGGGTATTCGCACATTTTGTGATTCTCCTTATTTAAGTCCATTAAGCTCAGCCAGAACATCGAACCACTCAATTTTATCCAATACAGGTATTACCTTTTGTAGATCGCATCTGGCCCTAATCAGTGCTGCAACCTCCGTGACTGTCAAATCCCTTGGCGGTCCCCATTCGCCGTTATAATCATAACCAACAAAATAGTAACTTTGGCCCCATGGCTCACCCTGGCCAGCCGGCTTTCCAGTACTGTCGCGACCATCAATATCGAGTTTATACTGGCCGCCTGCCGTTCGACGAATGCGGACGATGACTGGCTTGGTCCGCTGAATTATGCTGGGCGGCTGTGGCAACTCCCTTGCGTTTGTCGGGTGTACTATTTTCCGCTTCGCATCGGTCAATGTGTCCACTGATGTAGTTGGTAATTGGTTAAGCAAACCAGCCCAGTACACATAGTCAAAGGCCACTTGCCACAAGTAGAGCGCATCTGTGGCGCAGGTCTTAGTCGCAAATTGTCCCATGGTTTCGGAAAGGTATAACGGAACCGAAGCAATAACATCGTCGCAATGCGCCACGCGAATGGATTTAGATAAACGCTGGGCAAAGATCGTAAATGTCTCAGCTAGTCTATTCTCTCCGTTGACCAAGGCAATCGCGCGCGCCTCGATGGGATTGCGCCGCCAAGCGTTTTGACCATGTGACCATGCCTGGACCAACAGGTTCCTGATGGTGGTGGAATTGTCGGCCTCTCGCAATGACTCGAGAATAGCGTCCTCCAATCCCACTCGCTCTGCGGTGGTAGGTTTGTAGGTGGCACCGAAAAAGCGCACTGCGGCGTTTAATTTCTGGCCTGGTGAAAGTAATCCGTGCGCTTCCTGCGTCAGCAGCAGTGTCAAAAGCTGAGTAGGAAGTGTGCAGCGTTTTGAATGGGCAATGGCCGCGCCAACGAAAAGATCATCCTGCAGTCCTGCAATCAACCAGCCGATGCGCGCAGCATCCGCCGTGAGCGTTTCGAGTTCATGCCCCACAGAACCAACACCAACCTCAGTGACGTATCGCTGGAAACCGCACTGGGCCGAGGCGATTGGGTCGCGTAGTAACAGATCCAAGTCAAATTTGGAACGGATGTTCTGCCATAGTTCAGATAAATTGCTACTACTCGGTGGCAAGCAATCCAGAATCGCCAGGCCTTCCTTCTCAGCGGTGTGACGTAATAGTATTCCATTATGAAGCAGGAGGGTCGCCCAGCGGGCGGCTTCGTTATTGCACCAGGGGATCCCTATCAACTCCCCATAGGCAATTGTCCTTGCCCACACGGAGTTCTCGGTGACCCAAGCACTGAGTATCTTTTTTTCGAGTGCCTTGGCTTGTTCTGGTATGCCCCACAGGCCGCTTGGGCAAAGAACAAAATTCGTCGCACCAGTGAGCTGTGTATTTGAAACCGCGGTAGAGATAGGGGTGTTCATGCTCCCGCCTTCGCCACAGTGAGGTCACTGGACAACAGTTGGTCACGACGCTGACAAGCCAACTCAAGCGACTTAGTTCGGAGGGAGCACCGAACCCGGTGCTTAGTCCACACGGTTGGATGAACCGTGTAGTGAATGAACCAAGTGCCGTTATTATTCCACAGGTGGTGGTTCCGATTGCTTCGGGCTCCAACATTCTTTTGATTCATGACGCGCCTTTCGTTGCGCAGTAGGAATGTGGGCAATAAAATACCCGCCAATCCTGAGCTCTGCGCTCACTCTGGCGGGTTCATCCCGTCAGAGTTCTTGGTTCAG
>JBAWWR010000200.1:0-2551 GCA_037146675.1 Verrucomicrobiota bacterium | reverse complement strand
TTCAGCAACGGCGCAAGATGTTGCGGAAACTGATTGGCGACCACGACCGCGTGGATGCCGCCCTGCAAACCATCAAAATACCGGTCACGGTGCGGGCAGAAGAGTTGAGCCTCGAACAGTGGATTGAGCTGGCGAACTTGTTGCGGTAACGCCGTTACCGGGTGACTTCCACGAGCGTGGCGTTGGTTTGCCCCAGTCCGTACCGCGCGGCAGTGAGCACGTGACTGGCGCGCGCGCCGATGGGCGGGAGCTGGTTTTCCTGACGTTTGGCTTCGAGTAATTCCAAGCACATCGTATCAATCGCGACCGGGTCCCGGCTGAAATACAACCCGCCGTGCGGCCACGAATACTGCGGCTTGAACGCCGGGCCGCCAGCGTAGCCGGCCACGAAGGCGTCGCAAATGTTCAGCACCAGCTTGGTGCGCACTGCCGGCAGGCCGGCGAGTTCCGCAATGGGCGCATCGCCGCGCTGGCTGAATTGCTCGAAGCGGCGGGTGTTATCCGCCATCCCGAGCGAGATGTTGTACAGGCAGCCCGCCAAGCCGGCGGCATCGTGGTCCATCAAGACCGGCACGTTGATGAGTTTGGTGATGGTGCGCGTGACGAGTTTGGGCAGGTGCGACAGCGTGCTGAGCGGTTCCGGTTTGCCAAAATCAAAATCGCCCCAGATCAGTTTGCCGACCGCTGAATTTTCAATCGTCGCGTCGGCGTCCCAGCCGGCGCCGCTGATGACATCCTCGATGCGAAAGCCGGTGGCCCGGTATTCCGCGGCGGCGAGTTTTTGCGCCTCGCGGTCGAAAACGATAATGTTAATTGCCGGCACGCCGGCTTGCCGGAGCCCGGTGGCGATGGCGTCGAGCACCGCCTGATGCGTGACGTGTAGCGGCGCGGCGAGCGTGCTGACTTTGATACCAACGACATCGGTGCTGGAAACAATTTGCTGCCAGGCGGCGGCTTCGCTCGTCTGGCCGGTCAACTGTTTCATACCGGCGACGACCATCGCGTGGGCCGCGTTGGAATCAACCTGCCAACCGGTCACGGCGGCCGTGTCGCGCACGAGCACGACATGGCTGGGTGTCTCGGCGGCGGCCAGCCCGGTCAGGCACAGGAGTAGCACTGGCAGCTGGAATGCGCGGGTCATCACAAGGCGGATGATGGCGGGTCGGCGCGAGAATTGCAAGCGGCCAGCGCCAAGTGAAATGGGTTCGACAAGCGGCGGAGCTGCCGGTAAGGTTTGCGGGTCAGTCAATCGCCAATCTATGAATGTGCGCAGCTATCTACAGTCGCGGACCAAGCCAACATTAATCCTGATTGCCTTGGGATTGATTGGCATGATGAGCGGCCTCAACTACTTGATCGATCCGCGGTCGGTGGACATTTTCTATCTGATTCCCATTGCGATGGCGGCTTGGTTTGCCGGCAAACCGGCCGGCATCAGCGTCGCCGTGGTCAGCGCGGTTTGCTGTTTTGCCGACGATTGCTGGTTGTCCGCGGCGGCGTTGCCGTTGGATGTGAACATTTGGAATAGTGTGGCGCGATTCGGAATCTTTTTCATCGTCGCCCTGTTGCTGAGCAAGCTCCGGGCGATCCACGCCAGTCTGGAACAACGGGTGGCGGACCGCACGGCCCGGTTGACGGTGGAAACCGGCAAACGCCAGCAGCTCGAGGCGGCGACGCAGTTGCAAGCGGCGGTGCAGGAGAGCGAGGAACGCTACCGGGCGCTCTTCGAACAAGCCGTCGATGCCCTCGTCGTGTTTGACCCGCAAACCTTGGACTTCGTGCAGTTCAACGAAGAAGCGCACCAGCGGCTGGGCTACACGCGGGAGGAATTTGCCAAACTCCGGATTCCGGATTTTGAGATGCTGGAAGATGCGGCGGATGTGCGCCAGCGCGTCCAGAACATTCCCGCCGGCACGGTGCTGGCGTTCGAAACCCAACAGCGGACCAAGACCGGCACGGTGCTGGACATTGCCGTGCGCACGCGCACGATTTACGTGCGCCAGCGCGCGCTGACGCAGGCCATCTGGACGGATATCACCGCGCATAAACAAGCGGACGCCAGACTGGAACGGTTGTTGCAAGAGCGCACCCAAGCGCTGGAAATGACGCAGCTGCGGCTGCAAAAGATTTTCGACACGGCGCAGGATGCCATTGCCTACGCTGAAGTCACCGGCCAGATTCTGGAGTTCAATCACGCGTTTGCGACCATGACCGGCTACAGCGCCGCCGAGCTCCGGTCGATGACTTACCAGCAGCTGACCCCGCCGGAATTTCACGAACAGGACCGGCGCATTATCGCGGCCATCCTGCAGACCGGCGAAACAGCGCGGTTTAAAAAAGAATATTTTCGGAAGGACGGGACCCGCGTGCCGGTGGCAATCACCGTCTGGCCGATTCGGGACCAGACCGGCCACTGGACCACGCTGGCGGCCGTGATGACCGACGTGACGGCCCAGCAGCGGCTGGAACGGGAAATTCTCGAAGTGAGCGACAGCGAACGCCGGCGCATCGGTCAGGATTTGCACGACAGCCTGTGCCAGATGTTGACCGG
>JBAWWR010000199.1:0-2581 GCA_037146675.1 Verrucomicrobiota bacterium | reverse complement strand
CAGCGGCTGCCGCGCCGTCCAATGACCGCATAACTTTTGCAGTACCGGTCCCGCCATCGAAGACCTGCTTCCAGCCGGTCGCGGCCAATACCTGCAATTCCATCCAAATCAACTGTGCCGTCGTTAAGGACTTTTCCAAGCTCGTCAGCATATCCGCCAGCAAGGCGAACAAATCCGGGTGCGCGTCTTCCACGGCCGTCACCGCGTCCACCAGTTCGCACACGTGCGAGGCTGCGGTCAGCACCGGCACGCTCGTGCGCAAGGCCGGGTGCGGATTCGCCAGAAAACATTCGTTGAGCAAATGCAAATCGCTCCGGCGGCTGCGCAGGAAGGAAATTTCAGTTTGGTAAAACAGATCGATCCGTCCGCGCATTGGGCTTTTCGGGCGGCGCGCGCCTTTGGCCAGCGTTTTCAGCTTGCCGAACTCGCGCGTGAACCAGAGCACCAGCAGGCTCGACTCCGTGACCGGCTGCACCCGCAGGACAATCGCTTCAGCGCGTTCGGTTTCCATCGGCGGGATACGGCGGGTTGACCGTGCCACCGGAAATCACCAGCTTCATTCCCTCGGCCACGCTCATCTCTAGATTCACAACCTGATCCTGCGGCACCAAAATTAAAAATCCGTTCGTCGGGATTGGCGTTGTCGGCACGAACACGTTCAAAAGTTGCGCGTTGATTTTTGCCTGCGCTTCGCCACCGGTGGTGCCGGTCACAAAACCGACCGAGTACACGCCCGAGCGCGGAAACTCCACCAGCACCACACGTTGGAACATCGTCTTCTGTCCCGACAGCATCGTCTGGCTGATTTCTTTCATGAACGGATAAATCCGTTTCAGCAGCGGCATTTGTCCGATCAGCGCCTCGGCCAAAGCAATCAATCGTTTGCCAATGACGCGGCGCGCCATCCAGCCCACACCAATCGTTAATCCGATGAGCACCACCACTGCCAGCAGCCGGTGTTGCGGCGCGCTAAATTGCGCCGGCAACCACGCCGTGACCAGCGTCACGCCCCACCACAACAAACCGAGCGATGCGCCGACCGGCACCACGACCAGCAGTCCGGCAAAAAAAGAATTACGCAGCAATTTCCAATACTGGCTCATGCAGCTATCGTACCGGCAACAGCCCGCGAAAGTCCAGCTTGCGGAGTAACCGGCGTTCGGCGGCGCGCATTTGGCGGCGTTTGCCGGGCGTGAGATCGTCGTAGCCTTGCAAATGAAGGACACCATGGACGATGTAAAGCGCGAGTTCCCGGCTCGGCGTGGTGCGGTAGCGCCGGGCTTGGTCGATAGCGCGGGCGACCGAGATAATCAATTCGCCGTGGCCGGCGCCGTAGTCGAAACTTAAAACGTCGGTCGTACCGGCAACGGCATGATAGCGGAGATTGAGGCGGGCCATTTCGGCGTCGCCGACCAGCACGATGCTGAGTGATTGGAAATCAGCAGCGACAATGACGGCGAGTTGCCGGAGCCGGGTGAGGTTCACCGGATGCGACCGTTGCCGGTTGCGCACGTCGAGAATCATGCGCTGTTTTGCCGGCGTTGCTCGCGTGCGTCTTTAAATTGCGAGTAGGCGGCGACGATTTTTTGGACCAGCTCATGCCGGACGACATCGCGCCCGTCGAAGTACACGAACGCGAGCCCCGGAATGGTTTTGAGAATGTTTTGGATTTCGATTAGGCCGGAGGTTTTATTCCCCGGTAAATCCACTTGCGTGATATCGCCGGTGACGACGACTTTCGAGTCAAAACCCATCCGCGTGAGGAACATCATCATCTGTTCGCTCGTGGTGTTTTGGGCTTCGTCGAGGATGACGAAAGCGTTGTTGAGCGTGCGGCCGCGCATATATGCCAGCGGCGCGATTTCAATAACGCCGCGTTCAGTATGGCGCTGGATCTCGTCGGGATCCATCATGTCATACAGCGCGTCGTAAAGCGGGCGGAGGTAAGGTGAAACTTTTTCTTCGAGCGTGCCCGGCAGATAGCCAAGCGATTCGCCAGCTTCCACAGCGGGCCGGCAGAGGATGATGCGACCGACTTTGTCTTCGCGGAGCGCGTTCACGGCCATCGCCATAGCGAGGTAGGTCTTGCCGGTGCCGGCGGGACCGATGCCAATGACGATGTCGTTTTGCCGGATGGCATCGATGTAGTTTTTCTGATTAACGGTCTTGGGAGTGACGGAGCGCTTGCGCTTGGAGACTTCGACGCGTTGCTCGCTCAGTTCCTTGATGCGGAGCGGTTCGCCGCGAGCTACGATGCTGACGGCGCGGCTGAACTCTTGCCGGCGAATGGCGGTCCCGGCCAACGCGACGTGCTGGAGTTCGGTAAAAAATTCTTTGGCCTTGTCGATGTTGGCGCGATCGCCTTCAACGTTAATCCAGTTATCGCGGGCGCTGACGCGCAGGCTGAGCAAATCCTCGACAAGCCGGAGGTTTTTTGGCTCGTGACAGTAGAGCGCTTGCGCGAGGCGGGCACTCTCGAAATGAATGGTTTCAGACGGCATTATTACCTCGCGACCATACTGCACTGGATAAAAATTGCAATGCGACAGTCGCCTCAAAACTCGCGCAATAATTCCAACAT
>JBAWWR010000198.1:0-2582 GCA_037146675.1 Verrucomicrobiota bacterium | reverse complement strand
GGATACCGGCGCAGCACGCCCGCGGCATCGGGCTTCTCCATTTCGTAGGCGGTCTCAAACGTCACGCTACTGAACCCGGCCACTTGCAATTGTTCGGCAATCCACTCCCGACGGAAGCCGTGGTGCTCGACGCCGCGCGTGTCCTGATGGAACGAGCCATCTTCTTCGTCGAGATCAGCCAGCGCCAGCAATCCACCCGGTCCAAGTAGCGAGTGGAACCGCCCTAGTAATCGTCCCACCTCACGCACGTGGTGTAACGTCATTGCGCACAGCACGACATCGAATTCCAATCCGGTCAGTGGTTCGGCTGTCAGGTCGTGCCGGCGCGTGGTGACGTGTGTAAAACCGGCCGCCTGCGCCTTAGCCGCCAGTTGCGCTAGCATTTCGCTGGCCGAATCCATGCCCATTACGGAAGCGCAGCGACTGGCCAATGGCAGCGAACACAACCCGGTCCCACATCCGTAATCCAGCAGCCGGGGGCGGTCACTGAGTTTGGCGCCGACGGCTTTAGCGATTGCCGCTCCCAGCGCCACGCGGCGCGGATCTTCATCCCAAGTTTTCGCCCGCGCATTGAAGTGGCTCATAGTCGGCCGTCGTGCGCTCGTTAATGATGACACTCACCGCCGGCAGCGTGGCCACCGCACGCGTGCTGCACAGCCAGCTCCGGTAACTCGCCGGCTTTAAACTGCGCGACGGCTTGGGCCACCGTTTGCTCTGGTGATGATCGATAGACGGCGATTCCGGCTTGGCGCAAACCGCGCACCGCGCCGGCGCCGATGCCGCCAACCAGCACAGCATCCACCGCCCGACCAGCCAACGCCTTCAGGGGATTGCAGGCGCCGTGAATGTGATGCTCGTCGTGATTGATCAGTGGTTCCACCGCCAATGTTTCTGAGTCCACCAGTAGGAACAGCGGCGCCGAGCCGAAATGTCCATACACAATGCTGTTGAGAGCATGATTTTCGGCAACTGGAATACAGAGTTTCATTTTATTTTTCCGTTTTTTGTTTTTTACTGGGTGACACTGGGACCGGTGGCAAGGTCACCGTGCCGCCTTCGATGCGGAGCGCCTTGCCGTGAATGAGCGCTTCCGCCACTTTTCGCCGCGCGACCTCAATGATGCGGGCGAACGTCGCGCGCGAAATTTTCATTTGCGCCGCCGCCTCGGTCTGGTACAGCCCTTGCAAATCCGCCAGCCGCAACGCTTCGACTTCATCGAGCTGCAAGGTCACTTGCTCCAGCGTGCACGCCGGCACCCCGGCGGGTTTGAAATATACCGCTGCGGGCGCAGGGTGGACGTGGCGTAAACAACAAGGGCGCGTCATTAGTTATGAGCATATGTTCACAACTTAGGTCTGTCAAGTAACTAGCCAAAGTAAACTTTTGTGTAACCTTTTGCGCCTTGCCGGCTCAGTAGTGGGTAAGAGGAAATGAAATGAGCATCGCAATCGGGATCGGTATCGGCGCGTTGGCGGGGTTCGCCAACTACAAATTCATCGGCTGCGCCACCGGCACCTGTCCGTTGAACAGCAATCCGTGGGTCGCGACGATTTATGGTATGTTCTTGGGCGGTTTAATCGGCGGCTCATTGCGTGCCGGTCACTAAAGCAAAGGGAGAAAGCAAATGACTATTGAACGTTATGTCCGCATCATTGCCGGCGCATTCATCCTGACCAGCCTCGCGCTGGCGCACTGGGTCGATCCACGTTGGCTCTGGTTCACCGCGTTTGTCGGCGCGAACTTGTTCCAAGCCGGCATCACCAAGTGGTGTCTGATGGAAGACATTCTCAAAAAGCTGGGCGTCGGCGGTTCCGGCTGCTGCAGCACCAAGACTGAACCCAAAAATTCCTGCTGTCAGCGGTAATGAACCGGCTGATTCCAGTCTGGCTGGCCGCGCTGGTTGTGGCGGTGGCGGCGGCGGATAACGCGCCCCGGCAACTCAGCTTGCCGGCGGCGATTCGTCTCGCGTTGAAGAACAATCCCGATCTCGCGACCGCCCAGCAACACGTCCACGCCGCCCGCGCCGGCATCCAGCAAACCGAAGCCGCGCTCTGGCCGCAGGTCCGCCTCGCCGGCAGCTACGCCGCCACCGACAACCCGGTCCAAGCGTTTATGATGACGCTCAACCAGCGCGCCTTCAGCCTCGCCGGCAACTTCAATCACCCGGACACCACCGACAATCTCAACGGCAAAGTTCTCGCCCAGTGGTCGCTCTATGACGGCGGCCAATCGCTCGCCAGCCGGCAAGCCGCCAAGCTCAACACCGCCGCCACCGCGCAAACTTTCGCCGCCGTCCGCAACGACCTCGTCTTCGAAGTTACCCGCGCCTTTTACACCATCGGCAAAGCCCGGCAATTCGTCGCCACCTCGGCCGCGGCCGTCGCCAGCATGGAAGCCACCGCCAACGTCGCCAGCAACCGGTTCGCCGCCGGCAACGTTCTCAAGACCGATTTCCTCGACGCCCAAGTCCGTCTCGCCGAGAGCCAGGAAAACCTGATCCGCGCTCGCAACGCTGCCGCCCTGAGCGAAGTCGTCTTTCGCACCGTGCTTGGGGTGGGGGAAACGGATGCGGTCACCGCCAC
>JBAWWR010000197.1:0-2610 GCA_037146675.1 Verrucomicrobiota bacterium | reverse complement strand
TCGAGACGTGGCCGAGATCAAACAGCACCTTGTGCCAGAACCGCGAGTACAACAGATGCAACACCGCGTGCTCCGCGCCGCCCACGTAAAGATCGACCGACATCCAGTATTTCTCTTTATCCTTCGCAATAAATGCCGTTGGATTTTTCGGGTCAATGTACCGAAGATAGTACCAACAGCTCCCGGCCCACTGCGGCATCGTGTTGGTTTCGCGCTGACCGGGACCGCCGCACTGCGGGCACCGGCAATTCACCCAATCCGTCGCCTTCGCCAACGGCGGCTCGGCACTGCCGGACGGTTTATAATCCGTCATCTCCGGCAAGCGGAGTGGTAACTCGTTTTCCGGTACCGGCACCGTCCCGCACTTCGTGCAATGCACAATCGGAATCGGCTCGCCCCAGTAGCGTTGCCGGGAAAACAGCCAGTCGCGCAACTTGAAATTCACCGTGGCCTTGCCGAGTTGTTTTTCCGCCAACCAACCGGCAATTTTCTTCTTCGCTTCCGGTGTCGGCAGACCAGTAATCGGACCGGAGTTCACTGCAATGCCGTCACCGGTAAAACCCTGCGGATCAATCCCCGCCGGCGGTTGGACAACCGTACGAATTTCCAAGCCGAATTTCTGGGCGAACTCAAAGTCACGTGTGTCGTGCGCCGGCACAGCCATGATTGCGCCGGTGCCGTAGCCCATCATCACGTAATCGGCGACCCAGATCGGAATCTTCTCCTGGTTGACCGGGTTGATGGCGTAGCTGCCGGTAAAGACGCCGGTCTTTTCCTTCGCCAATTGGGCGCGCTCCAATTCGCTCTTCTTCATCGCTGCCGACCGGTAAGTTTCAACGGCGGCCTGTTGGGCCGGTGTCATCAACGTCGCGACCAGCGGATGTTCTGGTGCGAGCACCATGTAGGTCGCGCCGAACAGCGTGTCCGGACGGGTTGTGAAAACCCGGAGCGTGGTGCCGGCTTCAGTTTTGAAATTCACTTCTGCGCCTTCACTGCGGCCAATCCAATTGCGTTGTTGTTCCTTGATGGATTCCGGCCAGTTGACCAAGTCCAAATCCTTGAGCAACCGATCGGCATATTTCGTGATTCGCAAAATCCATTGCCGGAGCGGCCGCCGGTAAACTTCCTTGTGACCGCGCCGGTCGCAGGTACCGTCGGCGTTGACTTCTTCATTGGCGAGCACGGCTTTGCAACCGTCGCACCACCAGACCGGAATCTCCGCCTCGTACGCGAGCCCCTTTTTGAAAAGCTGGAGGAAAATCCACTGCGTCCATTTAAAATATTCGGGGTCGGTCGTGTCCACTTCCCGGTCCCAATCGTAACTAAAGCCGAGCATCTGGATTTGCCGGCGGAAGTTCGCGATGTTTTTCTGCGTCGTCACCGCCGGCTGCGTGCCGGTATCGATGGCGTGCTGTTCCGCCGGCAAGCCGAACGCGTCCCAGCCCATCGGGTGCAGGACGTTGTGGCCGCACATACGTTTGTACCGGCAATAAATATCCGTCGCGGTGTAGCCTTCCGGATGGCCGACGTGCAAACCGGCGCCGCTCGGATACGGAAACATGTCGAGAACGTAGAGCTTCTTTTTCGCGGGGTCTTCCTGCGCGGCAAAAGTTTTGTTGTCTTGCCAAAAATGTTGCCATTTCGGCTCGATGACATCGAACGGATATTTCTTACGGAGTTCGGGCATAGCGCCGCGAACTATACCGGCCTCGCCAGCGTCCGGCAAGCATCCACAACGGATGCGATTGCTTTTTGCCGGAAAGTTTGCTTTGTTACACCCCGTGTTTCACCCCGAAGGAAAACACATGAAAAATCAATGCGATCGTGCGGCTTGGCTCAAAGGCTCGGCATTTAAATGCAATCTTCAGCCGACCGTCACTACGCGACCATACCGTTTGGTATTGCTTGGCGCGCCCGGTGTCGGCAAAGGCACACAGGCGGAACAGCTCAGCGAACGACTCGGCGCCTGCCATCTTTCCACCGGCGATGTTTTTCGCGCCGCCAAAAGCCTGTCACCTGCGGAACGCAGCCCGGCCATGACCGCTGCGCTCGATTTTATGAAACGCGGCGACCTCGTGCCGGACGCAACGGTGCTAGACATCGTGCGCGAGCGCGCCGCGTGCCTGCGTTGTCCGGGTGGTTTCCTGCTCGATGGTTTTCCGCGCACCGCGGCGCAAGCCGAAGCGCTGGAGCAAACCCTCACTACCGAAAAGATCAAACTCGACGCCGTCATCAGCTACGAATTGCCGATTGAAGAAATCGTCACCCGGCTCAGCGGCCGGCGCACCTGCACGAAATGCAAAGTTGTTTTCCACGTTACTGCATTGCCACCCCAGCAAGCCGGCATCTGCGATAATTGCGGTGGCGAACTAATCCAGCGCGAAGATGACCGGCCGGAATCGGTCCGTGTCCGTATGGAAGTCTACGAGAAAAGTACCGCACCATTGACGCAATTCTACCGGCAACGCCAACTACTGGCGACGGTCGCAGCCACCGGCGCGCCCGAAGAGATCGTCGCACGCACGTTGCAAACACTGCAGGCGCGCACCTAACCGGCGGCGTGTGGATTTCCCGGTTGCCAAAGCCGGCGATTTAGGTATAGTCACGCCC
>JBAWWR010000196.1:0-2644 GCA_037146675.1 Verrucomicrobiota bacterium | reverse complement strand
AATCGGCATCTTTGCGAAACTATTTCTGAAAATTCGCGGAATACTCTCATGAACGTCCGCACAATCATTGACTGGCGCGTTCCAACCGCGCAAGCGTGGCCCAAACTGGAACACGATTTGCAGGTTGCATTCGTCACCCGCACGCTGGCCCTGGCCGAGCGTCACCCGTCCGTCCTGCTGCTCCATGCCATCCCCAACGGAGACTTTCGCGGGTTTCGCACCGGCACCAAGCTCAAGGCCGAGGGGGTGATTCCCGGCGTCCCTGACATCTTCATGCCGGTCGCTCGTGGCGGCTTCCACGGGTTCTACCTGGAGCTGAAAAGCAAGGGCGGAAAAGTCAGCGACGAACAATGGGAGTTCATAGAGGCCGCGCACGCCGAGGGATATTTCGTGCGGGTCACCAACCACCTGCAAACCGCGCTTGAAATTCTTGAAAACTACCTGCTTGAAATGCCATGAAATCACTTGAACGAGAACGACGGACACCTGAACAGGACGATGAGGACGCAGCCAGACACCACGCCCGCATGGAGTGGGAGGAAGGTCGCGGCGACTACCTGCGAGACGAGCAAAAGGACCGTGAATGCGAAGAGCTCCGAGCAAGGTCGCTCGCAACCCACAACGAAACGTGAAGTATAAATTACGATACTACCTCGGCCAACTCTTCAAACTCCTCGGATTTTGCCGGGATTGCCGGTCAACCCTTAACAATCTCCGCAACGGCCAGGCCGTTTGCCCAAACTGCCGGAAACGGTTTTGAGCGATGAGATGACGAGCACCCACCAAAACGCCTCCAACCAATGAGCAAAAAACCAGCATCCTCGAAGCCAATCCCCGCAGCCAAACAACAGGCTGGTGGGGGTCGTCGTCCATCGTCTTGTTCGCAGTTTTGGGTTATCGACACGGATACGCCGGGAATGTCGCGCGGCCAGTTCTCCGCGTCTGGTCCATACCCGACGCTAAAAGCCGCCGAAGCCGCCATCATCGAAGACACCCGCGAACTGTGGGAAGACTCTTGCACATGCCTGCAAAGCGACAAAAAGTCTAAATGGTGCGAGCCGCTGCATATCGTCCAGGTGATCCGCACGGTGCAGCCCGAAATCACGCCACTGGTGCGCTTGGTTGATGCTGCGAACGATAAAACGCAGGCACCGACATGAGCGACCCAGACGCCATACTCTCGCAGGACTTGACCGCTCATGGCGGTTGCCCTGCCGTGCCTTGTTCGACTTCTTCGCGTCGATTCAGGTGCAAGATATGCGGCGAAAAATGCCGAAGCAACAAGCAAGACAGAGGGAAGCGCGATATGTGCCGCCCCTGCGAACAACGATACAAGTATGAAAACCAGTGGGATTAAACCAAGCTGCCGCCGAATGAAAGACGGATGGGCACCAGCACTTGAATACGACAACGGCGGAGTCGTGATTGCGGCGATCCGCTGCGGAACGATGAACGAATCCCTGCGGGAAGCGTCTGAAATGCTCGGGTGCATGTCCGATTACCCGGATGCCTTCACTCACAACCACCCCGCGCCGAACCAGTTGATTGGTTTGTCGAACGCTGGCCTATCCCACGGGGACGGCAGCGCCACTCCGCTACACGAAAAATCATGATAACTACCCCGAAACTTCGACAGAAAGGCGGGTCCCCGTTGGGATCAGGCACTTGTTCATCGTCTTTGCCGGTGCCGTTCTACGAGGACGCATGGTCACACTCTACCACGGCGACGCGCTGGAACTGCTGCCACGCATCGGCAAGGTGGCGGCGATCATCACCGATCCGCCGTATGGCGTGCGCGAGGATGAAGAATGGGACAACCTGGACGAACGCGCCTTCTCGCTGCACGTCATGGAGTGGCTGCCAAAGGCCAAGCGAATCTGTGAAGAACTCGTCGTATTCTGCTCGTGCTACTCGCCCATGCGGAATCTCTGCGAAATGCTCTGGCCGCGCGTCCGCGTCTGCGTGTGGGACAAGCCAAGCGGCAGCCAATACGCCGGAGCGAGCGAGCGCGGCATGTGGTTCGCGCATGAAACCATACTCCACTGCTACACCCAGAAACCGCAGACGTTCGTGCCGCCGAAAACGCGGGCTGTGGCAAATCTGCTAAAGGATGCCCGCGAGGCGGCTGGACTCTCGAAAGGTGCCATCGACATGATCGTCCGTGGTAAGAAAACCGGGCTTTGCTACCGATGGGAAGAAGGCGCATGTCTGCCGACACCGGAGCAAGTGGAAATACTCAAGACCGTGCTGCCGCTGAATGGCGTCTTCGCGGAAACTCTCGCTGAATCTACGGCGCAAAAGGTGGAAACCATCACAGCGATGCGAAAGGCCGCAAGTTAGACTGCAGCAGCGGGTCGGGACGTGCTGAGTCATCGCACTGTGACCAATGGTAGCCACTCATGCCAAAAGCCCGTGGGGCTGATGCAAGAGCTGATCGAACGCCTGACCAATCCCGGCGACCTGATCGCCGATCCATTCGCGGGGAGCGGGTCAACGCTGCTGGCGGCCAAGGAACTCGGACGGAAGGCGATCGGCATCGAGCAAGACGCCAAACATTGCGCGACCATCGCCGCGAGACTCGCGCAGGACGTGCTCCAATTTCCTCCGATGAACGTCCCTGCTCTGGCGCAGCCGGAGCGCCCCA
>JBAWWR010000195.1:0-2676 GCA_037146675.1 Verrucomicrobiota bacterium | reverse complement strand
CGTTCATGGCGGCAGGATAGGATTGCGGTACAGGTGTGTCAAGCGTGAATCCAAGCAGTTAGCAATGGTTTTCAGTCTCGCAAGAACTCTTGTCAGTCGCCGGATGGGCTGATACTATCGCTCCGGAGAAAGCCATACTGAGTCTGGCATTAGCAAGCCGATATGTTGAAGCAATCACACGCTATTTGGTTCCCGCAGTGGAGCGATTCGCTCCACCGGTTAAAGCTGCCGCCGATTCATCGCCAGCAATACCGGCTCGCGCTGATTCGTTACCTGCGGTTCTGCAAGGAGACCCGGCAACAGGCAACGGTGGACTCCGCACGGGCGTTCATGGAACAAATCGAGGAGCAACGAACTCTCGGCGCGACGATGCTTGGTCGCTGGAAAGAAGCCATCAATTGGTTTTTTACGGAAGGACAGAAACAAGCGGGTGTCGCCGCCGCCGTCCCGGCGGCATGGGGGAACAGGCGGCTGGCGTCCGGGACGGACGCCGCTACACCGGCAACCGATGTGCCGCCCCCGGCCGGCGGTGATCTCGGCAAGGCGGAGTGGGAGAAGAAATTGATCCGGGTGCTGCGTTCCCGGCATTATCAATGGCGGACGGAGCAAACCTACCGGCAATGGGCGTGGCGCTTTCACGCCTGGCTGCAAGCGCAGCGGCGCGCCATCGAATCCGCCGGCGATGCCGACGTGCGCGAGTTCCTGACTGATTTGGCGACCCGGTCGCGGGTGTCGGCCTCGACGCAAAAGCAGGCGCTCAATGCGCTGGTCTTCCTGCTGCGCGAAGGCTTGGAGCGTGAACCCGGTCAGTTTGGTGATTTTGTGCGAGCCCGGCCAGCCTTGCGGATTCCGGTAGTGTTGTCGCGGGAAGAATGCCGGCAATTGTTCGCCGCCTTGGACGGGACGCCCCGGCTGATGGCCGAACTCATGTACGGGAGCGGCCTGCGAATCACCGAGTTGCTCCGCCTGCGCATCAAAGACGTGGACATCGAGCGCGGCCAACTCATCGTCCGTGCCGGCAAAGGTGACAAGGATCGAGTCACCATGTTACCGGTATCGCTGAATGAACGACTGCGCGCCCATCGCGAAACGTTGCGCCGCGTTTACGAAAAAGACCGGGCGGCAGGATTCCCCGGCGTCTGGATTCCCGAAGGACTCGACCGCAAATATCCGAAAGCGGGTGAGACTTGGGAATGGCAATGGTTCTTCCCGTCCCGTGAATTGATGAACGATCCCCGGAGCGGCTTGCGGCGGCGGCATCACGTGATGGATGAGAAGTTGCAGTTTGCGATTCGCGAAGCGGCCCGCCGGGCGCAATTAAACAAGCGGGTGACGCCGCATACGCTCCGGCATTCCTTTGCCACGCATCTGCTGGAAAGCGGCTCGGACATCCGCACGGTGCAAGAACTGCTCGGCCACAAAAACGTGGCGACCACCCAAATCTATACGCATGTGATGAAGAAGCCCGGCCTCGGTGTCCGTAGTCCATTGGATGCCGGCTAATTCACTGCAATCCATCCCATGATCGCGCGGCTTTGGACTGTGGCGGACGGAGTGGAATTATTGCGCGGGCCGGGCGCGGAGGTCGCGGATTTGATCGCGTAATTGGGCGGCGCGTTCGAAGGATTGCGTTTCGATGGAGGCGCGGAGTTGCTTTTCGAGTTGTTCGATTTCAGAGAGCGGCCGGGATTTCTCAATCTGGGTAATCGTTTCGCGCAACGCTTGCACCGACCGGTCGCGCTCGGTGTTAAAGGTTTGGTTGTCAACTTCCGATAGCGCTTCGATCTGCTCGATGCCGTCGCGTAAAATGCGGAGCGCCCGGTCGTGGGCGTGTTCTTCCGCCTCGACCATTGCGCGGGCGATGGTGTGCATGCGGAGAATGTAGGGGCGCCATTGTTCGAGGTGTTGCCGGTCTTCCTTGCGCTGGGCGTACCGGTGGACAAAGTCGAAGACGCGCAGGTTGCGGGTCGTGTCGCGCACGGTCAATGTCCATTCCTTCAGCTGAAACAGATGGAGATACCGGAAGTAAAACAGCACGCCTTCCTCAAACACCTCAACGCACTCTTTGTGATTTAAGCGGAACTCGTCTGCCTCGCCGGCCACCTTCAATCGGTCCAGTCGCGCGTGGTAAAACGCAAAGGCTGATTCGGCGTTGTGCGGGCGCAGTCCATCTGGGCGGCCTTCGAGTTCATATTGCTCGATGCCGACCGGTGTGCGCACCTGCAATACGTCGCGTCCGTCGGCGCAGGGCACGATCCGTACCGCGTTGTCGGCGTCGTACGGCCAGTCGCGTAATAGGTCCCGGATATCCGGTGATTTCTTCATCACAAAATACCTTGCCAAGCTATCGCCATCTTTGCAACTGTCTTTTGCCATGTCGTCGCCTCAACAAATTGAAGCTGTGATTGCCGGGCATATTTGCCTCGATATTATCCCGGCATTTCCAGCGCACGGCGCGGCGCTTGAACCCGGCACGCTCATTAAAATGGGCCCGGCCACCATCTCGACCGGCGGCGCGGTCAGCAATACCGGCCTCGCACTGCACCGACTCGGTATCAAGACGCAGTTGATGGGGAAGGTGGGCGATGACTTGATTGGCCGGGCGATTCTCGATTTCATCGGGCCGACACTCGCAGCCGGGATGATTGTCGCCAAAGGCGAGACCAGTTCGTACAC
>JBAWWR010000194.1:0-2684 GCA_037146675.1 Verrucomicrobiota bacterium | reverse complement strand
CGCCGTCGAGCTTTTCCTTGGCGAGCATTTCACGGACGGTGCCATACCGGCGCGGTTGAAGTTCGTGACGTTTGCACGCCGTCTCAAAGCGGTCATCCGACGGTTCGACACAGGCAACCGGCGCAATCATGCCGCCCAATGCAGTGTGGCCAATCTGTGCCACAGTGCCGCCGCGTCCATCCCAACCAACAACACCAAGATTCATCTTGTCTTTTTTCATAGATTTCACGACAGCTAGATACCGGAGACGTTACAAACTGTAAAGCAATAATATCATATAATATCATGGCAACATTCTGAGCGGTGGATTTCAATGGTTGAAAGAGATGATTGCTTTCCGTGGGTAATTCGACCTGCTCTTTTTATTGTTGCGGTTGTCGCTGCTTGGATAAACTATCCACCACATCAAGTAGATCAAACTATGAGAGGTTTTTTACAACGCGGCAGGATTCATTCTAAAAGTCCTTATTACAGGAGGACGAGGTGATCTCTGTTGATATTTCCAGCCCGGTAGCCGGGGTGGTGGTGCTCTACAACCCGCCGGCGACGGTCCTCGTCAACATTCGCTCCTATGCACATTCATTGAAGGTGCTCTTTGTGATTGATAATTCTGACACGGATTCGGGATCGCTGGTCAATGCGCTTGGTGAGCTTGGGAATGTCATCTATGTGCGGAAATCCGAGAATGTCGGTGTGGCCACCGCCCTGAACCTGGGGGCAGAACGTGCCATCCATGCCGGTTGCGAGTTTTTGCTGATGATGGATCAGGACAGTTGCGCCCAGCCGGCAATGGTATCGCGATTGTTGGAGGCGTTTGCCTGCTATGGTGTCGAATCGCTGGGCATCGCTGGCGCGTTCCCTGTCATCCGTTTCGGCGAAACCCCGCTCCAACATCCAGAAATGACCGAGCAGTTAGACATCATCACATCCGGTTCGCTCCTGAATCTTGCGGCGTACCGGAAGGTTGGGCCGTTCTTGGAGGAATTATTCATTGATTGTGTGGACGTGGAGTATTGTCTGCGCCTAGTGCAGCACGGCTACAAAACCGTCCAAGTGAATACGGCGCACCTGCTTCATTGCCTTGGGGAGCCGGCCGAGCATCGCTTCTTATTTGTGAATTATACAACTTCCAATCATTCCAGCCTGCGTCGGTACTACATGACGCGCAACCGATTCTATGTGGCGCGTCTATATCACGCTGCCTTCCCGTCGTTTTGCCGGAAGAAAAGGCGACTAATTCGAAGAGAGATTCCTCGAGTGTTATTGTTCGAGACGGACCGGCTAAACAAGTTGCGGATGATGCTGCGGGGCTATCTGGATTACCGCGCTGGCAGGCTTGGTAAATATCAGGAGAAACAGACGCCACCGTCGTGGTGGGGCAAATAGGGATGAAACTGTTGGCCGTCTATAAGAAAGCCGACTTGGCCTCTTCAAGAATCCGGATTCTCCAAATGCTTCCTCACTTGGAGAGGTTAGGCTGCGAGTGTGAGGCTGTGCCCTATCCTCACAGTGTCTGGTCGCTGCGGAATCTGCTCGCGCGCGCCCGGGAATTTGACGTCATCTGGTTGCAAAAACAACTCTTGGGGCGAATGGATTATCTACTGTGGAAACAGGTGCCGGTGCCGATAGTCTTTGACTACGACGACGCCATTATGTTTCGCATGCGATCACGGTTTGGTTCCCACTACAGTGCCAGACGCGCCCGACGATATTCCCGTCTGGCTTCGGTGGTCGCGGGAATGACTTGTGGGAATCGCTATTTGGCTGCGTTGGCGCCCGCTGGCCAGGAGCGGGTGCAGATTTACCCCTCCCCGGTGATGCATGATGCATTGCGGCACAACTATGCCACGGCCACTGGGCCATTGCGCGTGGGGTGGATAGGTCACAGTGAAAACCTTCCCAGCCTGGCCCGAATCGCGGCGCCGCTCCGGCAGGCCGCAGCCCGTCACGATTTCGTTCTGGTGATCGTTTCCAACCGGGCGGTGAAGTTGCCAGGCGTGAAAGTGGTGCATGTGCCTTGGACGCTACAACGACAAGAGGAGATACTGGCGGAATTAGACATTGGCTTGATGCCGTTGTCGTCAGATTCAGTCTACGATCAGGGCAAATGCAGTTACAAGATCTTGCAATATCTCGCGGCGGGGGTTCTGCCAGTAGCCGATGCCGTGGGTATGAATGCTGAAGTCATCCAAGACGGACGCAATGGCCGGTTAGTGCAAGCGGCGGAGCAGTGGCCAATAGTGTTGAACGAAATCCTGTCCTTGCCTCGCGCCGACCTTGCCTGTCTGGCGCAGACGGGGCCCGACATTGTCAGGACAGACTTCTCATATAAGGTTCACGCGACAAAACTGTTGACGTTCTTCGCTTCCATCAAAACCACCTCCGCCAGGAGTGCGGTTGCAGCATTACCGTAACAACGCGAGCGATATCGGCGCTGTGTAATCGTTTACTCGGCCGGCCTGCCGAAGCGGAAGAACATGGCGCTTGCACTCGTCGATCTTTTTTTCCTGCAGCGAAGACCAATCTTCGAACCATATTCCAGTAATTTTCGGAAAAGCAAACGTCACACCGCATTTCAAGACACGCCCCGTCAACGACAATTATTCTTCCCCAGCGCCTTGACTCAGGATTTTTGTTACCGAGTCTAGGCCGTTGCCTCAGTAGAATGCTACCAAAACCCAGAG
>JBAWWR010000193.1:0-2736 GCA_037146675.1 Verrucomicrobiota bacterium | reverse complement strand
GAAAAACCAACCGTCACCAGCGGCATCCGTGTCGGCACGCCGGCGGTGACCACGCGCGGCATGAAAGAAGCCGAGATGACGCAGATCGCTGCGCTCATGACCGAAGTATTGGATAAACCCGACGACGTCTCCATCCACGCCAGCGTGAAAGACAAAGTCAAAACCCTAACCGCAAAGTTCCCGTTACCCTACTAAGGAAATTATGATTCAAGGCATTGCTAACCTCGTCGTCAAAGTCGCCGACCTCAACCGGTCAGTCGAATTCTACACCAAAACCCTCGGCCTCACGCTGGCCTACCGGGACGACGCCGCTAATTGGGCGGAAGTCGATTTAAACGGCGTGCACCTCGGTTTGATGCAGGCCGAACCGGCCGGCGGCGCGCGCAATCCGTTCCTCAGCTTGCTGGTGGACGATCTCGTCGCGACCGTGTCCGTGTTGAAAGAGCGCGGCGTCAATTTCGACGGCGACATCCGTACCGAAGGCTACGGCCGGCTCATCACTGTCACCGATCCCGACGGCAACCAATTCGATCTCTTCGAGCCGTCGGACGAATAATCGTCACCGGCGCGCCGGTATTCAACGTAGAAAACTGAACCACCGGCGACTTGTTAGGCCACATGGTGTGGCTACGCGTTGCCTCAATCACCAAGTTTGCGTAGCTGTTTCGATTGTAACGGCCAAGGTGGCGCGTAGCCAACTGAACTTTTCTTTCATAAAATCAAAATCAGGGCCGGACATCACAAAACGCGCCGTTCCCTTGATTAGGAAACCGGCACCCATTCCATGCAGGCCCTCAACCTTACTGCTCCCCAATGTAATCATAACATTCGGATTGTGAGCAATGTTGGCCTCCGTCTGGTGCATATAACCGGCGGGGATCAACAGCCGTCCATCTTGCGATACTTTAATGTAGCTATTCCAAGTGTTTACCATGTGCGGACCATCAGGTCCCAGAGTGGCGATCGCAACAACTCCGTCCTTCTCCATGATTTTCTGTAACTTGTCCGGGATCATCGTGTATTTCTTTCTATTTGTGGTGTGACTGTGGCCTTACCCATCCTGCAATCACCGGTGCGTCAGCATCCAGCCGGCAACCAGCAGCCCGTAAGCAATGACCGCGGCGCGGAGCCAACGCGGCTTTAAACGTTGCGCGGTGTGACCGCCGACATAGCCTCCGACCATGGCCGCCACCATCATCAGCGCACCGACGCCGAAAACCACCTTGCCGGAGCAGATGAACAACACCGTCGCCGTCGCATTGATCAGCGTGGCCAAGACCGTCTTCAATGCGTTTGCCGCCTGCAAATCTTCCGGCAGGAAAATCGCCATTGCCGCTAGCATCATGATGCCGATGCCGGCACCGAAATAGCCTCCGTAAATCGCGATGGCCAGTTGGCACCACCACAAAATCGCGGCATGGGTGCGCGGGTGCATGGCCGCCCGGCGATTCATCCAACGTCCGACCGGTTCCTGCGCCACGAGCAGTCCGCACGCGAGCAAAATCAGGAACGGCACAATCGCCTTGAAGAATCGCTCCGGTGTCGTGATCAACAGCACCGCGCCGAGCAACCCGCCGATGATCGACGGCACCGCCAGCGCGATCAGATACCGGCGATTCTCCCGCAATTTTTGCCGGTACGCCCAGCCGCTGGTCAACGACGCCGGCCAGAGCGCGAGCGTGTTGGTCGCGTTGGCCGCGATGGGCGACAACCCGCAGTACATCAACGCCGGGAATGACAGCAACGTCCCGCCGCCGGCAATCGCGTTCACAAATCCAGCAACAAATCCCGCGCCGCAAATTAATGGCCAATGATTCACGGGATTTATCCTCGTCGACTTTCGATAATTTCGGCGGCATCGCGCTGCCAGATTTGCAGCGTACCGGCTTCGTCTTTGCGGAATTGTTTATACTGCTCCGGTAACGTCCGTTTAGTCAGCCGGCATTCATTCACACCGGTGGCGTCACAGCCGAGCACTAACAAGTGCCCTTTCCGAAATCGCGCCGGCCCGATGACCCGCACCGCGCCAGCCGGTAATTCCGGTTGCGGCCGCCGGTCAAGCACGAGGTAGCTTACCGGTAAACTTCGCAAATCCACTCCGGCGATTTTCGCAAAGCGCCCCCAATTCCCATCCTTGAAAACTCCCGGTGGCGACGGCGCAAAGAAATGGCACCAGTGCCGGTCGTTCGCTTGCGCCAGCATCCCGCACGCTTGCCGGTGCACACACGGCGCGACAAGCTGGTGGCTGTCACGGAGCTGTTCGCGCATCGCGATCAACCGGCGACTCGCCGTGAATGTTCCCGGCTCAACCCAAAGAATCGTCGTGGCCGCGCGACACAACTCGAGCAACGCCGGCACCTGCGTGTCGGATAATTCCGTCAGCACGTGACTAAGCAAAAGCGTCGGACACGGTTTCTGACCGGTCGTGACGTTCTCGCCGAGCCGACTCGCGGCAAACCGCATCGCGAGCGCCGACCGATCCCAAAGTTGCACCGCGTGTCCGGGAAAATATTGCAAGAAGGCGCGCCCGGCAACGCCGCTGCCGCAGCCCCAATCGAGAATCGCGCCAGCCGGCGGCTGCCAACCGCGCTGCTGCAGTTCCCGGAACACAAAATCCCATTTCCAGCCAATCCGTTGGGCAAACGTCAGGTCGTAGCTGGCGAGATCGCTTTCGCGCCGCCAGTAATCCGTGGCACCGGCGTTGCCGGCAATAAAACCGGCCCGCAAGCGTTCCAG
>JBAWWR010000192.1:0-2737 GCA_037146675.1 Verrucomicrobiota bacterium | reverse complement strand
TGCCGGACGCAAAGTTTGAGCAGAAGTGGATCAACGACATTTTCCAGCGGATCAAACAGGCGGCGGACGAGGACCGGCAATTGGTGATGATCATGCCGAATCCGTGGCCGAATTATGTCAAGGTCACGGCGTTGCTCAACAAGCACCGGGTGAGTTGTCGGCACATTCACACGTTCAATATGGACGAGTACGCCGATGAACGCGGCCGCATTGCGCCAGAATCGTGGGAATTTGGTTTCGGCCATGCGTTCAAGAAATACTTTTACTCAACGCTCAACCCGAAGCTGCGGCCACCGGAAAAACAGGTCCATATTTTTACCGACCGGAATTTGAAGGATTACGGCAAAATGCTCGCCGATCTTGGGGGTGCGGATATTTGCTATTCCGGGCCGGGCTGGACGGGGCACTTGGCGTTTATCGAGCCGGATGCGCCGGAATTTGCCGCAAAGAGCTTGGCGGAATGGAAAACCTTTGGCCCGCGGATTTGCACGCTCAGTCCGTTCACCATCGCGCAGAATTCGTTGCACGGTTGCTTCGGCGCGAGCGGCGACCTGACGGCTGTGCCGCCGAAAGCCGCGACCATTGGACCGGCTGAAGTCATCGCCGCGAAACACCGGATTGACATGCACGCGATCAGCGTTGGCGGGTCATTCCAATCGTGGCAACGGCTCACGGCCCGGTTGGTGTTGCACGGGCCGGTCACGCCGCGCGTGCCGGAATCAATTCTGCAAACTTTGCCCACCGATGTGTGGGTTTCGGAAGGCGCCGCCGCTGACATCAAACCCCGCTGGGATCTAGGATACTAAATGAAACGTCCACTCAACTTTGCCGTTGTCGGCTGCGGGATGTTCGCGCAGTCGTTTCATATCTGAGAATTAGTTATATCTCGACTTCCAGATAATGGCTCTGCCCTAGCACTTTCCCGTTTTCGGAAAACCGGAAATACAATCGATACTTCCCTGCCGGTGCGTCACTCGACACCCGGACTGTACGCGTGCTCGAACCGCTTCCATGTCGCTGTGCCGTAAGTGGCATACCCGTCCCGCCGTCATACGATTTCCCGTCGACATTAAGGATCGCCTGTACCTGCAGTGTGTGCGTCGCATCGTCCGCAAAATAAAGGTTGTACTCCAACTCCACTGAAAAACTGCGCCCCGACGGCTTACCGAACTGCCCCGGTTGCTGCGGCCGGACCATGGAAATCACTGGGCCTCCCTTTGGTTTCAGCCGCTGATATGCCTCCAGGCTGTTACTGCGCAGTGCCTTTTCGATACAGAACCGCAACGGTTCATCGGCCTTTTCCCGATACAAAGTCACTAGCGTGTCCATTGCCTCGTTCAAATCCTTGAGCAGCACCGGTTCCTGTAGAAAAGATGGATTCAGCACCGGACCGATCCCGCCAAATCCCCCCACGTGTCCTGCCAGTTCTGCGCACAACTGCGGCACAGCCGGATTCTCTGCCGCCAGCTTCGCCAGACGCGCCAGGTAATGTGGATCGCGTCGGTAGTGGCCATCCGATCCCATGATCTTGCCGTGGTAAGGCAGGGCTTTGACGCACCGGATCCGTTTGGCCAAATCCACCTTGGGATCGCCAATCGTCTGCAATAGGAATTCCCGCCCCGCCTCGGTCAGAAATCCGCGGTCGAGCTCGTAACCTAGACCGATGATAATCGCATCGCCCAACGCCGCGTAATCATGCAACTCAATCAGTGCCGCCACGGCGGCTTTGACGATCGCATCATCCCCCGCTGGAACCAATTCATTTTTTCGCGCCACTTGCTCGCGCAAGAGTTCCACCAGCTTTGTCCCGTCCTTGGCCGCTAACTCCTGTTTGATCTCCGACCGGAGCCGCTCCACACGGTGCAACTGATCTTCCAGCAGCTTCTTGAAATCCTCCACCGCAAATTGGAAGCGCCGCGCGAATTTCGGTCCCAACTCCGCCACCACTGGCCCGGGATTGAAGCGCTGCGAAAAATCTACCACTTTTCCAGCGGCGACCAGCTTCACACCGCCGGGCAGCGGTTCCCAGTGCATCGCTTCGCGCGACACCGGTTCCCAGACCGTCGAGTCGTCCGTCCGTCGGCGGGCCTGCCCGCCATGGCCATCCCACCGCAAAAAACAGAACAAACGATCACCTTTCGCCAGCCGGCCGGCTTCCTCACCTTGGGGATCAAACATGTTGAATGACTTCCGGTAATACGAGGCCGCCACCATCAATGGTTGCTGATCCGCCACTTCTCTACGATACACGTGCAGAACGCGCACAATCCAGTCTCTTTGGTTCATCCCGTCGATCTGCCCCTCCACGATCACCTGACTGTTCTCGACCAAGCTGTCGAGGTCCCACGTCACGTAAAGAGCCGCCCGGGCGGTTTTCGGAGCCAGTCCGATCACCGCGACCAACGCCCACAACCAAAGACCCACCGGCCTCCATCGCCAAAACCGCATGCTGCTTCTTGATTGCATATCAAATGTTTTGCGGTCGGATCACAGTGATTTATTGCTGCAGAAGATCGGCTAGTGCAAGAGGAAAGAAGCGAGTTGGAATTTTGACCATGACACCTGTGGTTGCGGAGTGATTGTCACAGCCGTTCGCGTTTGCTAGAGTGCTGGCCAATGAAACAGCCACTCAACTTCGCTGTCGTCGGCTGCGGGATGTTCGCGCAGTCGTTTCACCTACCGAATATTGTCCGTTCGTCTAAGGCGAAACTCCAAGTCTGTTGCGCGCGCACCGATA
>JBAWWR010000191.1:0-2759 GCA_037146675.1 Verrucomicrobiota bacterium | reverse complement strand
ATGAGTTCATCAATGGATTCTGGAACCCTTTGTCGTGCGTCCAGCCGTCCCACCGTTCCCAGATGGTCGTCGCACCTTGCGTAACGGCATAGAGCCAACTCGGCCATTTCTTTTGGAAGAGCAGGCTATACGCCACGTCAAGGTGGCCGGTCTCAGTCAGGACATGGTTCAAGTAGGGCGTGCCCACAAAGCCAGTAGACAATCGCAGGCCGCGCTTCTGGATGTCGCGCACAAGTTGGGCCGCGACATCCGCACGTGCGCTGTCCGGGATCAACTGAAAGTGCAGCGCCAGCACACAGGCAGTTTGCGTGCCGCTGAAGAGGAAGTTGGCGCCGGTCAGATACCGGCGCGTGAACGCCCGCCGGACTTTACCGGCCAACGTTGCAAAGCGTTTTGCATCGGCGGCCTTGCCGAGGACGTCCGCCATCTGGCTGGCAAGGTCGGCCGAGTGCGCAAAAAAAGCGGTCCCGATTATTTCATGGGGTGTCCCAGTACCATCCTGTGACAACCAATCACCGAACGCGTGGCACTTCGTGGCAGGGTGACACCGAATCGAGTTTTTGCTCTGCGCTTTGATAAAATCGATAAAGCGGACGACTGCCGGGTATTGCTCCTCCAGGATTCGCCGGTCGCCGTAACACTGATACATCGTCCAAGGCACGATTACCGCCGCATCGGCCCATGCGGGACCGCCGTCGCCACCGCGCCCGTGCGCCGTTGGCATGTAACTCGGGACGGCGCCATCCGCGCCTTGTGCGTCGCGCATGTCCTGCAGCCATTTTGTGAAAAAGGTCGCCACGTTCATGTTGAACGCGGCAGTGCGGCAGAACACTTGTGCGTCACCAGTCCAACCGAGGCGTTCGTCACGCTGTGGGCAATCAGTTGGAACTTCGAGGAAATTGCCACGCTGGCCCCATTCGATATTGTGCTGAAGTTGGTTAACCAACGGATCGGAGCAATGGAACTTCCCAGTCGGCGGCGTGTCGGAATGCAACACAATACCTGTGACCGCATCCGGCAACGGTTCGCCTTCCAACCCCTCGACTTCAACATAGCGGAAGCCGTGGAACGTGAAGCGCGGCTCGAACGTCTCGATGCCGCCACCCTTGAACGTGTAGCTATCGGTGGCGGCCGCCGAACGCAGATTGTCGTAATACGGCGTGCCATCCGGCTTCAGTATTTCAGCGTGCCGCAGAACAATCGTCCGCCCAGCTTCACCTCGCGCCTTCAGACGGACACGGCCCACCATGTTCTGGCCCAGATCAAAGATCCAGTTTTGCTTGGTCCAACCCTTGGCATATTTCCGCTGACTGATGGGTTTGATCTCCATGATGCGGCGAACGGGCGGATTCAAACGTGCGACCAATACCGGCGGTAGAGCCTGATTGATTCGGACCGCCAACCAATTGCCGGCATCATAACCGGCCACCGCCCACCCGGTCAGTTCCCGGCGGGCATCATAAATCTCGCCCATCAGAAAATCCGCGGCCAGAATTGGTCCCGACGCAGTCTGCCACTGGTCATTCGTGACCACCACCTGCGTGCTGCCGTCCGCAAACTCGACAACGAGTCGCGCCTTGAACCAGGATTGTTCCCCGTACGTTTCCCGCACGCCGGCTTCGCCGACATACCCGCAGTACCAGCCGTCGCCCAGAATTGCGCCGAAACAATTCGCACCTGGCGTCAGTTGCGCACGCACATCAAAAGTTTGGTATTGCACCCGCTGCGTATAATCAGTCCAGCCCGGCGCAAAGACTTCGTCGCCCACTGGCTGGCCGTTCAAGTGCGCCTCGTAAACTCCCAAGGCCGTCGCGTAAAGCCGGGCGCGGACGATCCGCTTTTTCGGCAGGATAAATTCAGTCCGCAAATGCGGTGCTGGTGTCGCCGCCTTTTTGCCACCCACAATCGGCGAGCCAATCCACTCCGCCTCCCAATCCACGCCGGGCAGCCCCAATTCCCACCAAGCTGTTTCTTGAGATGTTGTCGGCTTACCGGATTCGTCCCAAACCGTCACCTGCCACCAAGCACGCTGACCCGGCTTAAGTTTCTGACCGGCATAAACAACATGCACCGACTGATCGGATTTGATCTTACCGGAATCCCACAAATCCGCCGGGCCATTTTTCTGCGATGATACTTCAACCCGGTACGCCGATTGGTGCGGTCCCCGCCGTGCGCTGGCCAGTTGCCACGACAATCGCGGCTGGTCGCCGTCAATGCCGAGCGGATTGGTTTGGTACTCACACCGCAAGCGCAAAACAGTCATGGTGTCAGTGTTCAAATTCACCGAAATGAGTCAATACGCTCTGGCCATAATGACACGCTGCGCGGAGGGCTGGCCGGTGAGAATACACGTGCCGGTGCCGCAGGCATCAGCCGGGATTTGCTCCGGTAAGGGAACACACCGAATCGTGGTCTCGAACCGTTTGGCCATTTCTTCCTCTTGTTCGTGCGTGCCGGCCCAGTGGACCCAAGCAAATCCGCCGCCGTCTTTGAAAAACTGCTCAAACTCGGCGAGCGAATTGATTACGCGACTGCGCTTAGTGCGGAGGAGATGGGCGCGCTCCAACAACTCGCGTTGCAGCGTCTCGAGCAGCGGCTTGATGCCGGCAATGGCTTCGTTGCGCGGGACGAAACTCTTCTTCCGTTTGCGCTGGTCTTGTTCGGTCTCGCCCGGAATTTCGAGGACAAACCGGCGCACGACGCAGAGGCTGCCTTTTTCCAAATCTTTCGGGCCGATTTCGATGCGGACCGGGACA
>JBAWWR010000190.1:0-2784 GCA_037146675.1 Verrucomicrobiota bacterium | reverse complement strand
CCGCCCGCGTCCAGCGCATCCAACTTGAGCGACCAATGACCGGCCGCGTCGGCAACGGTGGACTTGGTTTGATCGCGGAACTGAACGGTGATCTTCTCGCGGCGGTTGGCCTTGCCCCAGATTGGTACGGGCATTCCGCGTTGCAGGACCATGTGGCTGGAAAACACGTCCGGCAATGTGACCTTGGCGTTGGCCGTGGGCGCCACGGAGAGCAGCAACAAAGCCGACACCGTGATCAACCAAAACGCCGGCACCACACCATTTTTCAAATTCGACATCGGAGGTATTTCTTTCTTTCGACCGTGATTAATTGACTTCACGAGGACTATGCAGAAGAGAAGCCGCATATTACAAGCCACAGCTGGGTTGTCGCCCTATCGAACCGCTTCAAATTGGCCACACAGGAGTTGCTCAGTGCCGGCCGGCTTGCGCCACGCGCCACGCGTGGGTATAAGTTTGCGCATGTCTAAATTCTTATCCCAGTTTACCTGCAAAATGAACTCCCGCAGCGTATTTCTCGTCGCTTTGATACTCGCGGTCACCGCACCGGTTAGCCCGGCACAGACGAATGCTCCGGCTGCGCCGCTATCGCCCGAACAGAAGGCGTACCGCGCCCAACATGAGGCGTTCCTCAAGCGCAAAGACGCGCCCATCGGGGTGCTCTTCATCGGGGACGACATCACGGCCGCTTGGAACGGTGCGGGCAAATCGGTTTGGACCAGCCGATATGCCAAGCTCGATGCCGCCAACTTCGGCGTCAACGGCGATCGAACCGAGCAATTGCTCGCGCGCATCGCGAACGGCGAGCTCGACGGCATCTCGCCCAAGGTCGTGATCCTGATGATTGGCACCAACAACAACCGCGACTCCGCGCCCCGCATCACAGCCGGCATCACCGCCATCGTGAAGCAAATCAACGAGAAACTCCCGCAGTCCAAGCTCCTACTGCTGGGCATCTTTCCCCGAGGCGCCCGCGAAACCGACGTCCTACGTGTGAAAATAGCAGCAGTCAACGCCGAACTGGCCAAGCTCAACACCGGATCGCGGACATTCTACTTGGAGATCTGGGAACAGTTCCTTGCCGAGGACGGCTGGATCCCCAAGGAGATCATGGTCGACGCCATGCACTTGAGCGCTCGGGGCTACCAGATCTGGGCTGACGCGATGCAGCCGACGCTCGACGACCTGCTCAAATGAGCCCGCAAGCGATCGATTAGATTTCCCCGAGCGAGATGTAAAACAGCCAGTTGCTGAACACGAGGATTTGGTTCTCCCCTTTGCGGAGTGTGACTGTTATCCGGTCCGCTGACGGATGATATCCGTGCAGAAAATTCCCGTTCCAAACCAGCTGGCCATTCAGCCAGACTGCGTACGGCAACGAACCGCCCACATGCATCGTGGTTTGTTTTTCCACATCCGAGTTGACGATGGCGAGCGCAAACGCCCCGGCTCCATGGGATGGCGTACCGGGCTTGTCTTTCGAAAGTTCTTGCCCCAGCGGCATCACGCCGCCGCGCTCGAGCCAAGACTTCTGCCACCAGCTCGTCTTGGCGATCTCGTCGGCCCGGTCATACTTCTGCCAGCCCTCAAAACTTGTCGGCAATTCAGGGTACGCCCCCTTGCCGGCCGCGACCGGGTCGTAATCTTCCGGCATGTTCGCGAGCACGACCGGCGCGGCGGATTTCCATGGAACCGGTGGAGAGATCCGCCAGTCCGTCACCGCGTTGTAATACAGCGAAGTCTTTTCGACGAGCGGGGCGTGACAACCGAGCAGTGCCAACACCGCCTTGGCCATCGCCCGCCATGTATGAATCGTGTGGTGAACGCCATCCGGCCCCCACATTTCCTTACCAGCGGCGAGCCCCTCGTCGAACATCGCCTCACTGTCGAGCACCCAACAATCATATTCTTTGGCGAGTTCGCGAACGACCGGCGCGTAGACCGGCGACCGGTACCGCTGGACGGTTTTATCGCGAATCGGCGACGGCGTCATGAGAATCATTTTCGCCCCGGTCTTGCGGGTGGCCGCGCACATCCTTGGCATACCGGGCTTTAAGTTGGATGACATTATTCCCGGCCACGCCGGCGTTATACATAATCAAATTCGGGTAGCCATTGGCCTGCAACGTTTCGACAATCCAATCGCACCACGCGCTACCATCGGTCAGGCTGTTCCCACAAAATACGATCCGGTGAATGCCTTGCATTGAATTTGTCAGCTCCTTCTCCGCCGGACCCTGCGCCCAAACCGCCGCCGCCAGCAAACACAGCGCCGCCACTACACCATTTTTAAAATTCAACATCGGCTGCATTCCTTTCGTTCGAACGGGATTGATTGACTTCCGAAGACTATGCGGCAGGAATGCCATATATTACATCATCAAAGATGAGTTATCACCCTGCCGAATCCGCTTCGAATGGGAAATGTCGGTAAGAACGTGACATCGCAACGCATATTGATTATACGTTGCCATAGTCAATCGGACAAAACCTAAAGGAATCGCTCTATGTTCATTCGAATCAGCGTCATATTTCTACTCGGATTACTCCTGCCGTTTTGGCCAAGCTTTGGGCAGGAACCGCCCATGCCACCGGAGACGCCAACACAGCCGCAAACCTGGTGGCCGACGCAACCGGGCAAGCTGCCCTTTGTGCATACGCTCTTTACCAGCGACATGGTGCTGCAACGCGACGTCGCCGCTCCGATCTGGGGCTGGAGCCAACCGGGCGACAAGATTACCGTCACCGTTCAGAATCCCAAGGGAACCGGCGCGACCGCGACGG
>JBAWWR010000189.1:0-2839 GCA_037146675.1 Verrucomicrobiota bacterium | reverse complement strand
GGTAACGCGAGAAAAAACCGAGATAGTCGGCACTCTTACCGGGCGCGTCAAAGCCGACCGCCACCACCCGGTTGCCGCGCCCTTGGTACGGCGTCAACACCATCCCTTGGCGCCAGTCGCTTGTCCCGGCTGCCAGTCCCGGTCGAGTGAGAACGGTCCCGCCGCCCAAGTCATACTTGGTCACACGCTCCGCTTCCCAATTTTTGAAGAAGTTGAAGCGGAAGCACGGGTAATTCGTCGCCGCCGTGGCCACATCCATCCAACCCATCCCGCCGCGAACCAGCCAGTCGCTCAAGCCCGATGGCGTACCCGGCTCCGGCGCAAGATCCGGCGGCGTGACAAATGTCGTCTTCTTTAATTCGTCGGTAGAGAGCGCGAAGTCTTCCTCGACGAGCACGACATCCTCGCCGGAAATAACCCGCACCCGCACTTGATAGAACTTCCTGTCATCGAACTCGTACCGGATTGTCGCTTGCGCAAACAGCGGCCCGGTCGCATCGGTCGCAACCGAGAAGGCACGCACCGGCCACAAACCTTGGAGTTTTCCCTCGCCGAGCCACTGGCCTGATAATCCTTTTACGGCTTGGATTGGTGCCGGCAACTTTTCCAACGGCGTCCCTGGCTCAAAGCCATCGGCTGAGGCGATGCGCACCGCCGTTCTGCCTACTGAAAGAACTATTGACCCTTTACTATCGGTTTGTACGTGAACGTCGCTGCGGTGCTGCGCCGGTCGCGACGCAGGCGTTAATGTGAAACGGCGCAAACTGTCCGGGGCTAGATTAATCAATAGCGTCAGACATGTTTTTTCTACTGCTGGTGGCTGACGCCAAAATTGAAACGGCAACAACTGGCCGGTCTCATCCGTTACCGAATACTGCGGTTCATGTCCCGGTACGGCGTTTGTGTCTTTGACAGAAAAGAATACGAGTTCATTAGTCCAGCCGTGTCCCAGACTCTCCTTAATCTCCCAAGTCTGTGGCTCCTGCGCCGTGGCAGACGAGACAGCGATCAGAATGAGAAACTTCAGAAAACTCGACGAGCGACTAATTCCTGCTCCCGCCTGTGTCATGTTGCGGAGTGTAGCGTACTCTGCGCGCCTGCGACAAGTGCGCCACCGGCAGAATCGATAGGTCCTCGATAACGCAGCAGGCGCATCGCATTTAGTATGACGATAATGCTACTGAATTGGTGGGCGACCGCGCCGCCGATCATGTGGAGGTGACCAGTACCGGCGAGCGTGACCATCGTGACATTGTACGCCAACGCAAACCACAAGCCCTGTCGGATGATTTTCAGCGCGTGCCGGCTCAAGCCGACGCTGAACGCGATCTTCGACAAATCATCTGCCAGCAACGCGATGTCAGCGGCTTCGTGCGCGACATCGGTACCGGTCACGCCCATCGCCATGCCGACATCGGCCACAGCCAAGGCCGGCGCATCGTTTACGCCGTCACCAACCATCGCCACTGAACCGGCTTTTTTCAACTCAGTGATGTAATCAGCTTTTTGTTCCGGCAAGACTTCGGCGCGGACTTCGTCAATGCCAAGCTTGCCGGCAATATCAAGCGCGACGCGCCGGTGATCGCCGGTGAGCATCACGATTTTTTCGATGCCGAGTTGTCGGAGCTGGCGGATTGCATCGCCGGCACCAGCGCGAACGGTGTCGGCCACAGCGATGCTGCCGCAGAGTTTGCCGTCGTGCGCGAATAAAATATCGTGATGGTCGCCGGTCACATCGATGGCGTGTTCCGCGAGAAATTCGGAGTGCCCAATGACCAACCGCTGGCCATCGTGTTCGGCAACGACGCCACGCGGATGTGACGTGAACGAAGTTGGATCAACCGGCGGCTGGTCGGCCTTGCGGACGATGGCGCGTGCGACAGGATGCGAACTCATTTTCTCAGCGACAGCGGCTAGGCCGACAAGCTCGGCGGTGGTGTGATGACAACTACGGCGGACGTCGGTGACTTCTGGTTGGCCGTGGGTGAGCGTGCCGGTTTTGTCAAAAACGATGGTGTGGAGCCGGGCGGTGGCCTCGATAAATTGGCCGCCTTTGATGAGCACGCCGGCGCGGGCGGCGCGGGCGATACCGGCCATCACGGCGGTCGGTGTTGCCAAAATCAAGGCGCACGGACAGGCGACAATGAGCACGGTGATGGCGCGATGCCAATCTTGCGTGAGCGCGAAAACGAGTCCGGCAAGTGTGAGCATTACCGGCACAAGCCAGCCGGCGAGCCGGTCGAGCGTGCGTTGAATTGGCGCTTCGCGTTCTTGAGCTTCGGCGACGATGCGAGCGATTGCGGCGAGGGTGGTGTCAGCGCCGACGCGCGTGGCCTCAATGATTAGCGCACCGGATTCGGCAAGCGTGCCGACGAAAACTTCGGCACCAGAAGTCTTGGTGACCGGCATGCTTTCGCCGGTGACCGGCGCTTGGTTGACGCTGGCGGTGCCGGAACGCACGATGCCGTCGGCTGGGATTCGTTCGCCGGCGCGAACAACGACGATGTCGCCAATTTGTAATTCGCCGGTGGGAATTTCGCTTTCGGTTTCGCCGCGGCGGACGCGGGCGGTGGCCGGTAGGAGCGCGAGCAAACCTCCGAGGGATCGGCGGGCGCGGCGAGTGGTGAAGTTTTCGAGCTGTTCACCGAGGAGCATGATGAACGCAACTTCACCGGCGGCGACAAATTCGCCGACTGATGACGCGGCGATGATGGCTGTGGCGACGAGGACATCGGCGTCGAGTCGCCGGGCGCGGAGCGCTTTGAACGCCCGGTAAATAATCGACCACGCGCCGAGCGCGGTGGCGAGGATGATGACCGGTTGGAAGTGAAACGCCCAG
>JBAWWR010000188.1:0-2854 GCA_037146675.1 Verrucomicrobiota bacterium | reverse complement strand
TCAGCCATCGCAAGAAGGATATGCCAGCCCAAGACGAATATGTAGTCCAAATACTGAACGACGTCGGCCTTGTCACGCACGACGATATTCTCAAGGCTCGCGAGTTGACCAAGCTCGGAGGAGTGGGACTGCTGGCGGCATTGCTCAAAAGCGGCAAGATCACTGACGCCGATGTGTCGAAGGCGCTGGCCGGCCAGTTCGGCATGGATTTTATTCAACTGGCGGATTACCGGGTGCCGGATGAAGTGATTGCGATGGTGCCCCGGCACATTGCCCGCCGGTACAAGGTCGTGCCGGTCTATAAACACGACACCACGCTCACCGTCGCCGTCAGCGATCCGACGGACGTAGATACCGTGGACAGCTTGCGGTACATCCTCAAGATCAATGTCGAGCCGGTCGTCGCTACCGCAGCGGAAATTGAAGCGTCATTGTCCCGGTATTACGGCACGACGGATGACACCGTCGAAAACATGCTGCAGGACATCACCGAGGGCGAAATTGACCTCGGCACGCAGGCTAAATTGGCGACGGGTGCCAAGATTGAAGATGTGACCGAGACCGATGCGGATGCGCCGATTATCAAGCTGGTGCAGTTGATCATCATGCAGGCGTACCGGGATCGCGCCAGCGACATTCACATTGAGCCGTTAGAGAAACGGCTGCGCGTCCGTTATCGCATTGACGGCGTGCTGCACGAAGTGGACAGCCCGCCGAAGCGGTTGCAACCGTCGATCATTAGCCGCTTGAAAATCATGTCCAATATGAGCATCGCCGAGAAACGCGTGCCGCAGGACGGACGCATCCAGATTCCGGTCATGGGCCGGACTCTCGATTTGCGCGTTTCGTCGTTGCCGACGAATCACGGCGAGAGCGTTGTGATGCGTATTCTTGACAAGAGCAGCTTGCTGCTCGGCTTGGGTGATTTGGGCTTTTACTCGGATCAGCAAGAATTGATGAACCGGGTTATCACATCGGCGGACGGAATTTTTCTAGTGACCGGCCCGACTGGTTCCGGCAAGACGACGACGCTGTACTCCTGTCTCAATTCCATCAACAAACCCGACCGGAAAATTATTACTGTTGAAGATCCGGTTGAGTACCAACTGGCCGGCATCAATCAGGTGCAGGTTAATGCCGACATCAATCTAACTTTCGCCGCTGCGCTGCGCTCGATTCTCCGGCAAGCGCCAAACATCATCATGATTGGCGAAATTCGCGACTTGGAAACCGCCAATATCGCCGTGCAATCGGCACTGACTGGTCACTTGGTCTTCTCAACGCTGCACACCAACGACGCGCCATCGGCGGTGACGCGATTGATTGACATCGGTGTGAAACCGTTTTTGGTTGCGTCCGCGACGCGGGCAATCATGGCGCAACGTCTGATCCGGCGCGTCTGCGCGAAATGCAAAGAGCCGTACACGCCGACCGACTACGAAATGAAGACGTTGAACCTTGACCCGGCAGAGTTGGCGAAGACGACCATCTTCAAAGGGCGCGGTTGCACGGATTGCTCCCGGACCGGTTACCGAGGGCGCACCGGCATTTACGAAATCTTTTTCGTTGATGAGGAAATGCGGCGACTGATTTACGAACGTGTGCCATCCAACGTGTTGCGCACTCAGGCGCGCGAATTGGGAATGCGCACGTTGCGCGAAGATGGAGTGCGGAAAATTATGTCTGGCGTCAGCACGCCGGAGGAAGTCATTTCCAGCACATCAGGAGATCAGAATTAGGAGCCATGAGCATGACAGCTGAAATGCAGGATTTATTGCAGAGCATGGTTGATGAGGGTGGATCGGACTTGCATATCCGCGTCGGCGTGCCGCCGGTCATCCGGCTCCACGGGGCACTGGTGCCGCTGGATATGCCGGCCTTGCAACCGGAAGACACGGAGACGTTGATGAAATCCATCACTTCCGATATGCACCTGCAAAAGGTCCGCGAACGCGGCGGCACGGATTTCGGTTTTGCCTTTGGCGATCAGGCCCGGTTCCGCGTTAGTGTCTTCAAGGAAAAAGGCCACATCGGGATGGTGCTGCGCCAGATTCCCAATCGGTTGCTGACGCTCGAGAAGATTGGCTTGCCGCCGTCGATCAAGGAACTTTTGTTCAAGCCGCGCGGTTTGATTCTGGTGACCGGGCCGACTGGGTCCGGTAAGACCACGACATTGGCTTCGATGTTGAATGTGATTAATGAAGAGCGTGATGCCCACATTATCACCGTCGAGGATCCGATCGAATACTACCATCCGCACAAGAAGAGCATCGTGACCCAGCGCGAAATCGGGGTGGACGTGCCGGACTTTGCCGAAGCGATTACCCGTGGTCTCCGGCAGGACCCCGATGTGATTCTCGTTGGCGAAATGCGCGACTTGCCGACGATGGAAGCCGCTGTCACGGCGGCGGAAACCGGGCACTTGGTGTTTGCGACGTTGCACACGACCGGCGCGGCGCGCACGGTGGACCGGATTGTGGACGCGTTCCCGACCAGTCAGCAGGAACAAATTCGGACGCAATTAGCCTCGTCGATTGTGGCGGTGATTTCACAACTGCTGCTGGTTCATCCAGATGGCAAGAGCCGGGTGGCTTGTTTTGAAATCATGATTACGACATCATCCATTCAAGCGCTGATTCGTGACAACAAGACGTTCCGGATCACATCGGATATTCAGACCGGCGCGAAGTTTGGCATGGTGACGTTGGACGCGAGTTTAATGTCGCTCTACGAGCGCGGCTTGATTACGTATGGCGATTTAATTACCAAGGCGCAAGACCCGCAAGCCATTCTGACGCGAATGCAGGAAGAGCAGGGCGGGCGGAAACGGTAACTTATGTTTGAAAGCGAAGGC
>JBAWWR010000187.1:0-2872 GCA_037146675.1 Verrucomicrobiota bacterium | reverse complement strand
CCAGAGGCAACATGGAAACCATTCTCTTTCTCTCGCACGCTGATGCCAGTAAGTCCGCGCTTGAAGCGCTCGCCGCTGCCAAGGAACTCGGCGGCACATGCATAATTGGTTTATTCGGCGCGGAAGTGCAAACATTCGCCAACGAAATTGCCGGTTGCGATGCGACGAAGTTTCTCGGCGTTACCGGTGCCGACTTCGCACAAGCCCGGTACGCCAGCGATGCAGCAGCGGCGGAAGCGTTGGTGCGAGCGGCAAACGCCACAATTGTGGTCGTGCCGGCAACATCACGGATGAACCGCATCGTGTCCGGCGTGGCGCATCGGTGCGGCGGGCGGGCGGACACACACGTAACCGGGCTGGCCGGCGGCAATGTCACGCGCTGGTATTACCGGCAACGGATGGAATCGCAACAATCGCGCACGCAGCGGCCGTGGTTCATCGCGCTCGAGGCCGGTTGCCACGTGGCTTACGCAGGTGCGCCGGGAGTGGCCTCGGTTGAAGCGGTGCCGGTCAACTTGCCGGCGATGCGGACCCAGGTCACTGGCGTGAAGGCGCCGGAATCGAGTCAGCAGACGATTCGACCGGATGCCAAGGTGTTGCTCGTGGCGGGAGCCGGTTGGACTAAAAAACAATCGGATGGTCAGCCGCACGTCCCGGAAGCCGCCAATCTAATCCTCGGTTTTCTCAACGCGACGAAAGCCTCGCTCGGCAGCAGCAAGTCGCTCGTCGATCTCAGTGGTGAAGGTCAGGCGGTGTTGCCCTTCATGTCACACCTCAATCAGATCGGGCAGACCGGTGCCACCCCCCGGCATCAGAAGGGGCTCTCGACCTGTTGCCACGGCGAAGAACCGCACGCGGTAGGTTGGAGATTCATCACCGAGCGCCGCGCCATCAATCTCGATCCGAATTGCGGCTGGGCGCGTGGTAAGACTGACGTGCTCTACGTGGCTGATGCGTTTGCCGTAATGCGTAAGGTCAACGAGTTGGTCAGTAAAAAATAATCGCGTTCGGTTAACCGAACGCGATTATCGCCGCCGTGATTAAACGAACAACTCGGCGATTTGGACGGCGTTGAGCGCCGCGCCTTTGAGCAACTGATCGCCGCTGACCCAGAAAGAAAGGCCGTTTTCCAGCGCGCAATCCTTACGGATACGGCCCACGGCGCAGTTGTACTTCTCGGCTTGGTACAGCGGCAGCGGATATTCGCTCTTGGCCGGGTTATCGATGACATCGAGACCGGGGGCTTTCCGCAGTACAGCGAGCGCGGCTTCCGGTGTGATCGGTTTTTCAAATTCAGCAGTAACGGCGATGGAGTGCGCCCGGTAAACCGGCACGCGGACACAGGTCACGCTGGCTTTGAAACTGGGATGATGCATGATCTTGCGACCTTCGTTTTCCATCTTCATTTCTTCTTTCGTGTAGCCGGTCGGCAGGAATGAATCGACCTGCGGCAACACGTTAAAAGCAATCTGGTGCGGATAAACTTCTTTGGTGACCGGCTGACCCTTCACAACTTGGTCCACCTGTTTTTCCAGTTCGGCAATCGCTTTCGCGCCGGTGCCAGAGACCGCCTGATAGCTCGACGCGAAAATGCGGGTGCAACCGAAAGCCTGATGTAGCGGATAGAGCGCCATCAAGGTAATCGCCGTGGTGCAATTCGGATTGGCGATGATGCCCTTATGATTCTTCGCATCGGCGCCGTTCACTTCCGGCACGACGAGCGGCACGTTTGGATCCATGCGGAAGCAGCTCGAATTATCGACGACCACGCAGCCGGCTTTGGCCGCGATCGGGCCAAATTCTTTCGAGATACCACTACCGGCGCTGAACAATGCAAACTGGATGCCGGCAAAAGAATCTTTCGTCAATTCCTGCACAACGACATCCGCGCCGCGAAATTTCAATTTCTTACCGACAGATTTGGCCGACGCCAAGAGCGTCAGCTTCCCAACCGGGAAATTGCGCTTCTCTAAAGTCTTGATCATTTCGATGCCGACCGCACCGGTCGCACCGACCACAGCTACGTTGTAAGTCTTATTCATAAGGGGCAGTAAACTTGCCCAAAACGGCTGCGTCCATCAAGCCAATTCCGCGAGCTCGGCGAACCGTTTGTGCCAGCACAATCGCCCGGCACCTAGTTGCAACTTCGGCAATTCCACCAGTGCCGCGCTGCCCCTGCCGAAGCCGGCCACAAAGGCGGCGCCGGTCAGCTCGCTAACGTGATCAGCCAAGCTTGGCATGTGACCGACCAACAGAATCTCACCGACCGTCCGGTACGGCTGGAGCGCCCGGAGTAATGCGGCAGTCGTGTGGTCGTTGGCGAGTTCGGAGAGCGTCAGGTTGGGGCCGGTAAAATTCATCGCCTGCGCCGCAATTTCCGCCGTTTGCCGAGTGCGCAGTAGCGGACTGGAAAGAATCAGCGCCGGTTTAACGCCCAGTGCCGCCAGTCCCGCGCCGGCAAGCCGTGCTTCCTTTTCACCAACCGGCGTGAGCGCGCGCGCCGCATCGCTGGTTGCGCTGTCAGTCGCCGTTGTGTGGCGCAGGAAAACGAGTTTGATCACTTTAAAAATTCGCGCGGGTCGGTGATCTTACCGGTCAGCGCGCTCGCGGCTACCGTCGCCGGCGAAGCGAGGAATACCTGCGATTCGAGGTGCCCCATGCGACCGGGAAAATTCCGGTTCGTCGTCGAAATGCACTTTTGCGGTTTATTCATCCGCCCAAATGTATCAACTGGTCCGCCGAGACACGCCGCGCAACCGGCGTTCTCTGTCAGCTGCACGCCGGCAGCCGCGAGTGCTTGCCAGACTTTGAGGCGCTGCAATTCCAACATAATCTCCGGTGTCGCCGGCACGCCGAACGTGTCAATTTTCAC
>JBAWWR010000186.1:0-2874 GCA_037146675.1 Verrucomicrobiota bacterium | reverse complement strand
CCGCGCTTGAAGATGTCCACATGAACATCGAAGCCGCGCTCATCAAAAAAATTGGCGCTGCCGGCAAGAAACTCCACACCGCGCGGAGCCGGAACGATCAGGTGGCGACGGATGTTCGTCTCTGGGTTGGCGATACCGCCGTCGATCTCATTGACCAGATCCGGCGACTGGAGCGCGCCTTGGTGCGGCTTGCCGAAGTCAATCAAGCGGTTGTCATACCGGGCTACACGCATTTGCAACGGGCGCAGCCAGTCTCGCTTGCGCATCATTGCCTTGCTTACGTCGAGATGTTCGAGCGCGATTTTCAGCGATTCGCCATTAGTTGTGGCAGTGCCAGTCAGGACAGTCCGCTCGGGTCTGGCGCGATTGCCGGCAGCACGTTGCGACTCGATCGCGCGCACGTCGCCCAGCTGCTCGGATTTGCCGACGTCACACAAAACTCCATGGATGCGGTCAGCAACCGGGACTTTGTCTTGGACTTCCTCTACGCTGCAGCCGTGACCGGCCTGCATCTGTCCCGACTGGCGGAGGATTTGATTTTGTGGTCGAGTGCCGAATTTGGCTTCATTACGATTAGCGACGCCTACACCACCGGCTCGTCATTGATGCCGCAAAAGAAAAACCCGGATATCTGCGAGCTCACTCGCGGCAAGACCGGCCGGCTCTATGGCAATCTAGTCGCCGTGCTGACGATGTTGAAGGGCTTGCCGATGACGTACAACCGGGACATGCAGGAAGACAAAGAACCGCTGTTCGATTCCGCCGATACGCTGCAGGCGACGTTGCGCGTGATGGCAGATATGCTCCGGCATATCACTGTCAACCGGCAACGGTGCGCTGCCGCCGCAAACGACCCGGCCCTGCTGGCGACCGACTTGGTGGATTTTTTAGTAAAAAACGGAACGCCATTCCGAGAGGCGCATCACATCATTGGCGCGCTCGTGGCCGAGTCAGAAACGACCGGCATCTCGTTACCAAAGTTGGCCGGTAAGAAATTCGGACCGGCGGCGGCAAGAGTATTTGATGTTCAGCAAGCCCTCGCCGCGCGCAAAGCCATCGGCGCGCCATCACCGGTGAACGTCCGCGCGCAAATCGCGCGATGGAAGCGGCGCCTTAAGTAATTCAAGCGCAGCCTGCGAGTCTGTAGCCGAAAATCGCTAGCAGTTCACGGGTGATGGTGATTTGCGAAGTGAGATTGCTCCAGAAACGGTAGCGCAGGTAAGCAAACCAACCCGGATCCGCTTCGGCGCTAATGCTCGCTGCGTCTAAACCAGCTACGCGCTCGAAACCTTGCTTGCGAAAACACAGCATCGCACGCCGCACGTGAAATCCTGACGTTACAACCAGTACCGGCTCGCGTACTGCCTCCGTGCCGAGTAGTTGGTGGATATTACCGGCCTGTTGATACGTGTTGCGTCCGTGCATTTCCATCAAAATGCGGTCGGCCGGGATGCCGCGCAAGACCAGTTCATCGCGAAACCGCCCGACGCTGCTGTGTTCCGGATCACGATCGGCCGGCATTGCGACCACAAACGTCGTGCCGGTCAAGCCCTGGCCAAAGCGCGCGGTATAATAGGCGCGGATCAAACTCGATTCGCTGGGAATCCCGCCGCCGCTGAGCACGATCACATACCGGGGCGTCTCGCGCGGGTAGCAAGCCGTGCCGTTGAGCCAATCCTGTAATGCTTGTGGCGTGCCGGTAAGAGCCAACAGCAGTTGCGCCAGAAAAAACACGCCGGCCACCTGCCAGAAGCGTCGAGTCCGTGGAAGATTCATTAAGTGTCATATTACCGCAATTGGTGCCGGTAAGAAAAGGCTTCTCGATGAGCCAACCGGTATGCTACATACTGCGCCCTTCAATGGAACTTATTCACCAAGCCGTTGACCTATTTTTGCATTTGGACAAGCATCTGAATGCGGTGATTCAAAATTACGGCGTATGGACGTACGCGATTTTGTTCCTGATCATTTTCTGTGAGACGGGTTTGGTGGTGACGCCGGTGTTGCCGGGAGATTCGTTGTTGTTTGTGGCTGGGGCGTTGGCGGCGACAGGGTCATTGAGTCCGGTTTGGCTGATTGTGTTGCTAACCAGCGCAGCGATTTTGGGCGACACGGTGAATTATGGAATCGGGCATTTCTTTGGTCCGAAGCTGGCGGAGAAATATCCGCGCGTGATCAAGAAGGAGTACCTCGACCGGACCCACGCGTTCTACGAGAAGTATGGCGGTGAGACGATTATTCTCTGCCGGTTTGTGCCGATTGTGCGGACGTTTGCACCGTTTGTGGCCGGCATTGGCAGTATGACGTACGGAAAGTTCATCGCGTACAACATAATTGGCGGTGTGATTTGGGTCGTGCTCTTCGTGCTGGGTGGTTTTTGGTTCGGTCGATTGGAGTTTGTGAAGAATAATTTCGGTTTGGTTGAGCTGGCGATTATTATCCTATCGGTGCTGCCGATAGCGATTGAGTTCTTGCGTACACGTAGGAAAGTGTGATTAAGTAGCCGTGTCGGGTTCGGGACGTAGCGCAGTTTGGTAGCGCGCTTGGTTCGGGACCAAGAGGTCGCGGGTTCAAATCCCGCCGTCCCGACCAATTTAATGGAGGGTTTATGAAACATAGCACTTGGATGTTATTGTTGTGGGCGTTGCCAACGGCGACAATTTTTGCCGCCAATATACCAACTGCCAAAAAAACTGCGGAACTCGCCGGAATCGAAGCCAAAACCGACGGTCAATTCCGGATCATTCGCTTGGAAGGCGAAGAAGCGGACAGTGATTTGCGCCCGCGCCAATGGGACGTCACTGTCTATGACACTCAACGCGGCAACCATGCCACGACTTTTCGCTTCAAAGACGGCGTAGCTGTCAGTGTGGC
>JBAWWR010000185.1:0-2933 GCA_037146675.1 Verrucomicrobiota bacterium | reverse complement strand
CGCGTAAGCCGGTGACGCCGACCTCGGAGGAGGCCCAGCAAAATCCGCGAGCGCGCAGCGCAAAATTAAGAGTGGCAGAGAAAATTTGATCAGTGGTGGAGAACCCCGCAGGGAGGCGCACCAAGGAGTGACTCCCTGAGTAATTGTGAAGCATGAGAAGCAATCGGAAACGTGAGTCGTTGCGGTTTGGCAATGTAGCCAAGTCATTGTTCACGTGTCTCGCCGTCGCCACAATCGGGGTCGGCTATGTCTGGCAGAAAAATCAGATTTACCGGCTCGGCGACGAAATCAAAAAACGCGAAACTGCTTTTTCCGCCGCCGAGAAACGCAACACCATGCTCGCAGCGCAACTTGCGCAACTCAAGTCACCGGTTTACCTCGAAGCGCGGTGCCAGCAAATCAACCTCGGCCTTGTCGCTCCGAAAGAAGCGCAAACCATCCGCCTGATTGAACCGGGTCCTGAATGGGACGCGCGCTTTTTGCCGGCCGTCCAACCGGCCGCGGCGCAAAAAACCGGCAAGCCGGTTAAGCCGGCAACCAAAGTGGTGGCGGGACGATGATTGCTTTGACTCACCGGCACCGTGCGTTGATGGTCGTGACCGGCCTCTCGTTGGCCTTCACGGCGTTGGCGTGCCGGTTGGTGGATTTGCATATTTTCCGACACACGGAGCTGAGCCGTGAAGCCGCCGCCAATCGCGAACAGGTCGTTCACCGGCAAGGCCGACGCGGCGAGATCCGCGATTGCAACGGCAACATGCTCGCTAACAGCCAGTCCGTCCGCATTATTGCGGCCGACCCGAGCATCACGACTTCCAATGCGCCGGCTATTGCCCGGCAGCTCGCGCCGTGGTTGAAGATGGATGAGCCGTCCTTGGTCGCGCGCCTAACCGGTACCGGTAAGTATGTCCGGCTGAAGCTGAAAGTGGACGAGGATACTGTCGCGCAAATCAAGACGCTCAAAATTAAAGGGCTGGTTTTCGAGGACCAATTTCTCCGCACTTATCCAAACGGCCCGCTAGCGAGCCATGTGCTCGGATTTGTGGACAACGACCACAAAGGTGTGCAGGGCATCGAAGCCGGTCTGGATAAATATCTTTCCGGTGTGGCCGGTTATGAAATTATTGAGCGCGACCGGAAGGGCCGCGAGATTCGCGCCAACCGCGACGAGGAAATTGGGCCGCGCGATGGTTTTAATGTGGTGTTGACCGTTGACCAAGTCATCCAGCACATCGCCGAAGTCGAGCTGGAGAAAGCGATGGCGGAATTTCATCCGCAAGCTGGTGTGATTATCGTGTCTCGACCGAAGACTGGTGAGATTTTGGCGATGAGTTCACGGCCGACGTTTGATCCGAACAATCCCGGCGCGTTTGAGGCGGACGCCCGGCGGAACCGGTGCGTGAGCGATGTGGCGGAACCGGGTTCGACGTTCAAAATCGTGGTCTGTTCCGGCGCGTTGAACGACGGCGTGATCACGCTGGCCGACCGGTTTGATTGCGAGCATGGCGCGTGGTTGTTTGCCGGGCGGGTTTTGCACGATTCGCATCCGTACGGCGTGTTGAGCGTTGAGGAGATTTTATTCCATTCCAGTAACATCGGCGCGGCGAAAATCGGCATCACCAAGCTCGGCGCGGCCCGATTGTACAGCTACATCCGCGCGTACGGTTTCGGGCATAAGACCGGCATCGAGTTGCCAGGGGAAGTCTCCGGCATCGTGCATCCGTTGGCGAAATGGAATCCGTTGTCGATCAGCCGCATTCCGATGGGTCACGAAATTGCGGCGACGCCAATCCAGATGCTGATGGCGATGAACGCGATTGCCAATGGCGGACATCTGATGAAGCCGGTCATCATCAAGAGCGTTGTGGATGAAACCAGCACGCCGGTCGCAAAGTTTCAACCGCAGCAGGTTGGGCAGCCGATCACGCTGCGGGCGAGTATTTTGATGGCGACTGCGCTTCGCAAGGTGGCGTCACCGGAAGGCACGGCACCTAAAGCGGCGGTGAAAGGTTATGACGTTGCCGGCAAGACGGGCACGGCGGAAAAAATTGAGAACGGACAGTACGTCAACAAATATTACTCGTCGTTCATCGGTTACTTGCCGGCAGCGGATCCGGAGATTTCAATTTTGGTGTCGTTGGATAGCCCGGCCGGCGGTGCGTACTACGGTGGCTCAGTAGCAGGACCGGTCTTCCGCGGCGTAGCGGAAAAAGTGACGCAATACCTGGCGATTCCGCCGCAATTTCCGGATGCCGACGAGAAAAAGGTGGCGAAACTCTGATGAAACTCACCGAGATTCTCCAAACCGTTCATCCGTTAGCTGTCGAAGGTTCGCTCGACCGGGATATCACCGGGATTTCCTACGATTCCCGGCGTGTGAAGCCCGGTAATTTATTTGTCGCGATGCCGGGGGAGAAAACCGATGGCCACCGGTATGTCGAGATGGCAATTGACCGTGGTGCGGCAGCAATCGTGCTGGAACATGACAGCGGTTTGAATCCGCGTGCGACCCGGATTCGGGTGGACGATGCGCGGCAGACATTGGCGTTGGCGGCGGCGAGTTTTTACAATCATCCTTCGCAGCAACTCAAAGTTGTCGGCGTGACCGGTACGAATGGCAAGACGACGACGGCGTTCATGGTGAAGGCGATTATGGAAGCGGCCGGGCTGGGCACTGGTTTGCTCGGCACGGTGCAATACCAAGTCGGTGGACGGATTATCCCGGCAGCGCGGACGACACCGGAGTCGGTGGAGATTCAAGATTTGATGTGCCAGATGCTGCGCGCGGGTTGCCGGGGCGTGGCGATGGAAGTCAGTTCGCACGCGCTCGACCGGAAACGCGTGGCCGGGACGGACTTCGACGTGGCGATTTTCACGAACTTGACGCAAGACCATCTCGATTACCACGGGACGATGGAAGAATATTTCAAAGCGAA
>JBAWWR010000184.1:0-2966 GCA_037146675.1 Verrucomicrobiota bacterium | reverse complement strand
CGCTCGAACACGGCCGCGCCGACATGGAAATGATGCGCGAGCAATATCAGCTCCGCCGCAATTTTATCGTGAAATCATTCAATGAAATGGGCTTGAAGTGTCACTTGCCGGTCGGTTCGTTTTATTCGTTTCCGGACATTCGCAGCACCGGCTTGAGCTCCAAAGAGTTTTCAGCCCAATTGCTCGATAAGGAACGTGTGGCGATGGTACCCGGCACGGCGTTTGGACCGAGCGGTGAGGGTCACGTCCGTGCCAGTTTCTGCTCGTCGATGGCCGACATTGAAAAAGCCGTCGAGCGCACCGCAAGATTTGTCCGCAACCGGCGTTGACCAATGCCGGTGATTGAGTTTCTTGAAGATGCGGCAGTGAATGCCGTGCTTGACCGGCAGTTGCGCGCTTTACTAGCGCTCTGCTTCACTCGGCCCTGCGATGTGGTCTTTCGTGACCGGCGGTATTTCCATGAACCGCCACGGTGGCGGTGGTTTGTGCGTGGTGCGTCTACCGAATTAATTGCCCACATAGCGGTGCACGATAAGCGGATTCTGACCGCAACTGGCGAGCTGCGGATAGCCGGCATCGCGGAAGTATGTGTCCATCCTGAGCATCGTGGGCATGGACTGGTTCGTGAATTGCTCGCCACGGCGCACACGTGGCTGGCGGAGCAGGGCATACCCGCTGCCATGCTGTTTGGTGACAAGAAGCATTATACTTCGAGCGGCTACCGGAATATTTCCAATCCGATTCGGTATCTGAAACCTGAAACCGGGACTTGGGTTGTCGAGCCTTCTGACTGGGCGATGGTGAAAACGCTCCGGAACTTTGATTGGCCAACCGGCATCGTGGATTTGCGCGGGCCAACGTTCTGAATTTGAAGCGGAGTTGGTTTAGTGCGGACTCGCCGGCGCAAGGAATTCGATTTCCACTTTCGGTGGCAAATTAGTATAGTGCCGGCGTGAGCAATTTTGTTTTTACACCGGTATTGTGGTGGCCGTGGTTGGTGTTGCTAACGGCGCTGGTCATCGCAGTGACCGGGTGGAGTTTCTTTTACGGGTTGCGCTCGACGAAGCGGATTGCGGTGTTGTGGACGTTGCGGACGGTGGCGCTGGCGGGATTGTTGTTGGTGTTGCTGTTACCACAGCGCCGGCATGAAGAGGTGATAGTGTTGCGCCCGCAATTGGCGGTGGTGGTGGATACGTCCGAGAGCATGACGGATCCGGTGGACGAGCAGCAGCCCCGGCGCGCGGAGCGAGTGCGCGAGTTTTTCCAGTCGCCAACGCTGGCGGCGGCACGAGAGAATTTTGACTTGCGGGTCTTTACGTTTGACCAGCAATTGGTCGAGGCGAGTCAGGATGTGGGCGGGTTGAGTTTCAAGGGTGACCGGTCGAACTTGCTCGGTGCGCTCCGGCAAGTGGAGGAACGATTCCGCGGTCAGCCGTTGGCGGCGATGTTGGTGTTGAGCGATGGATTGGACACGGTGGCCGGGGCGAAAACGCTCGAAGGCGTCGCGGCGAGCGTGCCGGTATTTACTTTTGAACTCGAGAAGACTTTCAAGCCGAGGGCAAAAACCAAAAGCGTTTCCATTGCCAATGTGGACTATCCGCAACGCGTTGTGATTGGCTGGGAGTCGGAGATTCACGTGCTGGTTAGTGGCAGTGGAATGATTGGTGAAACGGTGGGAGTGCAATTGTGGCGCGACGGCCAGAAATTTCGTGAAACGCCAGTGGCATTTGGTGAGGAGGAACAGACGCGCGAGGCAACGTTCTCGGTGGCGCACGAAAAAGCTGGCGTGGTGCAATATGAAATACACGTAGCGGATCCCGGCGCTGACAAGGAAGCCCAAGCGTATCCATTTTTAATCCAAGTTCTGGAGCCGGGAAACCGGGTGTTGTATGTGCAAAATGCGCTGGGATTCGACTTCAAATACCTCCGGCAAGCGCTCGTTGGCGACCGGAACCTGCAATTGATTACCTACGTGCGCTGGGCGGACAATCAGTTGGTGCTGATGTCCGGTCAGGAAAGGTTTAGCCAGAAAAAGACACTAGAGTTTTCGCAGGCGGAACTGGCGAAGTATTCAGTGATTTTGCTGGGTGATTTACCGCCGGCAGTGTTGGCGACGGCGGACTGGCAGTCGCTGCATGATTTTGTGGATCGCGGCGGCGCGTTGGTGTTGCTTGGCGGCGCGAATAGTCTCGGCACGGCGGCTTTGGCGCAGACGCCACTCGGACCGCTGTTGCCGGTGCAACTCGGGGCGGCGACAGAATACCGGGAAGGCAAGTTTCCGGTGGAAATCACCGAAAGTGGTTTGCATCATCCAGTCTTCGGTCAATTGTTCGCGAAGATTAGCGACTTGCCGCCGTTATTGACGTGCGATTTGGCCGATGGCGTGGCGCCGACGGCAGAGGTCTTGGTGCAGGCCAATGTTGACGGGATGAAGTTTCCGTTAGTCGTGGCGCGACGGTTCGGGCAGGGGCGCGTGGTGGCGGTGATGACTGACTCGATTTGGCGGTGGCGTTTGGCGGCGAAGAGTTGGGTTGCAGAACGGTCGCCGTACGATACTTTTTGGGTGCAGTTGATGGATTGGTTGATTCCGAAAGAGCAGCAGAATCGGCAAGAGGATAATCGGTTGGAGTTGGTTTCAGATCGGTCAAACTATCTGACCGGCGAGAAGCCGGAACTGCGAGCGATTCTGACGCAATCCTCTGCAGATGCCAAGCGGCCGTCCGCAGTCGCCTTGCACCTCCACACGCCGGATGACAAAACGTTTGAATATGCTCTCCAACCGGCCATGTTGCCGACCAGTGACGGCCAGCAAGTGCCGGGTTACCGGGTGGTGGTCGATTTGTATGTGCCTGGTATTTACAAGGCCTCTGCAACTGCCGAAATCGGCGGGACCAACGCCGAAGCGCAGACAAAATTTGTCGTCACGCAGCCGGTCACTGAAATTACCGGTAAACCGATTAATCGCG
>JBAWWR010000183.1:0-3098 GCA_037146675.1 Verrucomicrobiota bacterium | reverse complement strand
AGCTCTACCGGCAACGTTGTCATTGTTTTGGTCGGGCTTTCTTTACCACATTCACTTTCAGTTTGCGGTCATATTTCACTTCGCGCTTAGCCGGTAATTCTTTACCTTTTTCAAGCTCGGCAATCTGATCCCGGAGTATGGCGGCTTTCTCGAATTGGAGATTCTCAGCGGCTTCGAGCATTTCGGCTTCGAGTTCCCGGAGCAGCTCCGCCTGCCGGTAACCGCCGGGCGCCTCCCGAACGACTGACGCCTCCACCTCGCGCGCTTTCGTTGCGCCGGCAATGCTGAGCTGCAGTTCGCGCTTCACGGATTTTGGCGTGATGTGATGCTCTTGGTTGTAGGCGAGTTGTTTTGCGCGCCGGTATTCGGTCGTGGCGATGAATTTCTTAATCGAGTCCGTCATTACGTCGGCGTACAGCACGACTTGAGCATTGATGTGACGGGCGGCGCGGCCGGCGGTCTGAATCAGCGCCGTGGCGCTGCGGAGGAACCCTTCCTTGTCAGCGTCGAGGATCGCCACCAACGAAACTTCCGGCAGATCGAGACCTTCACGGAGCAGATTGATCCCGATCAGCACGTCGAATTCGGCGCTGCGCAGACCGCGCAGAATTTCGATCCGTTCGATGGTATCAATTTCGCTGTGAAGATATTTTACGCGCAGACCGACTTCTTTGAAATAATCGCTCAAATCCTCGGCAGTTCGCTTGGTGAGCGTGGTCACGAGAATGCGTTCACTTTTCTCGACTCGCGCACGGCAGAGTTCGATTAGATCGTCAATCTGACCGGTAAGCGGTTTCACCGTGACGGGCGGGTCAACCAGACCGGTGGGACGGATGATTTGTTCGGCCACAACGGTACTATGTTGGATTTCGTAGGCGCTTGGCGTGGCGCTGACAAATACGGATTGCTTGAGCAGGCTTTCGAGTTCTGGAAAGTTAAGCGGCCGGTTATCAAGCGCACTTGGTAGACGGAATCCGTGTTCGGTGAGCGTGGTTTTTCGTGACTTGTCGCCGGCATACATCCCGCCGAGCTGCGGCACAGTCACGTGCGACTCATCGATAATGGTGATGAAGTCTTTCGGAAAGAAATCAATCAGCGTAAATGGCCGTTCGCCGGCCGCACGCCCGCTGAGATGCCGAGAATAGTTCTCGATCCCGGAGCAAAAACCCATTTCTTTGAGCATTTCTAAATCGTACATCGTCCGGCTGTGGATGCGTTGGGCTTCGAGGAGTTTACCGTGCTCCTCGAACCACGCCACGCGCTCGGTCATTTCAGCTTTGATGCCGTCGAGCGCACGGACCACTTTGGAATATGGCATCGCCCAATGTTTCGCCGGATAGATGGAGATTTGCTGGAGTTCCTCGCGGCGCTTACCTGTCAACGGATCAAACCTAGTAAGATGTTCCACTCGGTCACCGAAGAACTCAATGCGAACGGCGTCCTCGGTATAGCTTGGGCAAATCTCGACCGTGTCGCCGCGCACGCGGAAGTTGCCACGGACAAACTCGATGTCGTTCCGGTTGTACTGCATGTCCACTAGTTTGCGGAGTAGATCATCCCGGCTGAGTTCACTCCCCACATTAATCAGCGCCATCATCTCGAAGTAATCTTCGGGCGAACCGAGGCCGTAGATGCACGACACGCTGGCAACGACAATCACATCGCGCCGGGACAGTAACGCGCTCGTGGTCGAGAGTCGGAGTTTTTCAATCTGCTCGTTGATGGCGGAATCTTTGGCAATGTAGGTGTCGGTCTGCGGGATGTAGGCCTCTGGCTGGTAGTAGTCGTAGTAGCTGACGAAATACTCAACGGCGTTGTGCGGGAAGAACTGTTTAAATTCCGAATACAACTGCGCCGCCAGCGTCTTATTATGAGAAACCACCAACGACGGTCGATCAAGCTGCGCAATTACGTTGGCCATCGTAAACGTCTTCCCACTGCCAGTTACTCCGAGCAGCGTCTGATGCCGGTTACCGGCGCGCAAGGATTCTACCAACGTCCGAATCGCCGCCGGTTGGTCGCCACGCGGTTTGTATTTGCTAACAAGTTGAAATGCCATGGCGCGCGGCGGTCAGCACTTAACTTCCTACAACGTCTCGCTGAGCCAATTCACGGTTTCTTTGATGAGCCGTTGCTCCCAGATTAATTTACTGAAAGTGTGGTCGGCGCCGGTGATTATCACTTTCTTGACCATCCGCTTACCGGGCTGCAACGCTCGCTCGTAAAGATCAGAATGTTTGGCCGGCACGGTTTCGTCGTTGCTACCGTGAACCATTAAAACCGGGCATTTCGATTTCGCGATTTCGCGTAACGGCTTCATCTCGGCAAATTGACGAATGAATTCGACACCGACCAAATTCCCCCAATGTTCGGTAATCCCGGTCTGCGCTAGCGACGCAACGGCGTCAGGCGTGGAAAACTCGTCTAGAATGTCACCGCCTTCGGCGACTGGCGCCCAGAGCGCCAGCGACTTAAATTGTCCCGGCTGACGCGCAACTACGTGCGCCGCGATTGCGCCGCCCAAGCTCATGCCAATCAACCCCAGCCGGCGCGCGTTGACCCGCCTGTGAGCCAAGAGGTACCGGAGCGCTTCGCCGGCATCGAGCACCTGTGAACGAATGGTCATATTCTCAAAGTTACCAGCGCTATCGCCACAGCCCCGGTAATCAAACCGCAGGCTGGCGATACCGTGGTCGGCGAGCGCGCGCGACAATTTCACAAACATCCGGTGCGCCTCTGATTTCGTACCACCAAAACCGTGCAGGAGTAACGCCGCCGGCACGCGGGTGCGCCCCGCTGGTAGGTGAAGCATGCCGACAAGTTGCTGACCTTTGCATTCGAAGACGACAGGTGTTTCCATAGCCGTATCGTAGCAAGCTGCCCGGCATTGTCAACGCGCCTGCCACCGGCTACACTCCGCGCCTCATGCCAATTGAAACCGATTACCACATGCACACGCCGCTCTGCCAGCACGCGACTGGTCCACTCGAAGACTATGTCGAGCGCGCTATTGAACTCGGTTTGCGCAAAATCGGATTTTCCGACCACAATCCCCTGCCGCACGGTTACGGGTCCAATGTCCGCATGGCCGAACACGA
>JBAWWR010000182.1:0-3131 GCA_037146675.1 Verrucomicrobiota bacterium | reverse complement strand
TCCAGCTCATGCGCGGATTGTTTCCGAGAGTGGCCGGCGAGTCAAGTGGACGTTGCTTGATTTCTGCGGCGGGATTGAGTTTACTCCGCGCAACTCATGGCGATTCGCGGCATCATTTTTGATATGGACGGCACGATCACGGCGCCGGACTTGAAGTTTGCCAAAATCAAAGAGGCGGCCGGGATTGGCGACGTGGATATGCTCGATTACCTCCGCGAAGCGACCGGTAAGGAATATGAGCGCGTCCACAAGCTCCTGATGCGCTTCGAGGAAGGCGGCGTCGCCAGCGCGCGGTTAAATCGCGGGGCGCGCACCTTGCTCCGGTATCTCGCGCAGCACCGGATTCCAACGGCGTTGCTGACTCGCAATTCTCGAAAATCGGTGGCCGGTGTCTGCCAGAAGTTGAATTTGAAATTTGATATCACCGTCACCCGCGAGGATGGCCCGCACAAACCGGCACCCGAACCGATTTGGCACATCGCCAAGCAATGGAAACTGAAACACCGGGAATTATTGATGGTCGGCGATTACAAATGGGACGTGTTGTGCGCTGCCAATGCCGACATCCCGTGCGCGGTGCTGTTGTACGGCAAGGTTGTGCCGGAGTGGACGCGCACCGCCAGCTATCACTTGCGGCGATTGACGGAAATTATCGCGATTTTGGAAGGAAAGCACAAATGAGCCGGTATGTCATCGGATTGGTTACTTGCGCTTCCCGGACAGAAGCGCGGAAGCTGGCAAAGGCGGTCTTGACGAAAAAACTGGCGGCGTGCGTCAACATCGTTGCCGGCGTCGAATCGCATTTCTGGTGGCAGGGCAAGCTCGACCGGGCCAATGAGTTTTTGTTGTTAATCAAAACTACCGGCGCCAAGACGAAGGCGGTCACGCAAGTCATCCAAGCCAATCACAGCTACGAGGTACCGGAGATCATTTTTACGCCGATTGCTGACGGCGAACGACGGTATCTGCACTGGCTGCGGACAGCGGTGGGGATTTTCTTTGTCGCGGCGTTGGTGTGCCGGGCGGACGAGTTTGATGATCTCACCAGCACGAATGAGGAAGTCCGCGCCGAAGCGGCCGGGAAGATTGCACAGACCGGCGGCCCGCGTGCTGAGAAGGTTTTTCGTGAAATGTTAGACGCCGGCAATCCCGAGCGCCGGCAAATGGCGGTGATCGGGTTATTGCAAGTCAGCAATGCGGAAGATGATTTAACCAAAGTGACGGCACGGTTGCAGGACGAGAACTCGACTGTGCGCTGGTCCGCGGCACTGGCATTGGGGCAAAGCGGTTGGACGAACGCGTTGCCGGTATTGGAGGCAATCACGACGTCCGATAAGGCGGCAGAAGTCCAAGAAGCTGCCGGTGAGGCGGTGAAGAAGTTGCGCTCCGGAATCGCTTGGGCACGCGTCTTGCCGGAAACTTCGGCAAAGCCGATCTTGGCGTATTTCTTTGTGCACGGTTCAGAACTTTGCCGGCAATACGAGGAAGGCGCGTTGACCGATCCTGGTGTCGTTACGGCAACGCGGGGATTTACCTGCGTGCGGCTGAATGTCGAACAGCATGCAGAAACGGCGCAGAAGTTTGACGTGCGCGGCGTGCCGACGTTGTTGCTGCTCGATTCGCACGGCAAGGAGTCGGCGCGCGTAGCCGGGTTGGTTGCTAAGGAAAAATTACGAGTCCAGTTGACGAGCAGTCAATTGACAGCTCAAGAAGCGCGCCGGCAGACGGGCGACGTGGAAGCGAATTGGCGCGTTGCTGAGGCGTATCTCGACAGCGGCCGGGAAGATTTGGCGGAACCGCACTTGCGGAACGTGATTGCCCACGATGATGAAAACCGGTATGGTCACACTGACCGCGCGATTTTTGCGCTGGGTTTTGCATTTGGAAAAGCCGGCAAGCACGCGCGAGCAGCCTACTGCATGGAGCAGTTGCTGAAACGCTGGCCACAGTTTGCGGATCGCGACAAGGCGTTGTATTGCCTCGGCTTGAGTCAAATTGCCGGTGGTCAAAAAGACAAGGGACGGATGACACTGGCGACGTTGACCGGCGAGTTCCCGGATAGTGCCGCTGGCAAGGCGGGGCGGCAAGTATTGGAGAAATTGGAAGCAAAATGAAACGATTTGTTTTAGCATTTTTGAGCGCAGTCACCTTTGCGACAGCCGCAGAGGAATTAAGCGTTGCCGACAAAAAAACGGCAGTCGAAGCGAATCAGTTTTTCGAGCGCGGCAATAAATTTGTACAAGATAATTCGTTGCAGCGCGCCAAACTGGAATACCAGAAGGCATTAAAAATCTTCCCGGGCCACGTGGACGCACTCTACAACCTCGCAGTCACGTGCGAGAAACTCGGACAAAAGGACGAGGCGGTAGTGCATTACCGGCACTACCTAGACATCCGTCCAAACGATGCGGACGTATGGTCGCAACTTGGCGTCCGCTATGACGAAGACGGCAAGAAAGCAGATGCACAAGCAGCGTACGAAAAGGCGCTGGCCATCAATCCGAAATTCGGTCCGGTACATAACAATCTTGGCGTCCTGCTGAAAGAACGTGGAGATCTAGAGGCGGCGCAGAAACATTTCGAGCTATTTGTAAAACTGGAAGAGGACGCGGGACGACGCAACGGTGACGCATATTATAGCCTCGGCGTGATGCAGCTTGCACGCGGCCGTGTGAAGGAGGCCAAACAATTGCTTCAGCAAGCTCTAGATGTCGACCCATCAGTGCCGTATTACAATAACGCCATGGGGGACGTATATCTCGTCGAGGCGCAAAACGAGATGGCTATTTCGGCGTACAAAAAGGCCCTAGAAAAAGACCCGAAATACGCCCTCGCCTACAGCGGTTTGGGTGATGCTTACCGCCTAAAGGGCGACCGCGTGGAGGCGGAGAAAGCCTACCGGCATGCACTAGAACTGCGACACGATTATATCCTCGTTCACTATAAACTGGGGCTGCTTTTCGAAACCGCCAACCCCGGCACGGCGATAAAAGAGTTTGAAAATTACCTCAGTTCTGGTAAAACCGCTGAGTTCCAAGCTGAGGCGAAAGCCAAGATCGAGAAGCTCAAACAAGTGCAAACGAAGTAGGATTTACCATGTCACAACATCAAAGCCTCAAAGGTGGTTCGTC
>JBAWWR010000181.1:0-3267 GCA_037146675.1 Verrucomicrobiota bacterium | reverse complement strand
CAAACGAAGTAGGATTTACCATGTCACAACATCAAAGCCTCAAAGGTGGTTCGTCGAAAATTCAAGCGAAACGCAATGTCATGAAACGCTTCGAGCGCATCGAAGTGCTCAAGAAGCAAGGCCGTTTCAAGGACGGCCAACGCGTGTTCGGCTTACCGAAAACGAAACCCGAATAGTGCTCGTCCGTCTCCAGAAGTTTCTTGCGGAAGCCGGTCTCGGGTCGCGCCGCCATTGCGAAACACTCATCACTGCCGGTAAAGTTGCCGTCAACGGCCAACTGGTCACTACACTTGGCTCCAAGATTGATTCCGCTAGTGATCGCGTCATTGTTGACGGCCAACTAGTCAGCGTTGAGCGCAAAATCTACATCGCCCTCAACAAACCAGCTGGTTACCTCTGTACCAGTCAGGACCCAGAAGGACGGCCTCGCGCGCTAGACCTATTGCCGTCGGATTTACCGCGCTTGTACACAGTTGGCCGATTGGACTGCAATACTGAGGGGCTATTATTGCTGACCAACGACGGCACTTTTAGCTTGCGACTCACGCACCCGCGTTACAAGATGCCGAAGACGTATCGCGCGGAAGTTACCGGCACGCTGGTGGACGACCAAATTACACAGCTGTTGAGAGGTGTGATGAGTGAAGGTGAATTATTGCGCGCCGAGAAAGTTTTTGGCGTCCGCCAAGTCGGAGCGGGCACAGAGTTGCAATTAGTACTCCGCGAAGGTAAAAAGCGGCAAGTGCGCCGGATGTTGGATGTCGTCGGTTGCCCGGTGCGACGGCTCGTGCGGTTGTCGGTTGGAAAAATTTCGTTGGGTAATTTGAAACCAGGTCAATGGAGATATCTGACAAATGAAGAAGTTCACAATCTTATCGCTGATTAGCGCCGGCCTGATCGCCGGCAATGTTCGCGCCGATTCAATGAAGGTCGCTGAGACGACGGCAAGCGCTCCGGTCATCACTAGCGGCGCCGGTAAGGTAATCAAGGACAACGTCAATGTTCGTGCCCGCGCCGACAAGGCCGCCGAAATTCTTGTGCAGCTCAAAAAAGGCGACAGCGTAGAAGTGAAAGAACGCAAAGGCGACTGGCTCTGCATCGTCGCGCCCGCCCACGCCAAATGTTTCGCCTCGGCCAAACTCCTTAAGGCCGGCGTAGTGACCAGCGACGCCGTCAATGTTCGTGGCGGTCCCGGCATGAACTTTAAAGAAATCGGCAAGCTCACCAAAGGCGAGAAAGTGGACGTCATTGAAACCAAGGGCGAATGGGCGCAAATCAAACCGACCAGCAACTGCGTCGGCTGGGTTGCGGTCGATCTGGTGGAAATTCTACCACCGACACCAACACCCGCACCAATCCAAGTGATTGACACCACGCCACTCGCCCAACCGGTCGTGCCGACATTGTTGCCGGTGCCGACCACGGCATCCGCGCCGGTCGCAGTCACGGGCACTCGCGATGACGTTTATGTTCAATACGTCGTCAAGGACGGCTACCTAGCCGCTGTCAAAGAACCGAACGCGCCCGGCGCGTACGCATTGATGACCGAAAATATTATGCGCCGTGAATACATCATCGCCTACCTCGACGCGCCGGCTAATGCCCTCAGCCGGTATGAAGGCAAACATGTCCGCATTCTTGGCAACCAGCGGTGGAAACGCAGCGAGCGCACGCCGGTAATTGCCGTCGAGCGGTGTGAAATAATTTGGTGAAGCCGTGCCGGCGCGCCTCATTGACGGCAAAGCAATTGCCGAACAGATCAACACCGAAACCGCCGCCGCAATTGTCAGACTAAAAGCGGAACGAAAAATCACGCCCGGCTTGGCGGTTGTGCTGGTTGGTGAGAACCCGGCCAGTCTCGCTTACGTCAGCTCCAAAGACAAAATGTGCGCCCGGCTTGGGATGCACTCGTTGCGCGTCAACTTACCGGCTACGACAACCCTCCCACAGCTGCTCGCTAAAATCGGCGAACTCAATCGCGATTGCGCCATCCACGGCATTCTTGTCCAATCACCGTTACCGGCGCAGATTCCTGAAGAAATAATCTTTGCCGCCATTGATCCTGCCAAGGATGTGGACGGTTTCCATCCGCTCAACGTCGGAAAACTCGCGCTCGGCGACGATACCGGCTTTGCACCTTGTACGCCCGCCGGTGTTCACCAATTACTCATCCGCAGCGGTGTTAAAATTGAAGGCGCGCACGTCGTCGTTCTTGGGCGTAGCCGGATTGTCGGACGCCCTGTTTCGTTGATTTTGTCGCACAAAGAGGCCAACGCCAATGCCACGGTAACCGTCGCGCACTCGCGCAGCCGAGATCTCGCAGGTATCTGTCGCAGTGCCGATATTTTGGTAGCAGCCATCGGCGTTCCACGTTTTGTCAAAGCTGATATGGTCCGAGCTGGTGCAGTGGTGATTGATGTCGGCATCAATCGCGTTGCGGACACAACGACTGAAAAGGGTTACCGGCTCGTTGGTGATGTGGATTTCGGACCGGTAAGTGAAAGAGTCTCACTGATTACACCGGTGCCCGGTGGCGTTGGACCCATGACAATCGCGATGCTTATGCAGAACACGCTAAAAGCTGCCGGCAGAGATTAGTCGTTGGCAGACAGCGTCACCCGTTAGTTTTAAAAAAGGAAACAGGCGCGTTAGGAAATTCCAACGCGCCTGTTTTAATTTACCCTGGCGGCGACCTACTCTCGCACAAGCTATACAAGCACTACCATCGGCCCTGCAGCGTTTCACGGCCGTGTTCGGGATGGGAACGGGTGGGACCACTGCGGTAATGCCACCAGGAAATTTTTCTGATGGTTCGGCCGCGTGCAAGCACGCAGCCACGGTACATCAAAGAACAAGATTCTCTGATTATTGCATACAGGAGTTGGCAACTTCGACTTTGCTGGTTTGTAAATCACTAATTGTCCCTTGCGGGAAAATTTAAGTGATCAAGCCTCACGGCTAATTAGTACCAGTCAGCTCACGCATTGCTGCGTTTACACACCTGGCCTATCAACGGGGTAGTCTTCCCCGAGCCTTTAGGGATCTTGCGATCCGTCAGACGTAATCTTGGGAAATGCTTGGCGCTTAGATGCTTTCAGCGCTTATCATTTCCGCACACAGCTACCCGGCGCTACTCTTGACAGAATAACCGGAATACTGGAGGTGCGTTGTTCCCGGTCCTCTCGTACTAAGGAACAAATCCCTCACGTCTGCTGCGCCCACAGTGGATAAGGACCGAACTGTCTCACGACGTTCTGAACCCAACTC
>JBAWWR010000180.1:0-3284 GCA_037146675.1 Verrucomicrobiota bacterium | reverse complement strand
GAAGGCGGCCAGACCAAAATGAAGCACGCCGCCAAAGACCGCGACAAAATGGTCGGCCACGCCACCGGCCAATGAACCGGATTTACGCCGACTATAATGCCACCACGCCGCTTGACCCGGCTGTGCTGGACGCGATGCTGCCGTATCTCCGCGCCAAATTTGGCAACCCCAGCAGCGCTCATTTCTTCGGCCGGGAAGCCCGCGCGGCGATTGACGACGCTCGCGTCCGTGTCGCCCGGCAACTCGGCGCGCAGGAAAGCGAAATCATCTTCACCGGCGGCGGCACCGAGTCCGACAACGCAGTGATTTTCGGCGTGCGCCCCGGCCACATCATCACCAGCGCGATTGAACACCACGCCATCCTGCACGCCTGCCGGCAGCGGACCGATTGCGAAATCACCTACTTGCCGGTCGACCGGGATTGCCGGGTGAATCCCGCCGACTTGCAGCGCGCGCTCCGCGACGACACCGTGCTCGTCTCCATCATGTCCGCCAACAACGAGACTGGCACGCTCCAACCGGTGCAAGAACTTGCCGCCATCTGCCGGCAGCGCGGCGTGCCGTTTCACACCGACGCCGTCCAATCCTTCGGCAAACAGCCGGTCAACGTGACCGACTGGGGCGTGGACTTGCTCAGCCTAAGCGCGCATAAATTTTACGGACCGAAAGGCGCCGGCCTGCTGTATTGCCGTCGCGGCGTGAAGCTCAATCCGTTGCTTTTCGGCGGCAGCCACGAAAACGAACGCCGGGCCGGCACCGAGAACGTCGCCGGCATCGTCGGCCTAGCGCGGGCGATGGAGTTACCGGCGGTGAACTTGTTTGCTTTGACAGAAACGCTCGCCGCCGGCATCGCCGCGCGGATTACCGGCGCGCACCGGAACGGTCACGCCACACTGCGCGCCGGCAACACGCTGAATTTCAGCTTTGCCGGCTGCGAGACCAGCGGTTTGATTCTCGGTTTGGATTTGGAAGGCGTGGCGGTGTCGAGCGGTTCGGCCTGCGCGGTCGGTTCACTGGAGCCATCGCACGTTTTGACGGCAATGGGTTTGCCGCGCGAGCTGGCACGCTCGGCGGTGCGCTTTAGTTTTGGCAGCGGCACGACGGCAGCGGATGTGGATTGCGTGCTGGCGGCGTTGCTGAAGGTCGTCGGGCGACTACGCGCGTTTGCGGTGTGAAGCAAGGCGTTACCGGCAGGACGATAAATCTCGCTTGGAGGGTTGAGTTGCGGTCCGTCTTTTGAAAAGCGCTGTTGCCAGTTGGATGCTTCCGTGATACGGATTGACAGTGACAGCGGTTTTTGGGATGTGGCGGAAGCACGATTTTACCGTTTTCCATCCATTGCAAGTCAGCTAATCGTTGCAAGTATTTGTGCGCCCATAGCTCAATTGGATAGAGCGTTGGTCTACGGAACCAAAGGTTGCAGGTTCAACTCCTGCTGGGCGCACCATTTTCCACTCAGCTTGGCGCGGTTGCTTGCTTGCTGGAAAATTATTTTGCTTTGACGATCCAGCCCGGTTTGACCGGCGCGGCACCGGTATAATTCGCCTTGCTGCGCTCTTCTTGGACGGACTCCAGCGCGACTTCACCGACGAGTTTCTCCTCGGTGAAGACGACTTCGCCTTTGTCGTCCTTGGTATCAATTGGTTCGTAGATCAGGAGTTTGTCGCCGGCTTGAAAGCCGTGCTTACTACCGAGCGAGACGATGAGCGCTGACTTGGATGGAACTGCGAGCACTTTGCCGGGAATCTTGTGCAAGGCCTGCAGGGCGGATTGCTCTTTGGCGGTCGCCGTAGCGGCTTTACCGGTTTGTGATTTGTGCCGGCCGGACTCCGGCAACTCAGTCAGCACCACTTCGGCGACGATGTTGCTCAAGGCTTTCACCGTGGCCTTGCCGAGCGCGCTATTCATGAACTCTGAATTTTTAAAGCCGATGCCGCCACCGTGACCGTCGACGCCGACGCCGATGTTAAATCCCAGCCCAGTTTGTGTGCCGACGGACTGGCCAGTTTTGATTACCTTCCGCGTGTAACAATCCACAATCCGCCAGTCAACCCGCACATCCGACGCCGACTTCTTTACACCCAGCGCGCCCAAGCCGCCTGGTGCAAAACCACCGAGACCCAGCGATTGAGATTGTGAACCGAAGCGGGTGACCTTGCCGCGAAACATGAAATCGGCTCCCGCCCAGCCACCTTTTTCCACCTTTTCGTCGCCGGCGACATAACCTTCGGCTCCGAGTTTGATTTCATCTTTCAAGTTATTCAACGCCGTGGATTCCAGCACATCGAACTTCCCGAGCTTACCCAATTCAGTGATGAGCATTTCCGCCAAGCCTTCGCCGAGGGCCGGTTGCCAGCCTTGAATCTGCGCCATATCGCCGTCCAACGGCGCCACAAAAATCGAGGGTTTGGCGGACTGCTCAGCCTGCGCCACCGTTACCGCCAGCAATCCAATCAGCAGCCAAAGTGTTTTCATGGTAAACAGTTTCCCCAGAACCACCGGCTTGTCCAGTAAAAATCTCGCCCGCCGACCACCGACTCAGTTTGAAAAACCGCTTTGCGTTGGAGTGGACAATCGTGAGATAATTGCCACATGACGCTAACAGAAGTCCGGCAAATCCTGACTGAATTGGATGTGCGACCCAGCAAGGCGCTGGGGCAGAATTTTTTGATTGATGGCAATATTCTGGAGATCGTTACCCGGGAAGCCGACATCCGGCCGCAGGAAACGGTGCTGGAAATCGGGCCGGGACTGGGCGCGCTGACGTTGAAGCTGGCCGAACGGGCCGGCAAGGTGATTGCGATTGAAAAGGATGGCCGGCTGGCCGAATACATCCGCCAGCACCATCCTGCGGTGGAGCTCATTCACGGCGACGCGTGCAAAGTTGATCTACCGGCGTGCGACAAGGTAGTGGCAAATTTGCCGTACAGTATTTCCACCGCCATCTTGGAGCTCTTTGTGGAACGGGAGAACCGGCCCCGCCGGCTGGTGTTGACCGTGCAACGCGAGGTGGCGCAACGGCTGGCGGCGCAGCCGCGGCACAAGGATTACAGCGCGCTGACATTGTTCACCCAGCTCCGGTATCACGTGAGGATTGTGCACGTGGTGTCGCCGCGCTGCTTCTTTCCGGCACCGCACGTTGAGAGCGCAATCGTGGTGCTCGACCAGCGCGAGCCGCGGGTGAAGCTGGAAGCCGGTGCGCCGTTTCACGAGCTGGTCCGAAAGGGATTTCAGCAACGGCGCAAGATGTTGCGGAAACTGATTGGCGACCACGACCGCGTGGA
>JBAWWR010000179.1:0-3287 GCA_037146675.1 Verrucomicrobiota bacterium | reverse complement strand
GATCCGCGGTTGGAAAACATTCCCGGCTCGTGCCAAAACTGGTGGACCGTGCATCGCGGCGTTCTCATGACCAGCCAACACGCGTCCTTGCTTTGGACCTCGTGGGATGTGCCGGTGATTATGTTCGACAAAATTTGCCCGAGTCCGCCGAAGCCACGCAACCGGCTCCGTTCGCCGGTCCTGATTGCGTGGGCGTATCACAATTACTGGGGCACAAACTTTCCGGTCCACGCGGCCGGCGATCTGAAATTCCGATTCCGAATCAAATTCTGGCCCCGTCGCGTGACGGTGGCCGAGGCGGAGCAGTTTTGCGACACTGATCCACTTGCCGACTATCCAGACGTCGCGGAGATAAAAACAACATGACCACAGCCAATAACCTAATCGACAGCGCCAAACCGCTACCGTTAACCACCGGCACCGACGGTACGATCAGTTTTCAGTTCACCGGTACGCCGGGTCTCTATCAATTCTCGGTCATCGCCGACGCGCGCGATTTCAACTGGGACGAACTCTACACCGTGTTGAACAACTGGCACGGCCTCAATAACGAGCGGACCGGTCCGTGGGACTTCCATCTGTTTGAGCAGAGTCGGCCGCTCGTGCCGAGCTATTGGGTGACGATCAATGGCAAGAAACTCGGCCTCTGGTTCTTCCAGCGCGTTTCCATTGAAGACATTGCCGCGAAGCGGTTTCGGGGGCGGATGGCGTTTCACGTCGCGCAGGCCGGCGCGGTCACAGTGGAGTTACAGCCGTACCGGCCGGTGAAGATCGGCTGGCTCTCCGCTGCGCTTGAGTGCGATCCCGAAGACCGGCTCGAACCGGTCCCGGTCATCACCGGCCAGGCCCCCGCGACCCAGTGGGCTGATCCCGGCTTCTGGGAGAAACGCCGGCAGGAATTGGCAACGACGCACGCCATGTATCGCGAGCCGTTGCGCCGGGCATTTGATTTGATTTTAAAGAAAGATTTGTACGCTCCCAACAATGTCCTGATGCTGACGGCGGCGTACCGGCTGGAAAACAATCCGGCCTACCGTGAGAAACTGTTTCAGGTATTTGACGAGAGCATTGCCAAACCGCACTGGGGGAATCCGAAGGAAGACGGCTACAGTCACAATGGTGACATGGGCGCGGCATGGAGCCTGTTTGCGCTGGCGTGGGCGTGGCACGCGCTGGCCGGCGAGTTGGGCGACGACCGCCGGGCGAAATTGAAGGCGAAGCTGCAATTGCAAGGGGACCGGTTCTTTCATCTCGCGCTGCTGAACCGGGATTACTGGGGCGGCTCCGTGATGCAAGATCACGGCCGGATTTCGCTGCCGATGTTCGGCGCCGCCGCGTTCCATCTGCTCGGGGTGCTGCCGGAGGCGGAATTGTGGGTCCAATACGCGATGCCGCGGGTGCGGCGGGCGGCGCACGCGATGCCGCGCGACGGCGTCATTCCGATGAGTTCGTACAACAACCTGCCGGCGTACATGGATCACCAGACATTTTTCCGGGATACAATGCTGGCGGTCACCGGACAGGATTTATTCGACGAGGGTCCGTTCCGCTGCATCGTGGACTACATCAACGCGACGCTGCGGCCGGAAGATTTCACAACAGTGACCGACCTGGGCGCGGTCCCGTTCCTCGGCGGCAATGCGTTCTTGAATCGGCTGGTGACAAAATACCGGGACAAGCGCGCCGCGTTTCTCCAGGATGTGTTGGTGAAATCGCCGCCCATTAAGTTCTATCACCCGGTGCAGGAAGAAAATTATTACAATGGCGCGCTCTGGGGTTTTCTCTCGTATGATCCCAGCGTTCCGCCGGTGAAAAAGTTGCCGAAGGCCAAGCCGTTGACGTTCTTCCAGGACAGCGGGGTGGCGTATCATCGCAATGTAAAGAAGGACATCACGTTCGCGGTGCGCTGCGGTCCGTGGATTGGCTACCATTCGTACCGGCAGGCGCAGGGGCCGTGCGACCGGATGGGCATGGGCGTGACACCGGGGCCCGGACATTTCACGATTGCACGCGGGCACACCCATTTGCTCACCTCGCCCGATGCGGGTTACAAGATGCGCGCGAGCGTCCGGTCCTGTTTACTGGTGGACGGTGGCGGCCAATACGACGACGTCGGCTACCCGATGTCGATTCCTTCGAAGCTCGACCGGGGTGAGGAAATTCAGTTTGCTAAGTGGGATGCCACGACCAAGACCGGCTGGGTGCGCTTGAATCTGGCGCCGGCCTACCGGGACGAATTGCAGATGGCATATTATACCCGTGACTTCTTCATCCACCCCGACCGGTTGGTCTGCCGGGACCGAGTGGTGCTGAACGAGCCGCATCAACTTTCCTGGTTGTTCCAAGGTTATCGCGAGACCGGGATTGCGCTGGTGGCCGGGAATGTCTGTCGGTTTGGCAAGGCCGCGACGATTGATCTCACGCCACAGCCGGTCGGTTTTGAATTAAAATCTGCCATCCACGAAACGCCGTGCGTTTGGAGTTACGCCAGCGGTTCGGGCTTCAAGCCGTTCGACCACGTCCGCTATGATGCGGTTACGCCGTTGCGCACTGCCACGGTGGAATTCGTTTTCAAATGGTGAACTGATGATTTTCTTCGACGCCTTCACAGAAGTCGGGCCACGGATCAAGAAGCATCCAGCGATGCCGTGGAAGTTAGCCGACGTGCTTGCTGATATGGAGCATTGCTCCATCTCCGGCGCGTTGGTGGCCTCGACTCTGTCGGTGTCGTACGAGGCGATGTATTCCAATCTGGAGTTTTGTGATTGGCTCAGGCCGCACGACCATCTGTTCCCAATCTGGAATGTGATGCCGCATCAGTGCGGCGATTTTCCAGAGCCGAGAAAACTCGAAGTGCTCATGCGCCAGCACAACGTCCGCGCCGTCGCGCTTCATCCGCGCACCAACGGTTGGGACTGGCTGGCTGACCACAGTCAGGTCTTGCTGCGGTGGCTTGAGAAGAAACAGATTTTAACAATTGTGCCACGGCCAGAAGTGGGCGCCTACTCAGAGCTGGACCGGTTTTTGGATAAGTATCAAAAGTTGCCATTCCTGCTCGTGAACGCCGGTTGGCCGGAGCAACATTACGTCCTGCCGTTGCTCCAGAAACATCGCAACCTGCACATCACCTTTGATCATTACCAAATCAACTATGGCCTCGAAGATTATGTGGCGATGGGATTGGAAAACCAGCTGCTCTTCGGCTCGAACTCGCCGGCCATGTCTATCGGCGCGCATCGCACATATGTGGATTACGCCAAGCTACCGGCGGCGGTGAAACAGAAAAT
>JBAWWR010000178.1:0-3314 GCA_037146675.1 Verrucomicrobiota bacterium | reverse complement strand
GGTTTGGCTTGTTTGCTCAGCCAATCCAAGGCGGGCTTGTCGATTACATTGGCTCCTCCTGCAGCCGCGCCAATCCACTTGTCCTCGACCTGCCGGCCATCTTGGGCCAGGACCCGCAGCACACCATCGTGGGTGTTGCCGCTGTAACAGGCCACAACCGCTCCGGGCGAATGCGCGAGGATTCGCTTCAGATCCTCGCTCGTGATGTTCATACTGCCCGACCCATCGATCAGGACCGAACCACCACGTTGCCGGCGCGTCTTGCAAAACACCCGTCCGTCCACCAGCAACCGATGACCGTACCGCGGTATCACGCCTTCCTCGCTGGCGATTCGCCCTTTGCCGAGGAAGCCATCCACCCTGCGTGGGCGCGGTGGTATTTCCACCTTCATCTTGCCCCACGATACTTTCTTCGTCGCCCGGCTGCCGGTCCCAAAACCACCCAGCATCTTCAATAGACTTTCCAGGTGATCCTGGTCGGTTTTTGACAGACGCAGGCGTTTGGGGAGTTGGTTGGGTTCGATTGGCGCGGCGCTGTCCAACAACGCTTGGAGCCATCTCGCCGTCCGGATTGTGTCCTTGAACCGTGGAGCGCCTTTGTCCCACATGATTTTGTAGGCCATGTCGGCAATCTTCACAGCTTTGTCGGCGGGCGATTGTTCGCTGAACTTCTCCCGCATCACGGTTTCACTGGCCCCTTGGCCAATGATGGCGACCATCGTCAGGATGATGTCGCGGAGGTCGGCCCGCTTGAGTAGGTGATCGACAAACGCCTTCATGACCGCTGGGCTGATGGAACCACTGCTGGTGTCCACGCCGATATCGGTCAGTTTGGTGTTGATCCGCATGTCTTCCACGGCCTGCAATACGTCCATGTCCAGCTTGTTGCGACTGGCCATGACTGCGGGCCGCGGTGGCGACCACCGAATGTGGCCGAGTTCGTGATTCCGGATCATCCGGGACTGTGGCGAATTATCCAACGGCACGACTAGCAACGACTGCCGCGGGTACACCCGCGCGGTAATCTGCTGGCTGGGTTGGATCTGCCACTCCCGGTTCGCCTTGTCATCGACTGCTTCCGGGATGGGATACACCATGCATTTGTTTGTCATGATGCATCACCCCGCTTGCGCCTGGCCGATGACTAACGCGTCCAATGCATCCTGGGCGCGCGTGCTGAATACGGCTTCCGCTGCCAGCTTTTGCGCCTCTTCCTGCGGGTACAACTTCAACAGCTTCTGCCGCAGGTGAGCAAACGCGTACCACGCCCGAACGCTGACGCGACGTTCTTCGTTGTCGATGAGCGCCGTGCGTTCCGCTGCCTGCCGAACATCTTCCGGCAGTTGCTTCACCGCGTCCGGATGGACCTTGTCGATGTTAATGCAGACCGGAAACCGGTCTTGCAGAGCGGGATCCAACAATTCGTTGGGATTCCCGTTCATCGTGGCGACACAGGTGAAACCGGGATTCGGTTTGACCTTCTCGCCACTGGGCAGATCGAGTTCGGCAATGGTCAGGTCATCGGTGATGGCCAACAACAGCGCATGGACATCTGGTCCACCGCGTTGAATCTCGTTGACGACGAGACGACCACCGCACCGCCAGGCGGCCACGGCCGGTCCATCCTGCCAGTGATACTTTCCGTCCTTGAGGATGTAATGACCGCGTAACTCCGCGGCTGGTGTTTCCTCGGTCAGAGTGAGGCTGAACACCCGTTGGCCGTCGTTGAGTCCCAGCCGACAAGCGGCATGGGTTTTTCCTGTTCCGGGCGGCCCGTGCAACAGGGTGCGATTGGACTGACTGAGTACCGCTGAGACGATGTCCCAGCATGTGCGTTCGGCGACTGCTTTCTTGCTCATGGTTTGAGCTCCTTTGTGTTGGGGTTTATGGCGACGGGTTGAGAAAAAAAAGGGGAGGCGTCCGTCGCCAGACGCCCCCCCTTGACTGATCGCTGACGGATTACGACAGCGAGAACTTGGAGCCAACATCTTCCAAGATGTTGGCAAACCGGCCTTCGGACCGCAGATACTCCAACGCTGGTGGCTCGGTTGCGATTGAGGGCGCCCCGGTGCCGTCGCGGTGGATCTCCACCCAGGCAGACCAACTGTGGCCGCCTGGTTTACAGATGTTGATCAACACGATCTCGATCCGGTCAGGATGCTGGGAAGGCCGCACGGAGAATTCCCCGTGTTCCTTCATGTACTTGGCTTCCTCAGCGTTGGGCTTGACCATCCAAGACTCCAACAACAGGATAGCCAGTTCAGCGTCCGCCCGGCCGGCAAACTCGCGCAACATCTGCGCGAGCACGTCCTTCGCTTCTTCCGTACCAGGCATTTCCAGCTTCAATGCCGCGATATTGCCGGGTGTTAACCCAGGTAACGCGGCGCGGGATCCGACACGGAAGAACGCGGCTGGGGGCAGATGTCCAACTTTGGAGAGCGTTTTCGCCGCCAGCCGGTAGATATGCTGAAACAAGTCTGCTTCAGCATGGTTCAGCTCAGGTTCAATGAGACACTGCATGCGTACTTTTCCTTTCTTGGTTTTGGTTTGGATTACGCCGCACCGACGAGGGTGAGCAACTGCACGGCTTCTTCGATTTGGTCGCTGGTGAGCGACCAGGTTGGCTGTGAGAGTTTCGCTACCACGGCCAACTTGAAGTCTTGGTGAAGCGCCATGGCGAGCTCGTCATCACCGAGATGATCAGCCAGCAGTGCCAGCGCAAGCTGCGCCGGCCCGCTGCCGCCGTACCCCCACTCGAAGCCTGCCGGACTGTGTTCCCACAGGTCCAAACGGGGATCGAGCGGTCGGTCGTTCACGGTCACGATGGTCAGGTGATACTCACGTCGTCCAGTGTAGGTTTTCATACCGCATCTCCCGTCAAGGATTGTAATTCCTCAGCAGAAAGATCGGTTGGCTGTTGGCCTTCCCGTCCGTAGCCAAAAACCTTCACGAACGCCCGTGTGGCGAGCCGCTGTAACGCATATTCGCGTCCAGCACGACCCGCATCATCTTCATCGAGCATCAGGATGATGTGGTCACCGGGCTGCAAATGCGCCGCCAGCAACTCCTCCTGCGCATGAGACAACTGGCAACCCATCAAGGCTACGACGCGAGTGATCCCGTTCTGACACAGGTGAAGGCAGTCGAAGAATCCTTCGACGATCACGAGTGGCAGGGAAGGATCGGCTTGCAGTGCCCGATGCAGGTTGAACAACTCCTCGGATTTGCGGAAACCTGCCGGTAACTTGTACTTCGGCGTGTCCTCAGGCGGATCGCCCGGCCAACGGCCGACGTACGCCACGAGCTGGCCATCC
>JBAWWR010000177.1:0-3332 GCA_037146675.1 Verrucomicrobiota bacterium | reverse complement strand
GCGTTGGCTTTATCTGAAAGATATCCACGAATGCGGATATCGCCGCTGAGACGAATGTTCTGCACGTCAGCGAACGTGCTGGCTGCTAAGCCGCACAAGGCGACTAGCGCTACGATTAGACTTACTTTCTTCATGTGTTGTCCTCCTGTTTGTTTGTTCACGATCCTGTACTCCCCTAACTAAAACCTAGTATTTCCAATACTCCGACACCAGTCAAGCGGAAAATAGCTTTTTTCGATTTCTTTATTTACCTGGTCTACAACAACTTACATCTATTTCAACATTATTGATGGTAGCGGCGCCGCCGTTCCGGAGCTATTTCCGGCCGGTTCTTGGGAACGCGCCAGCACCTCTAAACGGATCGCCACCGGCAGCGCCCATTGAGTACCGGTGATTGCCGGCACCAGTTCTTCGTAAAGTTGAATCGCTTCCTTGGTTCGGCCGAGCGCTTCAGCGCATCGGGCTTCTCCCAACTTGGCGGAGATGACGGTGTAGCTGTTCGGTCGGGTGGCCAGGCGGGCATATTGTATCTTGGCATCTTCCAGCTTGCCGAGAGTTTCCAGACTGGTGGCTTGGCCGAGTTGCGCGGCGGCGGCCAACGAATGTTGCGGGTAAACCGTCAAAAACTCTTGATAGGCGGCCAGCGCTTCCGGTAAGTGACCGGCTTGCGCTTGTAGATTCGCCAAGCGCAGATACGCTTGGGCGCCGATCTCTTTGCCTTTATATTCGTGCGCCAATTGCTGCAAATCTAACGGCTCGGTCGTTTGCGCCAGCCGCGCGGCCGCCACTTCCTCGCGTTCCGCAGCTTGGCGTTGCATCCGCACGACGACAACCCCAATTGCGAGGGCACCGACGAGACCCCACAGAATCTTCCGGCCATGCGTCTGCCAGAACAGATCTGGTTCAAATTGCTCCATAAACTCCATGCCGGTCTTGTTCACATCAGCCATAAGGTCGACATTTTCACGAAATCCCGATTAAACGCAAGCCGGAACATTTGCCATTGGACAGCCCGCCGCTGATGCGCTATATATTGCATATGCCAGCGCTGATTCATAAACGCGCCGACGGCACGCAAAAACCTTGCGCGCTGGCCGACAAACCGCTGGTGGTTGGTCGCCACCAAGAATCTGAAATTCAAGTGCGCGATGTGTTTATTTCCCGCCGCCACGCGAGTATCAGCCATAGCAATAATACGTTTATCCTCAAGGACTTAGGCTCAACGAACGGCACCTACCGCAACGGCATTCGCGTGTACGAGTGCAACTTGGCCTCAGGCGATAAAATCCAAATTGGCAATGCGGCGCTGGTGTTTGAAATTGACCCAACGACCGGTAACGCCATCCTCCGTCATATCCCGCCGATGGCAACCGCACCCCGACAAGTCTTCGCTCCGACTGCCAGTAGCGCCCCGCTGCCCGGCGGCATCCGACCGAGCGAGCTAAAGACCACCATTCCGGTGCAGATCCTACCACCGGCGTGAAGTCTGTCAGCTTCATAATCATTCTGCTCGCCGGACTGGTGTTTGGTTCCGTGTTTGCCCAAAACCCCGGTGACCAATATCCATTTGCCAGTGGCAAGATTGAACAGACCGACATTGCCACCAAGCAAATCACCATTAAAACTCCGCTTGGCGACCGCGTATTCATCGTCACCAACGCGACTTACCTAATCATCAGTGGCGCTAAAACAAGCTTCGACAAGCTCAAACCCGGGATGCCGGTCAACCTCAACTACTTCACTAATGAGCCCGGCCAAGCCATTATCCGCCGCCTGAAAGTCGCGGAGCCAGTCGCCGGCAACGCTCCATGAAGCGCGTTCTGATTCCACTAGCACCCGGCTTTGAAGAAATCGAAGCCATTACCGTCATTGATATTTTGCGGCGTGCCGGCGTGACCGTGACCGTTGCCGGCACTCAACCGGGTCCAATCATCGCATCGCGCCAGACCAAACACATACCGGACTGCACGCTCGACGAGGTTCGCGATGAAGATTTCGAGATGTTGGTGCTTCCCGGTGGCCTGCCCGGCACGACTCATCTCCGTCAAGACCCGCGCATCCGGCAAATTATTCACACGTTGCTAGCCCGGCATTGTTTCGTGGCCGCGATTTGTGCCGCACCAACTGTGCTAGCAGACGCCGGCGTACTTACCGGCCGCGTTGCCACCAGCCATCCCAGTGTTCGCAACGAATTGACAGGAAAAGTCAGCCAACTCAGCGACGAACGCGTGGTGGTGGACGATTTGATCATCACCAGCCAGTCTGCCGGCACGGCGATGGAGTTTGCGTTCAAACTTGTGGAACTTCTCTGCGGCCCGGCGATCGCGGCCGAAGTTAACTGCGGCGTCTTGGCGAAATAGTCAGCCAGACTATTTCGCGTAAGCAGCGAAAACTTTTTGGATACCGGCAGCAGTTTCGTCAATGTCGGCGTCGCTGTAAAACCGGCTCAGGACGATCATAATGCCGCCGGCCAAAATGCGTTGATGCGTCGGCGTGTCGGCGAGCCGGTATTCGTAGCTCCGACCATCGGGTTGCACGAACGGATATTGCCGGCGCGCGCCAGTCAACCACGGCCGCACCTCGCGGGTTTGCATTAAGCCTGAACCAATCCGATCATACTTGCCATAGCTGTTGGCATTCACGCCTTCCGCTCGCAACGCTTTTACCAATTCATCACGACTAACAGTGACGGCCGACTCATCAACAAAGAGCGTCGTCCACCAGTAAGTGACATAACTATCGGCAATCGGCTGAATGATTTGCGCGCCCGGCAAGTCTCGCAATTTTGCCATCAGGCGCTCACCTAATTCGTGATGGCGCGCGGTAATCGTCTCAACTTGTTCCAGCTGCGCCACCGCGACCGCGCCTTGCAATTCGCTCATCCGGTAATTCATTCCAAAATGCGCGCCGCCTAATTTTCCATCAAACAGCCGGTCATAATGTTTGTCCGAATAATTGCTGACACGCCGGTACAGTGCCGGATCATTCAGCACCACGAATCCGCCATCGCCGGTGGAGATGTGCTTAAAATCGTTCGTCGAAAAACAGCCGGCAATGCCAAACGAACCGACCATCCGCCCGTGCAGGCGCGTGCCCCACGCTTGCGCACAATCTTCGACCACGCCGATACCGAGCGGCTCGCACAGCGCCACAATTTCGTCTACCGGCGCCGGATAGCCGGCCAGATGAATCACCACCACCGCCTTGGTGTGTGGCGTAATCTTCGCCGCGACAGTCGCCGCAGTCGGCTGGAGCGTCCAGTCGCAATCGCAGAACACCGGCACCGCGCCTTCGGCAATAATGCCGATGAGCGAACCGAAATCCGTGTTCGG
>JBAWWR010000176.1:0-3334 GCA_037146675.1 Verrucomicrobiota bacterium | reverse complement strand
ACGGCCAGTGGCAGGAACAGGATTATGTGTTACGGCAAGAACTGCACGACTGGTACATCAACTACGGCTTCCGGTATCGGCAGCAGATCGTCGGGGGCGATGAAAAGGCGTTTTATATTTCGGCCATGCTCAAGGCTTATCCGGCCGTTCGCGTTGGTTTCAACTAAACAAAACAGGGAATTCAGCAATGGTTAAAATCACCATCGTCGGCACGGGTTACGTCGGGCTGGTCACCGGTGCCTGTTTCGCCGAAGTCGGCCACCAAGTCGTGTGCGTGGACAACGACCTCAAAAAAGTTGCCTTCCTGCAAGGCGGTGGCATCCCCATCTACGAGCCCGGCCTGGAAGAGTTGGTGAAGAAACACGTCGCCAATGGCAAGCTGCGCTTTACCGGCCAGATTGCCGATGGCGTCGCTCACGCCGAAGTTATTTTTATCGCCGTGCCGACGCCACCGAAGACGGATGGTTCAGTCGATATGACTTTCGTTGAGCGCGTCGCCCGGGAAATCGCCGGCTCGATGACCGATTACAAAATTATCGTCGACAAATCCACGGTGCCGGTCAAGACCGGCGACAAAGTCGCGCAGACCATCAAGCGATACAATAAGCAGAAGGTGGAATTTGACGTCGTCAGTAACCCGGAATTTCTCCGGGAAGGTTGTGCGGTTGGTGATTTACTGCATCCGGACCGTGTCGTTATCGGCGTTGCCGGTGAGCGACCAGTGGCGAAAATGAAAGCGGTTTACACGCCGTTCCAAGCGCCAATCATTGTTACCGACATCAATTCCGCCGAGCTGATCAAGCACGCATGCAACTCATTCCTCGCCCTGAAAATCTCCTACGCCAACGCGCTCTCAGTCATCTGCGAAGCTAGTGGCGCAAACATTACCGACGTCGTGACAGGCATGGGCTTGGACAAACGCATCGGCCGGGCGTTCCTCAATGCCGGCCTCGGCTACGGCGGCTCGTGCTTCCCGAAAGACATCAGCGCCTTTGTGCATATCACGCAAGAGCTGGGCTACGATTTCCGATTGCTCAAGGAAGTTCAGAACATCAACACTGAGCAGGCGGCTCGATTCGTGAAGAAGATTCATGAAACACTTTGGATTGTGAAAGATAAAACCATCGGCGTCCTTGGTCTGGCCTTTAAACCGGATACCGACGACATGCGGTTGGCACCGTCACTTGACATTCTGCGCCCCTTGCTCAAAGAAGGTGCCAACATCAAAGCCTACGACCCGCAGGCGATGGAGAAAGCGAAAGAATTCCTACCGGAGATTGAATATTGCCGGGACGCTTACGCGGCGGCCGAGGGCGTAGATGCCTTGATTGTGTGCACCGAATGGGAAGAGTTTCGGTCACTCGATTTGGCGAAGCTCAAGGACGTGATGGGCCATCCGACGGTCTTTGATGGCCGTAATATTTTCGACCCGAAACGCATGGCCGAACTCGGTTTCACTTATGCCAGCATCGGTCGCCGGTAAGCTGCTTCTACTCCTCGCGTGCTTGACCGGCGCTACGGTCATCCGCGCCGCAGCGTGGTTCCCGCCGCCGACAAACGGCGAGCGCATCGTGATTGTCGCGCCGCATCCTGATGATGAAGCGCTGGGCTGCGGCGGATTAATTCAACAAGCGGTCGCCGCCGGCGCGGATGTGCGTGTGATTTATCTGACCAATGGCGACCACAACCAGATCGCGTTCAAGCTGTACAGCGGCCACCTCCTACATCTGAGTCCCAAGGATTATATCAAGTTCGGCGAGCGCCGCCGTCTCGAAGCAACCGCCGCCACGACACTGCTCGGCCTGCCACCGAGCAGCCTGATTTTTCTCGGCTATCCAGACTGGGGCGAGTTAAGAATTTGGCGCGACTACTGGGCAACAAACACGGTCTTTACCAGTGATGCCACCCGCACTAATTCCGTCCCGTACCCGGAAGAGTACGGCTACCGGCACGCCTACCAACCGCAAAGTGTGACTGCGGATCTCTGCGCGGTGTTGCGTGACTTCAAACCGGCACGCGTCTTCGTCACGCATCCGTCCGACGCAAACTCCGATCATCGGGCCACCGCCAATTTTGTCCGCCTCGCCCTGCTCCAGCTAGCCGAGGAAGGGCTCCAGCCCAAACTGTATTTCTACGTCATCCACTTCGGCGACTGGCCGCGGCCGGCACATTACCATCCTGAACTAGGACTGGCACCACCGCCGCGCCTTGTCGACAACGGCGACTGGATGGCTCTGCCGCTTTCACCGGCGCAGGTTGAGACAAAATACACCGCCATCTTAGCCAACGTGACGCAGACCGCCACTAGAGAATTCTACCTCGTGTCATTTGCGCGCACGAACGAACTTTTTGCGGCAATCGCACCGGACCGCGTACCGGTTTTGCCGGCAGGCCCGGAGCCAGATTGGCGGCAAGCCGTCCGCGCCAAACTGTTGACAATCATACCGGAAGAAACCTACCAACAGACCGATCCGCTTGCCGGACCGGCGGCACCGACGACAGCACCACTGGAAGCCATCGATTTCGCCAGACAAAATGGAGATTTACTTGTTTTCGTTGGACTGCGAAACCGCTTTGGTAAACATACCGGCGTGCATCTGACGCTTTTCCCATACCAACGCTGCGTGCCGTTTGAAACGATGCCGAAAGTGGCGATCAACATTCCGCCATTCGGAGAATTTCATGTCTTAGTCAACGGCTTGCCAGTGCGCGATGCCGGCGTGACGGTCATTAGCGTAGGCAATCGGTTCATAGTGCGCGTGCCGATGCGCGTGTTGGGAGGCAAGACAATCGATCACTTATTTGCGGCTGCGCAGGCACATTTTGGCGGAATTGCGGCGGATGACACCGCATGGCAGTTGTTGGAGTTACCAGTCGAAAACGAAAGGCATAACCATGATTGATTATCTGATTACCGGCGGCGCCGGTTTCATTGGCTCGAATTTGGCGGAACACTTGGTGACTCACGGCAAAACCGTGCGCATCTTTGACGACTTTTCGTCGGGCCGCCGCGAGAACATCGCCGGTCTGACCGGCAAAGCGGAGGTCGTGACCGGTAGCTTGTGCGATTTACCGGCGATCCAGCGCGCCGCCACCGGCGTCCAGTACGTCATCCACATGGGCGCGATTCCTAGCGTGCCACGCTCTGTGCAAGCTCCGGCTGAAACCAACGCCGCCAACATTACCGGCACACTCAATGTCCTGATTGCCGCGCGCGATGCCGGCGTGAAGAGGCTAGTCTTAAGCTCGTCATCGAGCATTTACGGCGAATCGCCGACATTGCCGAAACACGAGGAAATGACGCCATCACCATTGTCGCCGTACGCAATCCACA
>JBAWWR010000175.1:0-3353 GCA_037146675.1 Verrucomicrobiota bacterium | reverse complement strand
TCACAACAAATCGCCGGCGGTGGTCCGCCGGCTCAACCACAACGATAAACCAAACATCACCACGGCAAACCCGCCGGTCACCAGCCAAGCCACGGTCGCTGGCTCACCATACAAACCCGCCCGGAGTGCCGTTACGCCATACGTCAACGGATTCACGCGCATCACCCAGCCCAACCAGCGTCCCGCGCCGTCCGTTGGAATTGTGAATACCGCGCCGGACAGCAACCACATCGGCATTAGGAACAATGTCAAAATTGCGTGGAATCCAGCGGTCGAATTCATCGGCCAGGCAATTACAAATCCCAGTCCGGTCAGCGCAAATGACAGGAGAAATATTCCGCCGGTCAATTCGACGACCATCGCCACGGTGAGGTGGATTCCCGCGAACGGAGCCAGCGCCAGAAACACCCAGCCTTGCACCAAAGCGAGTGTCGCTCCGCCGGCGATTTTCCCAAGCACCAACCCGAATCGGCCGACCGGCGCGACGAGTACACCTTGCAGAAAACCTTCCCGACGATCTTCGATGACTGAGACCGTCGAGAAAATCGCCGTGAACAATAAAATCATCGCCATCGTCCCGGCGTAAAAATACTCGAGATACCCGTGACCGCTCGGCGCCTCCGTCGATTTAAATGATTTGCCCAAGCCCAAACCTAAGAGAAGCCAAAACACAACCGGCGTCGCAAAGGCGCCCAACACCCGGTCGCGTTGCCGGAAAAAGCGCACCATCTCCCGCCACCAGAGCGTGGCCGCCGGCAAGACCCAAGATTGTGTCGCATCGCGCATCGACCTATGATTACCGATGCCGGCGCCGGGCGCAACAAACAAAACGCCGGTGAAAAGATTGGCAATGCGGCAGACCGCTGGCTAGGATGCAGGCGCTATGTCTGGTCATTCTAAATGGTCGAAGATTAAACGCTCCAAGGGCTTGCTCGACACCAAGCGCGGCAAAATCTTTGCGAAATTTTCCAAGGAAATCGCGGTTGCGTGCCGACACGGGGGCGGCGATCCCGGATTTAATCCGCGATTGCGCACAATTATACTCAAGGCCCGCGCCGCCAACATGCCGGCGGACAATCTTGACCGCGCCATTAAAAAAGGGACCGGCGAGCTGGCAGGCGTCAACTACGAAGAAATGATTTACGAAGGTTACGCGCCCGGCGGCGTAGCGGTGCTGGTCGAGGCGTTGACCGACAACAAAAACCGGACCGCCGGCGATCTGAGGGCGATTTTCACAAAGCACGGCGGCAACTTAGCCGGTGCCGGCGCAGTGAAACACTTGTTTCGCCGCCACGGCCAATTTCTAATTGCGCGCGACCAGACAAGTGAAGATGCGCTGCTAGCGTTGGCACTGGAGGCCGGCGCTGATGACGTGCTGACGCACGCCGAAAATTATGAAGTCCTGACCGAGCCAAACCAGTTCGAAGCGGTGAGTAAGGTGCTCGAAGCGAACAAGCTTAAGCCGCAGGCTGCCGAAATTGCCTACTTACCGGCCGTCCCAGTGGCGGTGACTGACGCGAAGGTTGCTGGTGCAGTGCTCAATTTGCTCGAAGCACTTGATGACAACGACGACGTACAGAATGTCTATTCCAGCGAAGACATACCGGACGCCATCATGGAAAAAGCGCAACCGGCGGCTTGATGATGCGCATTCTCGGTGTTGACCCGAGCCTGCGGTCGACCGGTTTTGGCGTCATTGACGTCGCCGGCAATGCTTTCACCGCTGTCGCGGCCGGTGAAATTCGCAACCCGGCATCCTTACGGCCGTCGCTGTGCCTCGTGAAAATTGGCGCAACGATTGCGGAACTGATTGACCAATACCGGCCGACGGTTGTGGCGATTGAAGGCTTGGTTTACGTCCAGAATACGCAGATTGCGTTCACATTAGGCCAAGTGCGTGGCGTCATCATTGCCGGCGCCGCACAGCGTGGCCTAGAAATTTACGAATATGCGCCCCGCAAAGTGAAACAGTCCGTAACCGGTTCTGGTGGCGCCGGTAAGGACCAAGTCGCCCACATGGTCAAGGCGGTTCTGGCCATGGCGGCTTTACCGTCACCAGACGCGGCGGATGCGCTGGCGATTGCCATTACGCATGCTCACGGCTGTCAGGGAATCGCACCCAGCCAAGCGAGGCAAATTTGATGCCGGTAAGTTGTGAGTATCTTGCCGGTGGTATGTGCCAATGTCGGCTAGGGGTTCTTGCGCGATTTCAGTTCGGAGATTATTCGGAGTCGTCATCTGTTGTAAGTACTTGAACGCGGCTTGACAAGGTGAGTTATTTTGGATATTCACAACCGGAACGGAGACGACGTTTTTTAATTAATTAACTACCGGAAGAAAACCCATGGCAATAAAGTTTCGTGTCACCAAGGAAAAAATCCTCGACGGGTTGCAGCGCGTCCAGAATGTCGTCAGCACGCGCACCACACTGCCGATCTTGTCCAACGTGCTGTTGCAGGCCGGTAATAATGGATTGAGCCTCACCACCACTGATCTCGACGTGGCGGTGCGCTGTAGCGTGGAGGCCGAAGTCAGCAAGGCCGGTGGGACGACTTTACCGGCCCGTCGCGTGTTTGCCATTCTACGGGAAGTTGCCGCTGGGGATATCGAAATCGAAGTTGACGACAAAAATACCGCTGCAATTCGCGCTGGCTCATCGTTTTACAAGATTATGGGTCTGCCGGAAGAAGAATTTCCACGTTTTCCCCAAACGGAAGGCAAAAGCTTAAAAATCGAGCAGGCGGCGTTGCGCGATATGCTCAAAAAGACGGCCTATGCGGCATCGACCGATGAAACCCGTTATGTGCTGAACGGTGTTTTCATGAGCTTCAAGGCCGATAAGTTGACGGTAGTGGCGACGGATGGGCGGCGCTTGGCCTTGGTTGAGCGCGATATGGAAGTCCCAAAAGGCGCAGAGGCCGAACTGATTTTGCCAACTAAGGTGGTCAATGAATTGCTGAGGCTTTTGGATGATAAAGGCGATGCCCAATTATCAATCAGCGAAAACCAGATCATTATCAGCTTTGATGGGACAACATTGTGTTCCAAGCTTATCGAGGGGACGTATCCGAACTTCCGGCAGGTAATTCCAACGGAAGCGAAAGAGCGAATTTCATTAGAACGGGAAGCGCTGTTAGGGGCGTTGCATCGGGCGTCAATTTTAGCGAGTGAAAAGCAGCAATCCATTAAGCTTAACTTTGCAAAGAACACGTTGACCATCACGGCAACATCTCCAGAAGTCGGTGAAGCCAAAGAAACAATGGCGATCAACTACAAAGGTAAGGACATCAATATCGGCTTCAACCCGCAGTACATGATGGATCCGTTGCGGAACTTGGATGCGGATGAAGTGT
>JBAWWR010000174.1:0-3373 GCA_037146675.1 Verrucomicrobiota bacterium | reverse complement strand
AGGACTCCAACAATGCTCACAGCGATTCCAACCACGTCAGTAGATCATTGTTAGTTCGCCAGCGCGGGCGCGCGGTCGACTTGGTGACCGGCTCCGCTTTTGCGATTGCTGCGCGCTTGGCCTCCAAGTCGATGGCGATATATTTGTGCGTGGTGTTGATACTGGTGTGGCCCAGCCAGTGAGCGATGGTACTGAGATCAACACCGGCCTTGAGCAGATGCATGGCCGTGCTATGCCGAAGACTGTGGGGATGAATGCGTTTGCGTTGTAGCGATGGCAATACGGCGGTCGCTTTTTTCACATGTTTCTGAAGAATGACGCGCGCCCCGAATCGCGTCAATGGAGTGCCGCGATAGTTCTGAAAAATAACTTGTGGTTGGCGTGGGTCGAGACCTGTGTCTGCCAAGTATTGTCGCAACAGCTGGGCCGTCTCCGGCCAGAGCGGACAGAGACGCTCTTTACGGCCCTTGCCGAAGAACTTTACACTGTAGGGGGCGGTCAGCCGAAGATCAGTCGTCTGAAGCGCCACGATTTCCTGCACACGCGCGCCGGTATTGAACATCAGCGTTAGCAAGACGTAATCACGCCGTCCCTTGATGGTGTGCCGATCGATCTGCTCAAGAATCGTGCGAAACTCCTCGGCTTCCAAGTAGTCGATCAGGCGATGGTCCGTCCGTTTAAACGTGATGGCCAGAACTCGCTGGGACTGATCCAGATGCTCGGGACATCCAGTCCCGAGATAGTCGAAGAAACTATGAATGGCACTCAATCGGATATTGCGAGTGGCAGCCGCGTTACTTCGCTGTTGTTCGAGGTGGTCCAGGAAGGCAATGATGGTGCTGGGACTCAAGTCGGAGACCGTGAGGTCAGCAACACGTCTTTTGCGACCAGCGGCAAACTGGAGCAACAGTTTGAGACTGTCGCGGTAACTCAAAATCGTGTGCGCACTGAAAGCTCGCTGATGCGGCAAGTAGTCACCCAGAAAACGCCTGATGGCCACGGCTAACGCGGTTGAGGTAGTCATCGCACACCTCCTTTTTGTCGATTGGCTGGCGGCAAGACGGTTCCGGCCATGTGTTGATGGAACCGGTCGCTGGCCGCGCAACGCAAGGGCTCAGTAAACTTCAAATAGTAGTGAGTGAACTGTGCGCCGGCATGTCCCATGTATCGCGCCAGGCGCGGAAGCACGGCTTGTGCGTTTTGGCCCGCGCTGTAACCGCGCCGCAGTACTTCCACCGCGAAACTATGCCGCATATCGTGGAGCCGCGGTGGTCGACGCCGATGGTCAAACACATGAGCGCAACCACAGACACGCTGCCATGTGCCCCAAAATGGCGACGACGAAAAGGCCATGGCCCGGCGCTTACTGTGCCCGTTCCAGACCAGCGGCGCAGACGGTTCCATTGGCAGACCGTTCTGGCGGCGTTGCCTGAGATACCGTCGCAGTTCCGCTGCCACCGAGAGCGAAAGCGGGACCAACCGCGACTTGTGGAACTTTGTTTCATGAATCGATAACACCATTGTTTCAGCATCAATGTCTGCCAGTCGCAACTTGAGGATCTCGCCCCGGCGCAGTCCGCAACAGAACATGATCAGAAAGGCCAGTCGGATCGTCTGCGGATGAAGTGGATTCCTGCGCGTCGAACGTAATGTGACGGTAGCTGCCAAAATGCGCGCCATTTCTGCTTCTGACAGGAGGTAAGGAGCTTGATGCGGTAGCTCTTGCGGGAAGGTTCGCAGATCAGGGATAAACATTCCCGGACACGACCGCGCCCGGAAGCAACAGAACTTCCGCACATCCAGCATACGCATCCGCGCGGTCGTGGGACAAAGTGCGCGCAGACCGTCGACCCAGGCCGTAAACATCCCAGACGTGAATCTTCGGGCGCGCGGGTAATGACGGACAAGAAAGAAATCCAGTCCGCGCAAGGTGCGGTCCTGGGTCTCGTAGTCGAGGCCGAGCGCCCGCTGCGTTACCAGGTAGTCACGCATCGTAGTCCCCAAAGCACTGCCCCAGACCCACCCGCGCGGTGCTACCCGAGATCCCACGGGCCGCGGCGACCTTGGAATTGAACTTGGCAGTTTCTTCGGCGTGTCATGGCAAATCGGTGGGGCCGGCAAGGCAACCTGACGCAAGTCATCGATGTTCAATCGGAGATAGGCAGTGGTCGAAGTTGTGCTGCGATGGCCCAAAATGTCAGCGATGCCCTTCAGGGATTCTCCCTGCCGCAGCAACCGTAAGGCGAGAGCATGACGCAAACAGCGAAAGCCCGTCGCTGGCAGCGTGACGCCAGCTTTGCGACTGGCTCGGCGTAATGTATTGCTCATGCCTGGCAGGCTGAATGGCGCGACGGGAGCGCGGTAGCGCAAGAAAATCTGACGGCAGGACGAGACAGGGCGGACGCGCCGGAGGTAGGTTGATAAAGCGGCTCCCACCTCATCGGTCAGAGGCAGCGACAATGGTTGTCGAGTTTTGCATTGGACAATCTGAATAGTGCGTTTGCGCCAATCAACAGCGTCCAAGGTCAAGTTCGCCACATCCGATGCACGCAACCCATACGTGATGGCCAGAAGCAAGACGGCATAGTCGCGCAAACCGAGCGGTGTGGAACGATCGATGCGCTGAAGCAAATGCTGCAACTCTGACCACTGGATCGGATGTGGAAGAGGTTTGCGGTGCGAGGCACCAACAGCGCCAATTTGAAGATGCAGCGGCTGGTGGAGAATGCCCTGCATGAACTGAAAGCGTAGAAATCCCCGGAGATCCCCGACTACGTGTTGCATGCTCGGTGGCTGATGCTGATCAGAGAGACGGCGCAAATACCGATGGACATCCGTCAAGAGTAGGTTCTTGAGTGCCATCGCGTTGTCATCGAAGCCCAGAAAATTCAGAAAGTGGTAAAGCCGCCGTTGACAAGAATCACAGGTGCTCTCCGCCGCCCCGCGATTATTACGCAGGTACTCTACGAAGCGAGCAATCTCCTGCTCGGAACGGGTGAGTGGCTTAAAGCGGCCCGGCCGGACGCGGCCCTGTGCCTGCAAAAAGTTGCTGAATACTTCTAATCCACTCGCGAAACGAGGATCGCGACGGCGCGTGGAGAAGCAGCGGTGCGCTGCCGCCAAATCATCGACAGTCAATTCTTCGCTGGATCGCCAGCCTTTCCTCCGGCACCAAATCGCCAAATGCCGGACAGCATCCAATTGCAGGTAGATTGTGTTGGTTGTGTAGCCGCGACCAAAAGCCCAAGGGACGAAATCGTCAAGAAACCGCCCAAACAGCGGGAGTTGACGATAGCGGTCATGAGCCGAAGGACGAATCTTAAGGAGGGATAGGGTGGTTTTCATATGGACAACATAGCCCCGGCCAGCCCTC
>JBAWWR010000173.1:0-3423 GCA_037146675.1 Verrucomicrobiota bacterium | reverse complement strand
CCCGCACCGGCGACATACTTACCGGTGTATTCGGCGCGAATCAATAAGCTAATCGTCGCCCGCCCGGCCTGCAACGCCTCGCGAACTGCCGGCGTGACATCCCACACAACAGTTTGTACAGCCTTGACCGTATTGACCGGTTTCGCCATTGACAAAAATGTGCCACCGGCATCGAGCTCGCCACTCGCCCACAGCTTGCCGGGTGCGGCTTCGGCGAACGTTGCGGTGGCGGCGTCCCAATCGTCGCGAATTGTGCTGCACGATAAATCGCACCCCGGTCCAGCTTGCACCGGGTAGCGCGTGGACTTTGCATCCGTCGTCAATTCCAACGTCACGCGTTCCAACCCGGCAAGCTGTGGCAAGTCAGTAAACCGCAGCAGAATCATCTTTTGCTTCTGCGGACTGCGCGGCGTCAGCGTCCGAACTTCGAGTTTCGCTGGTTGCCGGGGTGTTGATTGAGCTGGTTGGGATGCGTCCACAGTGCAAGCTTCGGCGGTACGCACGATTGTACCGGTAGGCGCGGTCACGACATTCGTGACGCCCGCCGGCAAGCCTTTGAAAAACACCATGCCGCCGTTGCAATTGATCACATCCGCCAATCCGTCGCCGTCCACGTCGCCGCAGTAGAAATACCGGTATGAAGTCGGATAGTCGATGGGCGCAGGGTCGCCGAGCAGTTTGACGAACTTGAAGCGCAACGGATCATCGCCCACGTTTTCGTAGTAACGCAAACCGCCACGCGGTTCGGTGTCTTCCACCACCAGTCCGCGCTTGCCGTTGGCATCGAGCACGGCCACGCCGCATTGCGGTGAGAATGTCTTATTCCACCACGCCGCGATCTTCAACGGCTTGCCGGTTTCGTCGGCGAGCGGCTGGAAATCATCGAATTTCGGATCGTCATTCGTACCTTTGTTCAGATAAAGCCGGTACTCTTTGCTGTCCGGCCAGATGCCGTTGCCGTCGAGCACACCGAGGACGAGGTCGAACTTGCCGTCGTGATTCCAGTCCACGAAGACCGGGCAACTCCGCATCATCGGCGTCTTCATCCGGTCGGCGACGACCGTCCAGTTCGTCTGGTCGGAGGAGACTTCAACCCGGTAGTTGAACCAGAGCTCACCCAACTCTGACCGCTGCCGCACCGGCCGCCCTTGCCATGTGAGTGGCCGGAACTCCGTGAACCAACCAGGCTCACGATCCGAGAGCTGAAACCGAATCTTCTCCAGTGTGACCGGTTCCGGCAATGTCACGATCGCCGGCCCCATCGCACACGCGAGCGTAGTGAAATTCGACTCGTTACCACCGGTCAGCATCGCGGTTGGATGTTTCGCTGGCTTAACTTCCGCGCCGGTCGCGTAGTTCTTGCCGCCGGCCAGTGCCTCGAGCGAGACAATATGCAGGGACGAATCGCGATTCGCACCGAGACCGTTGCGATCATTATTAATTCGGATGAACTGCACCTTGTTCGTGACGCTGACCGGAATTTCCTGCCAGCCTTTCATCCGGTTGCTCTCGGGGTATGGAATGCTTACCGGCTTGCGCGTCTGAAACGTCAGTCCGTCCGTCGCCAAATCCGTGAAAAGATGCAGCTTGCCGTTGACACTCATCACGAGCCGTTTCTTGCCGGTGCCGTCGTCCGGCATCAGCGCAACGTAGCTGCCGTACACGTCGTACGGGCGTTCCTCGAATGGGAAATACTGCGGCACCATCGCCCGGTCCCCTTGATAGTTAATGAAACCGGCAAACTCATATTTCATCCCGCCACGATTGCGATACAGCGCGGTGCGACGCAGCGCCCACTGGCAATGCGGATCGTAACAACCGTGGAGAATTAAGTCGCGCGAGTTTTTTCCAAACCAATCCACAACGAGCGGCTGGTACATGAACCCAAACCGCGCAAAATCCGCGCCCTGCAGCACCGTCGGACCGGTGAAGCTCTTGCCGGACTTCTTGTACCAGCGCAGCCCTTTAACTGAATCCATCACATACAAATCGTTGTTCGCAAACCGCACCTGCACGCCGGCTGGGATTGGCTTGCCCGTGGCATCGGTGAGTGGCTTGGGTGATTCTAGGACATTCAGCTTCGACCGGCGAAACCACACGGCATGCGGCCGCGTCGGCCAGTCCACGCGAAACGCGTTGCAGGCGTACGGCGTTTCCGTGCTCACCAAGTCCGGCTGGCCATCACCGTCGATGTCCATCACGACCGGGTTCGGTGCGGCGATGGATTGGCCGTCGGGCGTCGTGATCTCGATGCCCTTGTCGAACCACGGTTTCTCGCGTGTGCCGACGTTCTTGTAGAAATACAGACCGCGCGCCGGTGCCTCCGCAAGTTTCTCCATCCACGTCGAACGTGTCGCTGGATTCGTCCCACCGCTACCGCCGGTGAAGACACTCACGCCCGGCGCTTCCTCCTTGAACCGGCAAATCAGCAAATCCTCCAAGCCGTCGCCATCCCAGTCGGCCACCGTCCACGTCAACACCTGCCGCGGGAACACGCCCTTGCCCCAGTACATGCTTTCCATGCCGACGGTGAAGCGCGTGTTCTCCTTAATCATCTGGGGCGAACCCGGGAAGTATGGCTCGGGAAGTGTGAAGTTCCAGTGATTTGGGCCGTGCTTCGTACCGGTATTGAAAATCAACCGCGGCTGGCCATCGTACACGAGCATGTCCCAGAGGCCGTCGTGGTTGAGGTCGCAGATGGCGCGCGTCTGCGTGAAATACATGTCGTGCGGCACGGCCTCCGTCAGGTTCAACGGATACCACGCCGCGTGACCAAATTGCGGATCGGCCTGGCTCCCTTCGTTCAAGTGCACACTGCCGCTAATCATCGACGGATCTTCAAGAAACAGGTCCAGCTTCCCGTCATCGTTCCAGTCAATGAAATCGAACCCGGCATCCGACGCCAACTGACACCCCGGCATCCGCACGCCGTCAGACGAAATCCGCGGCGCGTCAGCGCGCACGATGGTCGCCAATACGAGTGACAACAGGATCAGTCTCATACCATCTCTACTGGCACCGACATCACCTTCGGCCCGCACGAGAAATGGAACCGGCCATCAATAATAATTGCGCCGCGGTGGAAGAGCGAACCGCCAAACGGTTTCGCATCGTCGCCCATCACTCGGTACAGTTCGTCAATTTTACCGGACTCGGGTCGCCACCGGTACATCACCATCCACGTGATGCCGTAGATATTGCCGTCCGCTGCAAAGCACATCGACTGTGGCCGACCAGCGGAGATTTGCGAATCGACGACGTAATCCATCTTCCGCGCGACCGGGTCGAAACAGAAGAACTTCATCCCCATCGTGCCGTACAACTTGCCGGCGTGGTAGAGCAGGTTCTCTGTCGACTTAGCCTCCGGAAACGGTTCGATCTTCCAGAGCACTTTCTTCTTCCGAGTGTCCCAGGCAAACAGCC
>JBAWWR010000172.1:0-3540 GCA_037146675.1 Verrucomicrobiota bacterium | reverse complement strand
AGATTGCCGCGTGAGAAACAAGTCGCATAAACGGGATATTTCGACAGGCTGCTAGTCCAGGAGTATCAGAGTATGGTTTTATTTATAACTCTGTAACATTTGGTGGTTTTAACTATTCGATTGATGTCACCAATCTGACTGACACCGCTTCGTACATACCGGACTATATCTATTTCCAGCTTGCACCAGCCGGCGGCGGGTTTAACGGTGACGGCTCCGCCTTTCCATCCGACGGCAATAGCGGTGGTGACGTCCTCGCCACCCCCGAACCATCCTCATTCGTTCTGCTGGCCATCGGTGGCTTGGTTCTGGGTGGATACGCTTGGCGGAAAAAGCAGCGGTCGGCTTGAACAAAATTGATAATCGACCAATGAAAAAACAAGAATTCTATCGTTACTTCGCCAGCCTCTTGAACGGCTTGAGCAAGAACAATCAAACCGGCACTAAGCTTTTGCGGAACGCCATCGTCCCGGTCTTGGTGCTGGCCGGCTGGGAACAGAGTGCCGAAGCCGGTCTAGTTAATTTTACCTACACTGGAAACCTCGAAGATTTTTAATTTCGAGCCGGGCGGCACGGTCTACTCGCGGCTCGAAGGGCTGGCGTCCAATTCCGGGATGGTCGGCTTCGCGCTGCACGCTTTGCGCGAGGCCATCTTTGGCGACCAAGCTGACCGCTTGCTGCTGCTCCGTTACGAAACCCTGACCGCCGACCCGCTCGGTGCGCTGGCCAAGATTTACGAGTTCATCGGCGAACCGGTTTACGCTCACGACCGCGACCACGTCCAATCTTTAGCGGAAGGCATTGAGTTTGATAAGCGGCTGGGCACGCCCGGCCTGCACAGCGTCGGTTCGTCCGTGCTCCAAATGCAACGCCGGAGCATCCTGCCCACGGACCTATTTAAGCGCTACGAAGCGTTTTCATTCTGGCAGCGCCCCGACGAGATGCCCGCGGGAATCCGCGTGGTCTAAGACCGGCCGCTGTGTGATTTTAATCCACGGCCCGTAGATTTGGCACAACCGAAACTTCCGTGGTAATGTGTGAGCGGAAGATGCTAGTGAAAACTACGCAAAAGCCGAATGCAGTTGGCACGTCGCTTGTTAAGGTCGGCAGTTCCCCGCCTTCGCAGCGAATTCTTTTTGCCGGTGACCGGCTATGAAACCAACCCCACCATCAGCCTCGCGCATTAAGTTGCGGTTGGTGGTGGTGGCCGTTTTACTGGCCGGCCTGCTCGTGACCGCCGGGGTTGTCCAGTTCGCGAAAACACAGGTGGCGCGGTCGATCCGCCGCGAGTTTGACTTCGCCAGTAGTGAAATCCAGGAAAAGATTGTGGAGCGGATCAGTGCCCATGAACAGGGCCTGCGCAGCGCGGCGGCTTTTTTCGCCCATGCGAGTGACGTGACGCGGACGGAGTGGCAGCGCTTTGCCGTGAATCAGAAGATTGACCAGCATCTGCCCGGCATTCAAGGCTTGGGCTTCGCGCTGCTGATTCCCCGCGAGAAGTTGGCGCAACATATTCAGGAAGTTCGCTCCGAAGGCTTCCCGGACTACCAGGTGCGACCGGCTGGCGAGCGGGAGATCTACTCGAGCATTATCTTCATCGAACCGTTTACGGGACGGAATCTCCGCGCCTTCGGCTATGACATGCTGAGTGAGGCAGTCCGCCGGGCCGCGCTGGAGCGGGCCCGGGACCAAGATGTGGCCGCCCTTTCGGGCAAGGTCCAGCTCGTCCAAGAGACCGACCAAGATATCCAAGCGGGCACCTTGATGTTTGTCCCGGTGTACCGCCACGGAATGCCGACTGAAACGGTTACCCAACGGCGGGCCGCCATCCGGGGTTGGGTCTACAGCCCGTACCGGATGACCGATCTGCTGCGCGGGATCTTGGGCCGGGCAGATTTGCGGGATGCGCGCCGCATCCACTTGAAAATTTTCGATGGCGAGCAAGCCAGTGCCGCCATGCTGCTTTACGACAGCCAGCCCGACGCCACCCAGCCGAGTGGTGGGCCGGCGCGCTTGAACTTGCAACGGCGGGTGGTTGTCGCCGGCCGCCCCTGGACCTTGCAGTACGCGACACCCGTTGACCCGACCGCTTACGGCGTGGTCTGGCTCGTGTTGCTGAGCGGGACGAGCATCACGCTGTTGTTGGCCGGTTTTGTTTTCAACCTGCTCAACACCCGCTTCAAGGCCGAGCAGATCGCCAGTCAATTGACTCAGGAACTGCTGGTCAAGATGGCCCAGCACTGGACGATTATCCAGACGGCCATGGACGGTTTCTGGGTGACGGATCTGGAGGGCCGAATCCTAGAAGTCAATGCGGCCTATTGCCGGATGAGCGGCTATCGCACACCGGAACTGCTGGCCATGCGCGTGACTGACCTGGAGGTTGGCCCGGCGGCCAATGCCATGGCAGCTCGAATCCCAAAGATCATGGCCCAGGGTGCGGGCCGTTTCGAATCCTGTCACCGCCGCAAAGATGGCAGCGTGTTTGAAGTTGAAATCAGCGTCCAATACCAGCCCAGCACCGGCGGCCGGCTCATGGCGTTTTTGCGTGACATCACGCAGCGCAAGCAGGCGGAGGCAGCGCTCCGCGTCAGCGAATCGCAACTGCAGGCGATCCTCGAATCGAGCGTCGACGGACTGCTGGTCGTGGACAACAATGGCAAGGTGATCAAAGCCAATCGCCATTTCGCTGAGCTTTGGCGGATTCCGCTGTCGGTCTTGGAAGGTCACAATGACAAGGCCCTCTTGGCGTTTGTCCTCGAACAGGTCGCCGACCCGGAGGCGTTTCTGAAAGGGGTGCAGGCGCTCTACGAGTCAGACAAGTCGCTCACAGACACGCTGGCCTTCAAGGACGGCCGAGTCTTTGAGCGCTATTCGATCGCGTTGCGGATAGAGGGAAACGTTTTGGGCCGGGTCTGGTCCTTCCGCGACATCACTGCGCGCAAGCTGGCTGCCGAGCAGTTACAGGCCAACAATCGGCAGTTGCAGGAAGCGCTCGCCAAACTCCAGCTGCCGCCAAAGTAATTTGTGACGGGTTTCACCTGTTCACTTGCCGACTACCGAAAAGTGCAACAAAACACTGCACACGTTTTTAGTGCATGGATGGGGCAGGGATGTGAATCTCTTTTTTTAGAGCGCCAACCCGCAGCAACTCTCTGGCCGCTGGCACGGCTTACAAATTACTGAATTTGTAAGCCTTGGCTTACAAGAAAATCAGCCGTAAAATTTACAGACAAAACCTTTCGCAACGGTTATTCTGCCGATTCAATAAGGTTAGTAGTTCGATCCCCTGAAGAAACGTTAGTACCCGAAATGAAGTTTGGCCTTTGCGACGAGGAAATTATGAATGCATTTAAATTTAGCCGTTTGGCCTTCTTACTGGCCGCCGTTCTGCTGTGTTCCAGCCCGATTGCTTCCCGCGCCACACAAGATCCGCCCCCTCCGTCCGATTACAACAACATCACCATCATCAACGGGACAACCTCCAATAACGCCAGCGCCAAATACTACGTCGGCAACACTGGCACCAACAACCTGCTC
>JBAWWR010000171.1:0-3544 GCA_037146675.1 Verrucomicrobiota bacterium | reverse complement strand
TTAGTTGTGAAGTGGCGAAAAACAGGAATGTCGGCCGCCGCGGCGGAGGCTCGCGGAAAAATTCACAAATGTCAATCTTTTTTTAACGGTGTAGAAGTAATATATTTCCTGTTCACAATCAATGGGTTACGACGGAGGAAGATTTCCATTAGTCACCACACAATACAAATCTAGCAACTTCTAACCTCCATCATGCCAATTCATTCTAAATCACAGATATTTCCGGTCAGCGCATCTTTTGGTGTTGGGCTCACGGACGCCGTTTGAGCAAAAAACATACAACCACCAGCGCGAGGAAGATGGCACTAGCCTGAACTTCGATCCGCGCGAAGCGCGCAATCCCATATATCTGTAGGCTTCCGCGCGAAAAGCGACTTCCCGCGGCTGGCTACGGCATGGGGTGGCTGGTGAGGAGTTCGAGGATCTTGGCTTGGAGTGGTGTGGGCACTGCGTCTTGTGACCAGCCGCCGACTCCTGCCACCTCGGAGACGATGGTGTTGCGCGTGAGAGTGGCAAGGTCGCCTAACATGGTCTGGAAGCTATGCACGGGCCAACCGTCCACCGTCATTTTGGTGCGTGCCTTGGCTCGCGCCGAGTCTGATGGCTTTTTGGGCGCAACAACGTCGGCGCGGGACAGGCGGGCTCCAGCCGGGTCGTCTTCGTCGAAGAGCAGTGGCTTGAGGGCCTGACGCATGTGCCATTCGACATAATAGGCGAGCATGCACAGCAGGATATGGCAACGCACGCGGGCGGCAGTGTAGTGATTGATAGGGCGCACGTTCAAATCCACCGTCTTGATACAGCGGAAGGCGTTTTCCACGGCGCTGAGGTCTTTGTAGCGTTCGACGATGTCAGAAGCGCTGAGGTTGCCGCATGGGAGACTGGTGCGAACGACATAGATGCCGTCGATGGCGGCTTCCTGGCGGATTTTTTCTTCATCGCGCTGCCAGTCGAACGAGTCATCGGTGATTTCGAGCTTGAAGTGTTTGGCCATCAGGTGGGCGTCAATGACGCGGCCAACCCGCAGGCCGATTTTGTCTTTGCCGCGCAATGGTCGGTTAGAACGCAGGACGGCAGTGCGGATTTTCTTGAAGTCCTCCTCGGTGGCTGTTAGGAGATCCTCGCGTTTGCATGCGCGGCGGGTGGCCAGCGCGGGATTGCGGCAGACCACGAGTCGCTCGCCGGGAAAGTCGGGGCTTTGGATTTCCGCCAGATTCCGCTCGTCGAAAAGTTCCATCTGGATATATCCGTCCTTGGCCAGGGCCGCGATCTGGGCCGAACGCAGCGCGCTGATCCAGTCCAATCCTTCCACCGGACGAAGCTCCTGGTCGATGCGGGCCTGGGTGAGCATGCCACGATCACCCACCATGATGACGCGTTTGAGTCCGAAGCGGTGCCGGATTTTTTCAATCTGTTTGGAAACGGTGGTGGGGTCGGCGGTGTTGCCATCGAAGACTTCGACGGCCACCGGGCAGCCGCGCTGGTCGCAGAGCAGGCCGAAGACGATTTGGAGTTTGCCCTTTTTCCCATCACGACTGTAACCGAGCTTGGCGAGCGGGCAGGCGGTGCCTTCGAAATAACTGGATGTCAGATCGTAAAGGATCAGCGAACCCTCGGTGAGGTGGCGGGCGGCCAGTGCCTTTTCGATGCGGGGTTGACGGGGTAACAGCCAGTCCATTGCACCATAGAGGTCATTTTCGTGAACATCGTTCTCGATGCCGCAAGCTGCCGCCAAGGTGCTGGAGCGGGTGGCGGCGTTGAGGGCGCGGGTGGTGGCCAGTTTGGAGCCGGGATTGAGGATACGCGCGGCGATCATAGCCACGACACGATCACGCTCGGCGCAAGGTTTGGAGGCAATGATGCGATCCAGGCCAAGACGTTTGAGAACGCCAATGACCGCCTGGACGTGACCGTGGGGAATGGAACGCGAGATCCGAAAAGCCGCCGAAGGAATCACGGGATTGCCAGAGCGGTGACTCTTGAGGAGCTCGCGCAGTGCGGCAACCACTTCCCCGGGCAATGCGGTGATGTTGGCGAGGGTGCGGTGCCTGACTTTGCCATCCTCGCGGAAGGTTTCGCGCAGAAGAATGCAGGGCGGCGAGTTGCGGTTTTTGACCGTTTCAACGAACATGGATACTAACTATTAGTAAAAAGCCGGTATGTAAAGAACATTTATGAGTTTCGTTGTGTATTTACATGGCTACTACATGCCGACAAAAAACGCCGCAATCCAAGTGGTGGTCGGAGCTGCGGCGGATTTCAGAGATCGAAGTTCAGCCTAACCAATCAGAAGCCCCGGCCCAAATAGTCATCCACACAAACCCGCCGCCGCGGCGCAACATTTTTGACCAAACGGAGGCTGGCTCTGCGGGGACGCAACCGGCCAAGGGATAGTCAAAACAAAGGCGACAGACATGTCGCAAACCAACGGGAGCGTATCCGCCAGAACACGGCGGATACGCTCTTCCGCGTCATGCCTGTCGACATGTCTTGAGCCTTTGTCCATGCCTCCGAAAATCCTGGGGTTTGGGGCAAAGCCCCATGATTTCGGACATGACAGGCACCGTGCAAGACCTTCCATAAAGCTACGACGAACTTGGAACTAAAACTCGACCACAGTGTGGAAATCCCGCCAAAAACCTACGACCTCAATTCGGAAATCTCATACGGTATCAATTCGGCCCGTAACAGTTCATGACCGCGAGATCCTGGATTTCCCGTGCAGGCCCCCGCGGGTCACATTTCCGCAGTTCGGTGGCGTCGCAACCAAGCACCTCGGCGATTTTCCCGATCAGTTCATCGGAGGGAAACCGGCGCCCGTTCTCGATGTCCGACAAAAATGCCGCCGAAACAGGCGTTCCCGTTTCCGGGTCTTTCAGCTTCTCGCCCAAGTCGCGCAGTGCCAAATCGGCGTTCTGGCGCAGTTCGCGCATGCGTTGTCCGAGCGTTTTGGTGGGCAGTGGATCCATGTTGTTGATGTGGGATGTCGGGACGGCGCGCAAAATTGAACCCATCACGGAGATGCGTCAACACATATTTTGCCATTTTACGATAATTTTGGGAACAAGCGCGGAAAACCGCCACCCGCCACGGCCACAACTGAGGAGACCGCGATGAACCGGCATTGGAGCCACCACAGACAGTCGCTTTGCCCCGGATTCGGCTCTTTTCACGACGCCGGATGGACACACCGGGAATGTGGTGGCGGGCGGCCATGGTGGAGCGGTTGTCATCGCGTGGCTGTCTGATAGCAGTGGGCGGGGACAAGCGGGAAGTGATGTGGGGGAGGAATGCGCCCGCCGCCACGGCCACAATCCGGAAACCTACCTCGCCGCCGTGCTCCAACGCCTGCCTGCCATGACCCACCAAGACGCCCCCGGCGCGTTGCTGCCATCCCGTTGACAAGCAGCCGCCGGGCCCGGACCGGTCGTGGACGTTGAAGCCACGGTCTGTCTGAGCTGAAGCGTGCCGACTCACAAGTAAAATGCACACCTGTGTATGCTATCTATGCAACCCGGGCCAGCCGCTTCCAACGCCCACTCAT
>JBAWWR010000170.1:0-3699 GCA_037146675.1 Verrucomicrobiota bacterium | reverse complement strand
GCGAAACAGGTGACCACAGCTTCATCGTGGAGATACCGGAGGCCCATCGCCGCGCCGGTAGCGATCGGAGTGCCGCCGCCAACGATGGCGTTCGCGCCGAGATGGCCGACCGTGAAATCCGCGATGTGCATCGAGCCGCCTCGGCCCTTGCAGTAGCCGTCGTCTTTGCCGAACAGTTCGCCGATGGTTTTGTAGAGATGTTCTTCGAGCGCATCCTCAACGAGTTGCTCGTGCTTGGTAGCCTTGCTCCAGGGCACGCGAGCTTTGAGTTGTTCGACACTCATCGCACGGATGGCTACCGTGCCTTTGGCCAGCGATTCGCCGTGGCCGCGATGGGTCGAGGTGATCTTGTCATTGAGCGTCAACAACGTGCACGCCCCGGCCGCACAACCTTCCTGGCCGATGGAGACGTGTGTTGGGCCCCGGTAATTGTAGGTCGGCAGCGGCGTATAGGCGCCAGAGCGGAGTTTGACAATCATTTCCTCGAACTCGCGGATGACGAGCATGTCTTCGAGGAGGTTGATCGCCTCTTGTTTGGTGATGGTTTCGGCGGCGAGTTCCTTTTTCAGGTTGCCGGTGTATTGAAATGCCGGAATCTTCCCGCAATCAATAATGAACGGCTTGGAATCCGGCCGCATGTCGCTCAAGTGTGCTGTCTTTACCATGATGTTCTCCTATGCGCGTACGACTTTGATGCCTTTCTTTGTGAGTTCCTTCGCAAATTTCTGATCGAGTTTCGTGTCGGTGATGACCGCGTGCAGTTTGTCGAGGTTGCCGGCCCGCGCGAACGAGACCTTACCGGCCTTGCTGCTGTCGGCGAGCAAAATAACTTCCCGGGCGTGCGCCATCACTAATTCCTTCGTAAACGCCTCGCTCGGCTCGGTCGTGGTCAGCCCTTCGGCCAACGCAAAACCAATCGTCCCCATAAACGCCTTGTCGATGTGTAAGCCTTCCAGCACATGCCGGCTCAACGGCCCGACGACCGTCTGGCTCAACCGGCGCAACTCGCCGCCAATCACAATCAACCGCGGTCCGTGCCCGGCCAGTTCGCTGGCGGCCCGGAGCGAATTGGTCACGACCGTGATATTGGTCCGGTCCGGTAACAACCGCGCCAGTTCCAACACCGTACTGCCGCCATCGAGGTAAATCGTGTCACCGGGCGCGATGAACGCCAGCGCGGCCTGCGCAATCCGGTGCTTCTCCTTCGCCGCGATGGCCGTCTTGTTATCGAACAATGGTTCGTCCAACCGGCTCTCAACGCTGACCGCCCCGCCGTGAACGCGGCGAATCGCGCCGGACTTTTCCAGTTCATCAAGGTCGCGGCGAACCGTAGCCGGCGAGACCTTGACCTGCCGGCACAACTGCTCGACGCGGATCACGCCGGTCTGACGAATCAGACTGCGCACATCAGCGAGGCGTTGTAGAGCAAGTGACTTGAGTTCGGCCATGATTGGTTATGATTGTTTGTAGCAACCTTGTGAGCGGTTGCAATCAAATTCTTTCATAGACGATTTCCTCCGGTCTGGTAGATTGCCGGCATGAGCGACTGGCAAGTGGTGCTATTGCGAATCGGAGCGATGTTCTTGGTGATCTGTCTCGGCTGGATCGCCCGGCGCCGGAATTATCTCGCCGCTGAAACGACCGGTCTACTCAGCCGACTGGTGGTGGATGTCGCCTTCCCGGCGATGGTGTTGACGCAGATGCTGCGGACGGTGGATGCCGCGGCCTTGCGCGAGAACTGGCTGTGCCCAGTTTTTGGCGGCGCACTGATTGTCTTGGCCTACCTGGTCGCCGTTCCGTTCGCGCCACTCTTCTGCCGGCGAGACCAGCGGCATACCTTTTTGTTTTTGGCCACGATTGCGAACTGGATTTTCCTGCCGCTGCCGATTGCCGAGGGTTTATACGGCGCGGCCGGTGTACGGACCACGTTGTTTTACAATGTCGGCGCGCAGTTGGTGTTGTGGTCGTTTGGCGTATGGGTGCTCAGCGGCGGCAAAGCCCTCGGCTCGGCGCTTCGGCAATTGGCGTGTAACGGCGGATTATGGGCGACCGGTATTGGCATTGTGCTGGCGCTGGCGTTCCCGGCACTGCGCGGATTGGAAACGCTGGATCCCCGGCAAGCTACCGGCCTTGAGCTAGCCGGCGGCATGTTGTTTCAGGCACTGACAATGATTGGCAGCCTGACGATTCCAATGTCGTTGCTCGCCATCGGCGCGCAACTCGGCGGATTAGCCGGCCCGGTGCATCGCTTGTCGCGACCTGTCTGTGGCGTGGTTTTAATACGGTTGGTTGTCGGACCGCTGGCGACGCTACTGGTAGTGTGGGCACTAACGCTCACTGGGATTCACATTCCGCTGATGCCGCGGATGGTCGGTTTTTTAATCGCGACAATGCCGGTGGCGATTAGTTGCAGCGTGATGGCAGAACGTTTTGGCGGCGATGCCGGGTTATCAGCGCAAGGAATTTTCTACAGCACGTTCTTCAGCCTACTAACCGTGCCACTATGGTTTTACGTCATCCAACGCTTGGCGCTGTGACGCTTAGTTCATTTCTTGGCCGCCGGTGACACTCAAGGCGATACCGGTGATGTAACTAGATGCATCGCCAGCAAGGAAGACGACGGCGTTGCAGATGTCGTCGTAGGCACAGCCGCGTTTCATTGGGACTTGGTTGACGTAGGCTTGACGGACATCGGCGATGTTTTTCGCGCCGGGCACTTTGCCGGCTTTCAGGTACTGGACGAACAAGCCTTTGGCCGGATCGGTCCAAAGCGGCGAGTCGAGTAGGTTGCCGGGGCAAATTGCGTTGCAGCGGATGCCGTGCGGTGCCATTTCAAGCGCGACGCTTTGGACGAGACCGATGCCGCCGAATTTGCTGGCAGCGTAAGCGGAATTAGCGGCGCTACCTTTTTTGCCAGACTTGGAATTTATCTGGATAATCGCGCCGCTCTTATTCGGCTGCATCACCCGGCAAGCGTGTTTCATTGTTAGGAAATTGCCAAAGAGATTTACGTTCATCACGGCACGCCATTTTTCGGCGTCGGCGACGGCAATCGGCTCGGCAATCAGAATCGCGGCATTGGCAACGACAATGTCCACGCGGCCAAATTTCGCCACGGCATTGTCGAACAGCGCCTGCACGTTAGCTTCACTGGTCACATCCACTTTCGTGTCGGTGCCTTTGATGTCGGCAGCGATGACGTGTGCGCCTTCGCCGGTGAGTCGTTGGTAAATGGCTTGGCCCAGCCCTTGGCCACCGCCGGTCACAATCGCAACTTTATCTTTTAATTGAGTATTCATGCCGTGTCTGGTTTGTAGCCGCAAGCGGGCTCGCGCGTCAATTGTCGAGCACTCCGGTGGGCGGCAATTGCTGTCCACCTGTTCCGAACTTAATTGGTTCGTTGTCTTTCAATGGTGCTAAAGTTGTCTCGAAACCACGCTTTTCGGCCACTGCACGAGCCAACAGACAGGCTTTCGAACTATCGTTCCTTACCATGAAAACAAGATAGTGCGTCTTCTGGTCGAGATGCGCGAGCAGCGTCTGGAACTTGCTGTCCGCCTTTTCAAGCTGTTCAAGATTTTCACCAGGCACACCGGTTCGCGGCTCAAGAGCAATGACCCACGCCATCAAGTAGTTGGGAATGACTTTGTAAAATTCATTACCAATTTCTTTACTTTGAATCACCTTTACAAATGATGC
>JBAWWR010000169.1:0-3718 GCA_037146675.1 Verrucomicrobiota bacterium | reverse complement strand
TTGCCGACTTTCGCAATAACGTGTTCGGGCCATTCCTTTTTTGGATCGCCCTGCGGATTCTCGCGCCAGCGGAGCGTCTCGCCCCACCACCCGCCGGTAATAAAATCAAGATAGCCGTCGCCGTTGATGTCGAGGGCGATTGTTGAAAAGTCATCGAAGTATTCGCCGTGCATTGCGATCTTGCCGACATTGTGCTTTCGTCGGAAGTCCGGTCCTTGATACCAAAAACCACCCGACACGATGTCGAGCACACCGTCGTTGTTCACGTCGAACACACCGGCCGACTCAAAGGTCTCATCGGCAATCCAAACTTTTTTCCATTTCAGTGGCATAATCGTTCTCTCCTTATTGGTTGCACAAACCGCGGATTTGTTCCGCAGCATATCGGAAGTTATCCCATTTCGCGTCGGGCGGAATGAGGTGGTCGAAGCCGGGCACATACCGGCCCTGCTTAATCATCCAATCGGCTTTCTCAAGCTCTCGGTCTACATCGGCAAAAGTACCGGCCAAAGCGCGTTTGTCGAGACCGAACATAATTCCGAGCGTCGGATATTGCCGGCGATATTCGCGGATGTCGTTACCAGCCTGAACTTCGAATGGAAAAATCATATTGATCCCATGTTTCATAAAAATCGGCACGAGCTGCGAGCAATCGCCGTCGGTGTCCACGCTGACGAGTCGCACGCCGTGTGTTTTCGCAAACGCAATAATCCGGTCGTAGCACGGCATCATAAATTCTTCAACCATTGCCGGCGAGATGAGCGAGCCTTGTCGGCCAGACATATCTTCCCAGATGTGGATGTGATCAATCTTTACCTCAGCTGCAACGCGCTCGTACAAACCAAGCCAGAGGTCGGTGAGCGTGTTCATCATCTCACGCACCATTTCTGGGTAATCGTAGAACGCGTACAACACCTGTTCGTTGCCGAGCAAATCGCGCACTGTGCCGAACACGCCCCACGGAAAAACACCAACTTGCACCGCTTCACCAGTCGCCTTGAGCCGGTCGCGAAATTTTGGCCAATCTTCCTGAATCCGGGCGTCATTCATCTGGAGCCGGTCGCGCAGTTTCTCCCAATCGGCAGGCGACTTTACCGGATGATCAATCCAGTCTGGCATCGACCCGCCGGCGGTATCCTGCTTCATCGTGATGCCGCGTTCGTCGCGCCAGGTGGTGAACTCGGCGGTTTTCTCGAGGATGACTTTTTCAAAGTCCGGAAAGATTCCGGACTGCACCGTCGGCAACGCAAAACTCCTGTCGTATCCGAAATACGTGGCCGGCTCCAAATCTGCGATGCCGGTAACGCGTCGCCAATTTGGCAACGCATCGCCCCACGGATTCCAGCCCAACCCCACTCCAAACGGCACGCGATCAATCTCGCCGCCGGTCAAGCAGCGCACGACGCGTTCACCGGGCGTGAGGACTGCAGCCATTCCTACTTACCGGTCCACAACCGGATGTACTCGCGGGCCACCTTCAGATCTTCCAACGCCGTCGGCGCATCGCACAGTGGCTTGATCTCGCCTTTGATAGCGCGGACGAAATTCATGGCTTGCTGCCGCATGGCGTGGATCCACGGCATTTGCGAGACGATGGACTGCGGTGTCACACCGTTACCGGGATCGCGGAAGAACTCGACGCGGCCAGGTCTGTTCAACGTGACCGGCGCTGGCAATTCCAGTTTTACAAACCCCTTCTCGAATGCCACCAGTGCTGACTCTTGCCAATCGATCGTGGTCTGGTACGGGGTCATTTCAATGCTGCCTGTCACCCCACTGGCGCTTTCCGCCACCAACAGCACGCCCGACTTGTCGGCATGGGTGACATGGTAGGACTCGCCGAGTAAGTGCCGCAGCAGGTTAACCTGATGAATATAGTAATTCACGAAACTGACATATTTAGCCCATGTGGGGGCGTCCATGTCGCGCGCCACCGGGTCGGCTTCCATCTTGGGCACCGGCTCGTCGCTCTTAATCAAATCATTGAATCCGCCCGCAATCCAGTCACCTGCCGGCATCAGAATGCGGATATACTTGAGTTTGCCGAGTTCACCAGTCTGCTTTAACCGGTCGATCTCCGCCTTCGCGCACATCGTGGCCGGGTCACTGCGCTTATGATAGCCGACCATGTGCCAAGTCCCGCTGGTTTTGAGAGCCGCCAGCATTTTCTCGCCCACCTCAATGGAGGCGGCGATGGGTTTCTCCGTGAAAACGGGAATTTGTGCCCCGTAGAGTGGAATGATAATTTGGCCATGTCGATCGAACGGTTGCGACGCCACAATGCCGTCCAATTTTTCCTTCGTGAGCATGTCGGCGGCGCTCGCATACGTGCGCGCCACGCCATACTTACGTGCTACCGCTTCACGGAGTTGCGGCCGCAGCTCCGCCAGTGCGACAACTTCGCACTCCGGGACTGTGACATAATTCCGCAAATGCGCGCATTGCCCCATTCCGCCGACACCGACAAAACCGATTCTAATTTTGTTAGCCATAGTGAAATCTCCTTAGTTGAATTTCGAATCAGTACTATAGATCGCGCTTGCCGGCAATGGCTGGGATTGCTAACTATTGTCGAAAATTGCTCCATGAACTTCGCCGCCATTAAACTGCATAGCATCGGCCATCTCCTTCCAGACCCGCGTTGGCAGATGAACGCGCACGCGCATTCGCGTCACGAACTCGTCGTGGTGCTGGCGGGTCAATTACACGTCGAAATTCAGGGGCAAACTCTGGCTGGAAACGCCGGTGATGTCTTCTGGTATCCCAATCGTGTCGCGCACCGGGAATGGACGGAACTCAAGGCGCCGGTTGAGTCGCTGTTCCTTCAGGTCGAATGGCCAGAATTGCGCAGCCCGTCGCGATTGATGGTCACCGACATTGCCGGCCGTCTCAGTCAACTTGCGCGCTGGCTCTTTGCCGAACGGGAGGCGGATTCCGCGTTCCGGCAAGGTGCGGGGCTGGTCTTCGCTCAGGCCATCGTTGCTGAATATTTGCGACTGACCGCCCAACGTGCAGACCCGTGGGTGGCCGACCTCCGCAAGTTTATGCGCCTGCGCCTACGCGAATCGCTCACGCTGGATGATCTGGCCGAAAAAAGCCACTTGAGTAAATTTCATTTCGTGCGCCGGTACCAGCGACTGACCGGACATACGCCAATGAAAGATTTGCGATTGATTCGACTGGAAGCCGCGCGGGATCTGTTGTTAACCACGAATCTAGCGCTGAAAGAAATCGCGCCCCGCGTCGGACTCGGCGACGCTTACCGGCTCTGCCGATTGTTCCGGCAACACTTTCAAACCACGACCGGCGCACTCCGACACCGGTGACCATTCGACAACCCTCACGAGTCGCGCTAACCTAATTCATATTGAAAACCAGCACGCTCCAGATTGATGGGCTGACTTGCGCCAACTGCGCCCACGCCGTCCAAACTGCGCTGACCGGCGTCGTCGGCGTCCAAACCGCCCACGTCAATTTTCTTTCCAAATCCGCCCGCATCACATTCGACCCAGGGCAGACTACCGAGCCAGATTTAATTCACGCCGTATACCAAGCCGGCTACACCGCGCGCCCGCCCTCCCGGCACCAAGCCGCCGATGAGCTCCGCCACGCCCGTTGGCAACTCGCCCAAACCGCCGGCATCGGTGCGTTACTTTTCGGCGGCTGGGCGTTTCACTTCCAACCGGTCATCATCCTCGCCACCGCGCTCGGCGCGTGG
>JBAWWR010000168.1:0-3738 GCA_037146675.1 Verrucomicrobiota bacterium | reverse complement strand
TTGCCGGCACTGACGCAGCGTGTTAGAGGTTTTTGTATGAGCGGACAATTGCCAGCCGATGCGGATGTGTGGGTACTGGCCGGCCAGTCGAATATGGCCGGTTCAGGTTTTGGCGAAGCGCCGGAAGCGCCGTCCGACCGCGTTTGGCTCTACACCTTGCGGGATGAATGGAAGATCGCGGAAGAATCGTTCATTGCCGACCGGTATGAAGCCGTGGACGAGGCGTTTGCGATCATGCGCGGCGAACGCGACAAACATTTTGCCGATCCGAATTACCGAAAACAACAGGCCGGCATCTGGCGCAGTGCCGGTGCGGGGCTGGGGTTGCCGTTCGGAAAAGCCATGGCCCAGCACACCGGCAAACCGGTGGGGTTGCTGATTTGCGCCAAGGGCGATACGCGGATGGAGGAATGGACGCCCGACTACGACGGCCATCCGTACATGGCGCTTTATCAAGCCACGCTCCGCCGCATCCGCAAAGTGGGCCGGCCGATCAAAGGCATCCTTTGGGACCAAGGCGCGTCGGACACGTTTGACGGCAAGGCGCAGCTTTACGTGGAACGGATGAAAAAAATGGTCGCCGCGTTCCGCCGGGATTTGAACCAGCCGGACCTGCCGTTTTTCTACGGCCAGATTGCCATTTTTCCGTTGCAGACCGACGAGGAGTTGCCGGACTGGAATCTGATTCAGGAAATGCAGCGTGAACTGGAGCCGGTCCTCGCGCCGGGCGGCATGGTGTCGGCGATTGATTTGCCGTATTGCGACTGGGGACATTTTTCTACGGCCGCGTTGAAACGGTTTGGCCGGCGGTTTGCCAAAGTCGTGCGCCGGCAACTTTACCACGACACCAGCATTGAAATCGGCCCGCACCCGGTCGCCGTGGCGCGCGACCCGAACGAACCGAAGGTGCTTTACGTTCGGTACGAATCGGTCAACGGCCAGCTCTTGCCGGCGGATCGCGTGGCCGGCTTTTTCGTCCACTGGCCGGGCGAGACGCGGAACCGGGTTTGCGCCGCGCTGGTCACGGCGCCGGACACGGTGCGCGTGACCTGTAGCAAACCGATTCCCGCCGGCAGCACAATCCGGTATGGTTACGGGGTGACCTGCTTTTGCAATTTAACCGATGCCGAAGACTTGGCCGCGCCGGTCTTCGGTCCCTGGAAAATCTAATTATGAAAAAAATCAAAGTTGCCGCAGTTCAAATGGAAAGCGTCGCCGGCGACAAGGCCGCGAATTTCGCCAAACTCGAAGCGGTCGTCGCTAAAGCCGCCAAGCAAGGCGTGAAGCTAATCGCGTTCCCGGAATGTTGCCTGACCGGCTACTGGTTCATTCGCAACCTGACGCCGAAGCAACTCGCCGATCTGGCTGAGCCGGGCTTGACCGGTCCTAGTTGCCTGCGCCTGCTGGCGTTGGCCAAAAAATACAAAATTACCATCGGCGCCGGGCTGGTTGAGGCCGGCAAAGCGGGCGTGTATTACAACAGCTACCTCGTGGCGTTGCCGACCGGCAAAGCGTATTGCCACCGGAAAATCCAGGCGTTCGAACATCCGCTCGTCCAAGCCGGCAACCAGTACACCGTCTTCGACATTCCCGGCGGTTTCCGCGTCGGCGTCTTAATCTGCTACGACAACAACGTCAACGAAAACGGCCGCATGACCGCGTTGCTCGGCGCCGACATCATCCTCGCGCCGCACCAGACCGGTGGTTGCCGGACGAAGAATCCGCATTTGATGGGCCTGATCCAGCGCAAAGTCTGGGACAACCGGAAGAAGAATCCCAAAGCCGTCGAACGCGAGTTTACCGGCGAGAAAGGCCGGGGCTGGCTGATGCGTTGGCTGCCGAGCCGGGCGCACGACAACGGCGTGTTCCTGCTGTTCGCCAACGGCGTCGGCGTGGACGACGACGAAATCCGCACCGGCAACGCGATGATTCTCGACCCGTACGGCCGAATTTTGACTGAAACTTGGAAAGCCGACGACGCGATGGTCGTGGCCGATTTGGACATGGCGCTCTTGAAGCAAGCGACCGGCCGCGAGTGGATTGCCGCGCGCCGGCCGGATTTGTACAAGTTGCTGGCGCAGCGGACCGGCCGCGAACGCGACACGCACAAGCTGAAGTTTGAAGAGTAGCCTTGACGAAAGCTAAGTCGTATCTGTCAGCGGAGACGGCGGTCCTGGTGTCGCTGGTGCTGCACGTGCTGGCGTTTTTATGCTGGCAACACCGGGAGACGCTGGGGCGCATGGCGGTGTTTCGGCCGTTGGCGAAAGTTTTTGCCGGCGCGCCGGCCCGGCCAAAACCGTTACCGGTGACGCCGACAATCACGTTTGTGCAAGAACCAGCGCCGCAACGCCGTGAAGAGCGCCGGCAACAATTCATCGAGACCGACGCGAGTCAGGTGACCGGCGAAGAACCGAAAAACGCGCGGTTTTATTCCGCCAATTCCACGGTGGCCGCCAACCCGGACAATCCTGCCGGCAAGACCGGTGACACGCCGTATCTGGACGGACAAGAAACACGGCTGGCGAGTACGGCTAATGTCCATCCGCAACCACCTTCAGATGGCGCGACCGCACCTGCGCCACGGCCGGCCAAACCACAGGCAACTGCGCAACCGGTTGCGCAGAAGAAGCCGGACCCGGCAAAGAAAGTGGCCGAGACCGGGATGAAAGTTGACGATAAAAAACAAATGGCGATGCTGGATCAGCCAGTCGAACCTGCGCGCCCAGTCAAAACAGCACGCGCCGGTTCCAACCGTGCGATTGCGACCACGAAGTCACGGGCGACGACGATGGGCGTGTCCCGCATCGGCATCTCGGCGTTTAATGTCGCCGGTAGTCCGTTTGGCGAATATGACAAGGCGTTGATTTTTGCGGTGCAGAGCCGCTGGTACGCGGTGTTGAATGAGAAGCGGATGGATGTCCACGCCGGCACGGTCGTGCTGCAGTTTGATTTGCGAGCCGATGGTGCGGTGGCAAACATGCTGATGAAAGAGAATAGCGCCGGGCCGGCTTTGGGATTGTATTGCGAGAAAGCGATTGTAGAATCTGCGCCATTCGCGCCGCTGCCGGAGAGTTTGCGGCGGTTGATCGGGAGTGATGCGCGGGAGATTATGTTTACGTTTTATTATTAAGGAGAATGACAATGCCAGATTGGTTTCAAAATGGTGGGTTTGTGATGTGGCCGTTACTGGTGTGCTCGGTGGCGGGGCTGGCGATTATTTTGGAGCGCTGCTGGGTGCTGCGCCGGCAACGCTTGGTTTCAACGGCAATGACCACCGCAATTGACCGGCACGGGAAGCTCGATAAAGATGCGCTAGCCCGTGTGAAAGCGGTGGCGGAAATTGATACGTCGGTGCTGGCTGAAGTCGCGCGCGTGGCGTTTGATCATGCGGGGTCGAGCCGGGCAGCGAACGTTGAGGCAGTGCAGGCGCTGGCCCGGCAAGTGGTTGGGCGAATGGAACGTGGGTTGACAACGCTGGGCCTGATCGCGGAGTTGGGGCCGTTGCTCGGCTTACTGGGCACGGTGAACGGAATGCTGCATTTGTTCGCGGACGTGGCGAGCAAAGGGATGAGCGATCCGACACAGATTTCGGCCGGGATTTCAGAGGCATTGGTGGCAACGTTTACCGGACTGTCCATCGCGGTGCCGGCGTTGATCGCCTACATGTACCTGCGACGGCGGATTGAGATGCTCGTGCTGGAAATGGAACGGCACGTGGATGAATTACTGGCACGGTTG
>JBAWWR010000167.1:0-3789 GCA_037146675.1 Verrucomicrobiota bacterium | reverse complement strand
GGATCAAGGAATTTGTCAGTACTCGCGGCGGCGGTTTGTTTTTTGTCGATGGCCAGCGCGACATATTGCGCGAGTATGCAAAGGGAGAGTTCCGGTCGCTCTTTCCGGTTGAATGGCTCGATAAGGCGCCGAAGGAATTGCCCACCGTGCTGCAACTCACGGACCGGGGCGCGTCATTTGGTCCATTGCGATTGACTGGCGACGCTGGCGAGAATGCCGCGCTGTGGAAGCAGCTCAAACCACCACACTGGGTCGCGCCGACCAAGGCGTTACTGGGCAGTGAGACGCTCGTCGAGACGATTATCGGCGATCAAAAGATACCGGCGGTGGTGTTGCGGCAGTTCGGAGACGGTAAGGTGTTGTACATGGGCATTGATGATACGTGGCGGTGGCGATTCGACGTGGCTGATAAATATCAGGACGCGTTCTGGCATCAGATGGCCAACGCGATTATGGAAGCAGTCTACGCGGCGCAGAACAAACACATCGCGCTCGATGCCGGGGCCGTCAACTATCAAGCCGGCGACACCGCCGAGATTCGTTTGCGGCTCCGCGACGACCAAGGTCGGCTCATTACCGTCGGTCACCCGATCGCAGTTTTGTCGCGCGACGGCAAGAAGATCGCTTCGATTCCATTGGCTATGGACGAAAACAGTGCCGGTGCTTTCCGTGGCAAGACGCCGGTACTAATGCCGGGCCGGTATGAAGTTCGCGTTGATGCCGGTCATCTGGTTCCTGAGACCGCAGACATGCCGGTGGAGTTTTACGTTCAGCGGAAAGGCGGCGATGCCTCCCGCGAGATGGTCGAGCTCACTTGCAACGAAGAACTGCTCCAACAAATGGCGCGCGCCAGCGGTGGCGAATATTACCGCGAGGAGGACGCGGCTAAACTCATCAATAGCCTCGACCCGTTGAGCAAAGGCCGTATCGAAGAATCCGAAACCATCCTTTGGCAAAGCTGGTACTGGTTTGTTCCAGTCATTGCATTGCTGACCACCGAGTGGATATTGCGGAAGCGGACCGGACTCATATGACAACCTCCACCATTCACCCAATTATTTGGGAGAAACTCCAGCGCTTTAGCCGGCAACGACGGCGACTGATCGTGTGGCGCGGGGTCTGTAGCACTTCGGCGATGTGGTTAGCGATGATGATGGCGGTTGCGTTGATCGACCGGTTCGTCTTGATGCCCGACGGTCTGCGCTTGGGCCTGAGTGTGACCGGCTACGTGGCGACGGCCGTAATGTTCTGGCTGAAATGCGGCCGGCAATTGGCACACATGCCGGATGTGCGTGAATTGGCGCGCTTGGTGGAACTGGCCGCACCGCAGATGCGCGAGGAACTGCTCTCAGCTGTTGAGTTAGCGGAAAGCGATCAGCAACCGCATTGGGACTCCGACGAGTTTCGCACGGCGCTGCAGCAAACGACCGCCCGCGATGTTGGCGCGGTGCAGATCGAGGGGTTGCTCACCCACAAACTGATTGCTGGCTGGCTGTATACGGCCGCCACAGCGATAGTTGTGCTGCTGGTGTTAGTCGTCATACCCGGATTGCGGTTCCGGCAATCGTTTGCGCGTGCGGTTGCGCCCGGTGCGAATCTCGCCCGGTATTCGAGCGTTCAAATCACCGTAACCGCGCCCGCCCCGCCCGACCAGATTGAGCCTGAAGGTGACAGCGTGCCGGTGACGGTCGGGGTCACGGGGGCAAACGTCCAAGCGGTCGTGCTGGAAATCTTTCCGCAAAACGGTCTACGCGAACGCATCCCGATGTTGCTCTGCGCGGTTAATCAGTTTACGGCGGCGATTCAACTCAACCAGGAGCTCGTGCAGTTTCGCGTGCGCGCGGAGGAGGCACTCACTCGCAAATACACGCTCACGCCCCGGGCGCGACCGCATGTCGTGAAGTTTCAGAAGATTTACCACTACCCAGCGCACTCGCAGTTACCGGCTAAGACAGTGTCGGAAGAGAACGGCGATCTCGTCGCGCTCGAAGGGACGGAAGTTGAATTGCGCCTCGATTTCGATCAGCCGATCAAGGAAGCCGCGCTCCAATTGGATAATAAGAAACTCCCACTCGCGCAGGCCGGCGGTCAATTGGTTGCGCGCGTCCTATTGACTACCTCAGGCATATATCAAGTTCACCTCGTTGCCGCGCAGACTGGCTTCGAGAATAAATACAGTCCGCAATATGCAATCCGCATCCGCCCCGACCTCCTGCCGTTTGCCAAAATAGACAAACCGGAGAAGGACGAACTGATTCTGTCGCCCGACTCTGTCATAAATCTTACCGGCAGCGCCAAGGACGACTTTGGGCTAGCACGCGTTGAGCAAATGATTCAGGTCAACCGCGGCGCATGGCAGACATTCCCGCTCGCCCAAACCAACAGCTTGGAGACCAAGGTCGCGCGCACCTGGGATCTCTTCGACCTCGGCGTCCATCCCGGCGACCGGGTCATCACTAAACTCGTCGCCACCGACCTCAAGGGCCAACGCGGCGAATCGGTACCATTGCGAATCCGGATCGCTACGGCCGGATTCGAGCCCGACCGGCTGAATGCGTTGAAAGAACGCCAAGCACTCAACAATTCCATCCACGACTTACGCGAGATTGCCGAGCAACTGGACACCAAAACCCGCGAAGCGCGCGTCATTGTTAACACCCCGGCCGCCGATCCACTCCAAAAGAAACAAGCCCTGCTCGCAGCCTCTGCGATGGCAGATGTCGCTGATCGCAAAGCCGAGGAAGTCCTCCGGCAAATCAAGGTCGCACTCCCGCACACCAAGAGCGATCGCGATTCCGCCGACCTCGCGCTCGTTGGCACCGCCATCAGCCGGGCTCAACACGAAGGTGTGGAGTCCGTCAAAGCGGCGTTGGAACTTGCCACCGCCAATACCAATGTCACCAAGGCTGCCCTCGAAAAGGTTCTCGAACCGCTCGCCACCGGCACGGCATTAACACGGGCTGCAGACGACACACACCGGCAACTCCTCGCCGCCGCCGAGGCCAACGCCGCCACGCGCGACCTTCAGCAACTTGCCGATGAACAACGCACCATGACCAATGATGTTTCGCAAACCGACCGAGTTACCCATCGGCAAGCGGTCGCCGTGGCAGAGACGAAATCAATTGAAGAACAACTCAAGACCATCGTTGAACACGCCGGGCCGGGCGTTGCGGCGAACACCGCCCGCAACCTCGAACGCAATCTCAACCTGAACCGCGAGAATATCGAAAAGGTTCTCACCAACCAGCCGACCGCTGAATCTCTCAAAGTCCCGGCGGAACAATTACAGCGAAGTGTCGAGAACGCCGCCGAGGCTATGCGCAATACCGGCCGTGAACTCGACCAGCGTGCCGATGCAGCCCGCAAGACACTTCAAGAACAGACTGGGACCGCCGCCGACGCCGTTGCCAAGATCGCAGCTAAACCGGAAAACCTACAGTCGACAGCCGAGCAACTAAAAGATCGCGCCGCGCTGGAGGAACGCAGGCCACACGCGGATGCGCCATTCGTCGCGGCCATCGGGAAGACTGCGGACGCTCTGGACACCTTGCAGGATGTTACCGGCACAAACGCGGTGGCTGCCGCTAAGGTAATTGAATCAGCCTTGCGCAAACTCGAAGTCGGCCATGCGCTCGACGAACAAGTTGCCGGCCTACACCAACTCGCCGCCCAGGAGCGTTGGGAAAAGCCGGTAACGTCGAGCGACTGGCAAGCCCAGCAGCAACAGATGCAGTCGCTCCCGCAACAACTCGCACGCGCACAACTGCCGGCGGACGCAAAACGTGC
>JBAWWR010000166.1:0-3832 GCA_037146675.1 Verrucomicrobiota bacterium | reverse complement strand
GAAAAGAATGGCAAATAGTAGGATAATCCAATGCATACAATTCCGTTGTCGAACGAAAGCCAGTGTATCAGTCGGGCTACGGAAGCGCAAGACCTGCCAAGGAACGCGCCGGCTTGACAAATTCAAACACGTGTTCTAAACATGTGTTTGAAAATGCAATCGGTTCACGAAACAAAACAACGGTTACTGGAAGCGGCCGGCGAGGTTTTTGCCGCGCGCGGTTTCCGGGCGGCGACGATCCGCGAAATCTGCCAGCGGGCGAGCGCGAACGTTGCGGCGGTTAATTACCACTTTAGCGACAAAGAAGGGTTGTATTTTGCTGTCATGAAATCTGGGTCGGAGGCGGCGTTGAAGAAGTATCCGCCGACGCTGGGACTGGGACCGACGGCGACCGGTGAGGAGCGGCTGCATGCGTTTATTCGGTCAATGTTGTTTCGCATTGCTGACAAAGGACAGCCGTCTTGGCACGGCAAGTTGATTTCGCACGAAATGGCGAATCCGACAAAAGCGCTGCCGGCCTTGATTGATAAGGTGTACAAGCCGGCGCTCAAGCAACTGGAGGCGATTGTGCGCGAGCTGGTCGGCGGTCGGGTAGCAATTACAGTTGTCCGCCAATGCTTGCTTAGCATTCTCGGTCAGTGCTCGTATTTTCATTACGCACGGCCGGCCATTCAACACATTCATCCTGAACAAGGTTTCGAACCGGCGGACATCGAGCGCTTGGCAAAACACATTACGCAATTTTCACTGGCCGGGATCAGGCAGGCCGCCGGCAAGTCATGAATTTTATCGCGATAAAAATGCTCGTGGGCGACCGGGCCAAGTACTTGGGAATTGTGCTGGGGCTGACGTTTGCGTCGCTGTTGATTACTCAGCAGGCGGCGGTGTTTGTCGGCATCATGTCGCGCGTGTACAGTTTTTTAACCGACACCAGCTTGCCGGATGTCTGGGTGGTGGATCCAAAGGTGCAGTTTATTGATGACATCAAGCCGATGCAGGCGACGATTGTGTTACGCGTGCGCGGCGTCGAGGGTGTGCAATGGGCGGTGCCGCTGTTCAAAGGCTTGCTGCAGGCGCGGCTGGCCAACGGAACATTCCAGACCTGTAACGTCATTGGCCTCGATGACGAGACGCTGATTGGCGGTCCACCTGAAATGACTCAGGGTTCATTGGCGAGTTTGCGGCAGAGCGATGGCGTGATCGTGGACGAGATTGGCGCGAATGGCAAACTGGCCAAGCTGTTGCCGGATGGCCGGCGGATTCCTCTGAAAATTGGCGATTCTCTGGAATTGAATGACCGGCGAGCCGTGGTGGTTGGGATTTGCCGGGTAACGCGGACATTTCAGTCAAATCCGGTCCTATACACGACCTATTCGCGCGCCACGCTGTTTGCCCCACAGCAGCGCAAACAACTTTCGTTTGTGATCGCCAAGGTCAAAGACGGGGAAGATCCGCATGTCGTGTGCGAGCGGATCCGTCGCGTCACCCGGTATGCCGCCTACACGCGCGACGACTTCAAGCTCCTGACGCTCCGGTACTATATGCGCTACACCGGCATTCCGATCAATTTCGGCACGGCGGTAATTCTCGGTTTCGTCGTCGGCATCGCGATTGCCGGTCAGACGTTCCACAATTTCACCATCGACAACCTCCGGTACTTCGGCACGTTGAAAGCAATGGGCGCGACCAACGGCATCTTGTTGCGCATGATTTTGCTTCAAGCGTTACTCGTCGGTTGCATCGGCTACGGGCTAGGCGTCGGCGCGGCGTCGTTCTGGGGCTACTCGATGAGTCGGACTGAGTTGGCGTTCAAGTTGCCGTGGCAATTACTGGTCATCAGCGCCGCGGCGGTGTTGTTCATCTGCCTCGTCTCAGCGGCGCTCAGTATCCGGAAAGTTATGAAACTGGAACCGGCCATCGTCTTCAAGAGTTGATGCCATGGTCGCTCCAATCACCACGAAGCCACCAAAATCCGCCGTGCATTGCCGGCAAGTCACCAAGACTTACGGCCACGGAAGCGCCGCCGTTCAAGCCCTGCGCGGCGTGGATCTCGATGTGCGCATGGGCGAACTGCTGATGCTCGTCGGTCCATCGGGCTGCGGCAAAACGACATTGATTTCGGTGATTGCCGGCGTGTTGGAACGCGACGGCGGCGAGTGCGAAGTCTTCGACCACGATTACCGGCACATGAAGGAAAAAGACACGGTGCAGTTTCGTGGCAAGAACATCGGTTTTGTTTTTCAGGCGTACAATTTAATTCCGACACTGACTGCCGCCGAGAACGTCGCTGCGCCGTTGTTGATTGCCGGCCACAAACGCCGGGCCGCCGTGGAACGCGCCCGCGATGTGCTCAAGCAAGTCGGTTTTGACGAACGCATGATGAAGGCGCCGCCGTCTGATCTTTCTGGCGGCCAGCAGCAACGTGTCGCGATTGCCCGCGCGATGGTGCACAACCCGCGCCTCATCGTCTGCGACGAGCCGACCAGCGCGCTCGACCACGAGACCGGCCACCACGTGATGGAAGTGTTGCGCACTGTTGCGCTTGGTGTTGACCGGGCGCTAGTCGTGGTTACGCATGACGCGCGAATTTTTGAATTTGCCGACCGGGTCGCCCGGATGGACGACGGTCACATTACCGGTATCAACGAGGGAGCCTCCGCATGATTCGTAAATATTTCCTGCCAATTCTGGCGTTAGCCGGCGTGCTATTCGCCGTCAATGTCGTCATCAAAGGCAGCAAGACGCCGCCGCCAGCTGTGCCAGTCGCCGAACCGCCGGTCGCGCCGTATCAAACTTTCGTAGCCGGCTCCGGCATCATCGAAGCCAATACCGAAAACATCGCGGTCGGCACGCAGATGGCCGGCGTCGTGACCAAGATCAATGTCGCTATCGGCAGTCACGTGCAGGCCGGCGCGGAGTTGTTCACGATTGACAGCCGGGCCGCGCGCGCAACGCTGGCGCAACGGCAAGCCGCCGTCGACGTGGCCGGCGCGGAAGTTGCCCAAGCTGCCAACCAACTGTCGTTTGTCGAATCCATCAGCGACAAGCGCGCTGTGAGCGTGCAGGAATTGACTACGCGCCGGGATGCGGTCGCTGTGGTGAAGGCGCACGCGGCGGCGGCGCGGGCTGATTTACTGGCCGCCCAAACCGATCTTGACCGGTTGATTGTGCGCGCGCCGGTGGATGGCGAAGTGTTGCAACTCAAAGTTCGCCTCGGTGAATTCGCGCCCGCCGGCACGCTGGCGCAACCGCTGCTCTTGCTGGGCAACGTCGAACCGCTCTGCGTTCGCGTGAGCGTGGACGAGAATGATGCCTGGCGTGTGAAGGGCGGCGCCAAGGCGATCGGCCACCTGCGTGGCAATAAGGAAATTAAAGCGGCGTTGAACTTCGTCCGTTTCGAGCCATACGTTGTGCCGAAGCAATCGTTGACTGGTGACAGTTCCGAGCGCGTCGACACGCGCGTGCTCCAGGTGGTTTACAATTTTACACGCGGCGAATTGCCGGTGTACGTCGGCCAGCAAATGGACGTCTACATCGAAGCGCCAGGACATAACGAAGGACAAAAACCATGAATTTGCGAATCGCTCCAATCCTCAGCGTCGTTTTTCTAGCCGGCTGCGCCGTCGGCCCGGATTATCACCAACCCAAGCTAGCCGCGCCGGCCGCTTGGAGTGCAGGCTCGACGAACAGCGCCGCGCCGGTAACTGAATGGTGGAAGACATTCAACGATCCGGTGCTCAACTCGCTGATCAGCCGCGCCGTTACCAATAACCTCGACTTGCGCATCGCTGAGGGCCGACTCCGGGAAGCCCGCGCTGTACGCGCCGGCGCG
>JBAWWR010000165.1:0-3930 GCA_037146675.1 Verrucomicrobiota bacterium | reverse complement strand
CGGCTGCCGGGGAAGATTAACAGCCCGCCGCCGCCGCGGACGAAATCTTCCAATGCTTTGAGCTGTTTGGCGTCAAGTTGGGGGACATTGGCGAGAACGACGACACGTTGGTCTTTGAGCTGATTCGCATCGAGCTGTTCCGGTTTGATGACGGTGGTGGTGATGAGGTCGGCAAGAGTGGTTTTGACAGCGCTGTAGGGGCGTAGCGCGATTTCAAGAAAATCGGTTTCGCTGGTCAATGGTTCGCGGCCGGGATTGCCGTTGACCAGCAGGACCGGTAAGCGATCCCAGACCGGCGCGCTGGCCAGTAGGATGTTGTCTGACTTCAAAGAGTCCGGCGCGTCGGCTTCAATCGCGATGACGTGCGAGCCAGCGGTCTCGAAGGTGTACGTGAACAACACCTGTCCGTCTTCGTTTGGCCCGAGCGAAACTTGCGAGGCTGAGCGTTCCTGGCCATCGACGCGAAAGTAAACGCGTAGGTTGGGGTAGGGCGTCTCGCCGTGATTCTTCAGATTGGCACGCACCTGAAACTTTTGGCCGACGCCAAGCAGAAATCTGGAGAAGTCCAGCGACTGGACGCTGAGGTTGTTCTTCTCCTCGCGTCCAATGTGCATAAAAGTGACCGTGGGTGTGACCGGTAATTGTTTCAACAAGCTGGCGATATGGACCCGGTCGGCTTCTTCAGTGGCGGACCAACTGATCTTTTGAAAATCGCTGATCACGACCAGTTCCCGGTGTGCCTCGTGCATCTTGACGAGAGCGCCTACGGCCATTTCCAGCGCGGCCGGCGTGGCAGCGGAGCCGTAGCCGGTCTGCAATTTCGCCAATCCGCGGTCGGCGCGATCAATGGCGAATGTCGGTTCATCCAATAGTGGTCCCGGAATGCTGCCCATCATTAAGACGGAAACCTCCGAGCCGCGCGCGAGGTTGCGGACGATTTGGTTGGCGGCGTTGCGCGCCTGGATGAACGTCGTCCGCCCCTTCGTGCCGACGTCCATTGAGTAGGAGTTGTCGAGCAGCACGACAGTCGAGGTCTGTGCCGTTCCCAGCAATGCCTGCAATCCCGTCAACACCGGTCGCGCCATCAACAGCGCGAGTACGACCGGGATCAGGCAGCGCACCAGCAGTAGTAGCCAGTGTTCGATTTGGATGTGCCGCTTCTGCGTGCGATGACGTGGGTCGAGTAAGTGCATCGCGGCCCAATTCACGACTTTGAACCGGCTCTTGTGCAGCAAATGAATGATCAGCGGGATACTGGCCGCCGCCGCGCCACCGAGCAGAATGAGGTTGAGGAAACTCATGCCGTCTTCATGCGATGAGCGAGGTATTGCGCGAGAACTTCAGAGTACGATTTGTCGGTCGTGACCGGTACGAGATCAATACGATGACGGCGGCAGCCGTCCTTCAGGTCTTTGCGGAACCGGTCGAGGTTCTCCATATAGGTGGCGCGCAATTGCACCGGGTCGATCAGTCGTTTGTCTGTGTCTGATTCCAGCGAGTCGAACCGGATCCATTGCTTGAACGGAAACTCCAATTCGTCCGGATCCCAAATCTGGAAAATGATGATGTCATGATGCGCATGCCGGAAGTGCGCCAGCGCCTTCATCAACTCCGGTACGTCACCAAAACAATCCGACAAAATGATCAGCAACCCGCGCCGGTGAATCTTTGGCACGAGTTGGTGAAACACCTTCGCCAATTCCGTCTCGCCGCCGGTTTTCGTCTTCTGTAGGGTGTCCAGCAAGACCTTCAAATGGCTTGGGCGCGACCGGGGTGGAACGTACTCGCGCACTTTCTTATCGAACGTCACCAACCCGACGCTGTCGGCCTGCCGCAGCATCAGACAGCCGAGGCAGGCGGCGAGTTGGACGGCGTACTTGGCTTTGCTTGTACCCGAGCCGGCGTACGCCATCGAGCCGCTGACATCGACGAGCAACGTCGCGCGGAGGTTGGTCTCTTCCTCGTATTCCTTGAGGTATAGCCGGTCGGTCTTGCCGAACACCTTCCAGTCGAGCCGACGGATCTCATCGCCTTGTACGTACTGGCGGTGCTGCCTGAACTCGACGCTGAAACCTTTGTGTGGCGACGTGTGCAGGCCCGAGCAAACGCCTTCGACGACTTGACGCGCCAACACTTGCAGATTCGCAATCTTCTGCAGATCTGCTGGAGTCAGAAAATCAGCCGGGCCGGCCATAATCGATCCTTAAAGAATCTTGGCCGGTGTGCCGCGCGGGACGGCTTTGAGGATGCGGTCGATGATGTGGTCAACGTCAATACCTTCGGCTTCGGCATTGAACGTCGGCACGAGGCGATGGCGCAAGATTGGATGCGCCAGAGCTTCGATGTCGTCCAGCGTCACGTGGAACCGGCCCTGCAATACCGCGCGGACCTTACCGGCCAGCACCAGGTACTGACAGGCGCGCGGGCCCGCGCCCCACTCAATCAGGTCTTTGACCTCGGTCAGCGCCTCCGGTTCGTCCGGCCGGGTACAGCGCACCAAATCGAGCACGAAATTCATCACGTGATCCGGGACCGGCACCTTCCGCACGGTTTCCTGGCAGGCGATGATCTCCGGGCCGGCAATCACGGGTGAAATCTGGCTTACGAACGCGCTGGTCGTGCGGGTCACGATCTCGCGTTCTTGTTCGCGTTGCGGGTACGCTACTTTCACGTGGAATAGAAACCGGTCGCGTTGCGCCTCCGGCAATGGATACGTACCTTCCTGTTCGATTGGGTTTTGCGTAGCCAACACGAAGAATGGTTCGGCCAATGGATACGTCTTGCCGCCAACGGTCACGCAATGTTCCTGCATCGCCTCCAGCAACGCCGACTGCGTCTTCGGTGGCGTGCGATTGATTTCGTCCGCTAAAATCATTTGTGCAAACAGTGGTCCCGGCAGGAAGGTCAAATTGCGGCGCCCTGTCGTTGGGTCTTCGTTAATCACCTCGGTTCCGGTGATGTCAGACGGCATTAAATCCGGCGTGAATTGGATGCGGCGGAACGATAAATCCATTACCTGCGACAGTCCGCGCACCATCAAGGTTTTTGCCAGCCCTGGTACGCCTTCTAGCAAGCAATGTCCGCGCGCCAGAATCGCAATCATGAGTTGCTCAATGACATCATCCTGGCCGACGATTAACTTGCCGAGTTCCGTAGTGACTTTCTGATAGGCGTTAACCAACGCTTTTGCATGCGCGATGTCTTGAGGCTCTGTTGAAGATGTTTGATTAGTCATTTGCGTACGAGTTTCATTAGTTTGATAGCTACTCAACGAGTACTATGACATTAACGTAGGGCTTATTACATATTTTTCGCTATCAGTTGGCTTGAAAAGCCTACCTTGTACTGTGTAAAAAAACTCATCCGCTACAAAACCGATTGGTCACAGGTCCAAAGGTAGCAAAAGTGGCGCATGGAATAGGAGGAACTGGTGCGCGAAGTACTCAAGAATTGTTCGACAAGGCTTATTCCTACATCAAACAATACTATTGATCTTCACAGGTCCGCCTAAGCGAAGTCATTGCCTGGTTCGCTCTTATCGGCGAGCTTTCACGTCACCCATAAACGAGTCACACAAACTGTGGCATCAACTACTGGGGTAGGTCGGCTAGCAAACAAAAACGAAGGTATCGTGAATTTAAAAACATCCTCTAAGGCTTCCGCCTGACAGGAAAATCAGGGTGCCGCCTGATTGACGCTGGCTGGTGACGGACGCAACTTACGGGTATGGACAACGCCGCAGAGCGACAACCGTCTTCAATCAACATTTCATGGCTGTGCATCGCAAGCCGCCGGCAGCGAGTCATAGTTCAGCTGCGGACAACATCAGTAAGGACAACCTGATGGCCAATGAAATCCAATACCTCGCAATGGTCGCGCGCGTAGGGCATATGGGAAATGTCAGTTAATTTGACAAATGCGGACTCATAT
>JBAWWR010000164.1:0-4008 GCA_037146675.1 Verrucomicrobiota bacterium | reverse complement strand
CGGCACGTTCTTGAACTATGCGCCAGAGTTCGGCTCCGGTTACACCTCGCAAAAGATCAACGGCGGCGTCGGTTTCCGCTTCTAACTATTCGACCTCGCGCGTGGTTATATACTAGCGGAAGAAGAAGCAACGCACTCCGATGAGTTAATTGCTGACATCCGATTCACACCCGTGACCTGACCATCCGACGCCAAGATTGTTATCGGCTTGCTTGCTTGGACTGCCATTGCAATACAGGGCCATTAACGGCAATGGCGCCGTCCACTAAGGCGGATCAAGTTACGCGGTACAGCAAGTACCGGAATGAACCAACTTATTCGGCGGCTAACGCGGTCTGGGCCTCTTGCTTTTCAGCTGCCGGTAACCCGCTGTCCACGGCGCGCTTAAATTCCTGCCGCGCTTCGGCTTTCTGGCCTTGGCTGAGTAATATTTTACCGAGGTGAAAATGCGTCAACCCGAACTGTGGTGCGAGTCGGACCGCTTCTAAAAGATGCAGTAGCGCCTCATTCTTATTGCCGGCCAGAAACGCTGTCCAACCGGCCGTGTCGCGGTAGTTTGGATTCTGCGGTTCAATGCTGACGGCTTGGCGGGCTAGTGGTAATGCTTCGGCAGCTTTCCCAGTTTTAACTAGCAACGACGCAAGATTATTAAGCGCGACAGTCTGCTTCGCGTTCGCCGTCAAAACCTCGCGATAAAGCTCAATCGCGCCGGCGTCGTTTGCCTGAACCTCGTAGAGGTCCGCGAGACTCAGCTTGATTGCGATCGCATTTGGCGCAAGTTTCAGTGCCGCTTGCAGATATTTAACTCCGTCAGCGTAGCGTTTTAGCCGCCAGCAGATTTGCCCCGCTTGCACTTGCGCATCGACCCACTGTGGCCGTAAGCGTACGGCGGTTTCCGACTCTTTCAACGCTTCTTCCGGCTTATTCTGCGCCAGCCAAACCAACCCCGCCAACTCATGGGCAGCCGGCAAGCTGGGATGTTCTTGAACCAATTGAGCGCATTCCGTCGCCGCTTTCGCGATTTCCTCCTGCTGCACGTAGAGCCGCGCTAACACCAACCTGGCGGGAAATATTTTGGGAACAATTTGCGTCAACTGCGCGTAACACGCCTCAACTTCTTTCCATTGGCCTAACCGCGCTCGACAGCCGAGCAGATTCAGCAACAGCCACGGGTCACGCGGATACTGCGCCCGCGCCTGTTCAAAATGTTCCGCCGCCTGTTCTAAGACTGGTTTGGCGCGCGGATCATTTGGTGCCACTTGGGTCGTCAGTTGCGCTAGTCGCAATGTTCCATCGGAGTGGCGGAGCTGCGCCAATGCCTGCCAGAGGCCGAGCTGCGCATCGATGTTGTCGTGATCGAGCCGCACGACCTCTTTGAAAATCTGTTGGGCCTCGTGGAGCCGTTTGAATTTCAGATAAGTAAACGCCAACTGCATCTGTGAGTCCGCTGCCTGCGGGTCGGCGTGGAGCGTCTTTTGAGATTCCACCAACCGGTCCAGCTCCAAATCTTCGATGGCCTGTGTCTTGCCAGCCTGCGGTACGCGGAGCAAACCCGGCAGCTGGTGGTTGGACGCCAGCGCCAAACCGTGATACACGCCGCGCGCACTCGCCAGCCAAATCCACCAATCGCCAACTTCTGTCTGTGGTAATTGATTAATCGCCGGGCTGAGATAAACACCGGCAATCTTGCCGGACTGTTTCTCCAGTTCCGCTAAATCCGCTTCGCGCTGGCACAAGAGCAACGCGGGCCGGTTCCAATACCACGCCGCATAGGCCGGTACATCGGTGAGCACCGCGCCGCCGGCCGTCAACCGGTTGTTGATTGTGGTCGAAAGATCCGGCCGTTGGTTAGTGAACACCCGAGTGAAATGCATCAACACCGGAAACGCTACCAACAGAATAACCCCGGCATACGTCAAGCTTTGCGTCGCCCGAGTGCCCAGTCGCGGGCGATTAAAACCCGTTACATTGGCCGGCACCCACGCGGCCAGTTGCGCTCCCGCCAAACAGGCGAGCAATGGTGCCCACGCGATCGTGAGTTGCGCCTCGGGCCGGGTCAGGCACGAAAACAAGGCCGATAAAATCACGCCACTAACAACAATCCCCGCCAGCCGCCGCCGTGAACTTTGAGCCGGCGCGCCAAACAGCGCCACGATTCCCAGCAACACCGTGATTGGTTCCAGTATTCCCATCCCGGCTTGACGATATTGCGCCAGACCAAAAATCAATTTTCGTCCCAAGTCCAACGGATGCATCACTAGATACAGCAACGGATGCTTCGGCACGTTTGTCAGCCGCCAGATGGATTCACCGGGGAACTCGCGCGTATTCTCCAGCGCGCCGTACCAGTAAAGCCCAAACACCCGGCCGCTCACCATCAAATTCCGAATCCCCCACGGCGCCAACACCAGCAACCAGCCACCGATAAACAGACTCAGCATTGCCGCCCGGCGTTTCTGGGTAACAAACAGAAACACACCCAGCACCAAGGCCAATGGCGCCATCCGGTAATCAGTCAACGTCACCGCACCGCACAGCAAGCCGGCCAACACCGGTTGCCAGAGTGCCAAACCAGAATCCTCAGGATTACTCTTGTTGGTTTTGGAAAACACCGCCGCCACTGCGCCAAGCACCAACAGCGCCAGCAGCGGATGGGGCAATCCGGCCGTCGCCGCCAACAGCCCCGCCAAACTGCCAACAAAAAACATTGTCGCCAAACCTGCCGTCGCACCATTCCACCACCGCCGGGCGATGCCGAACACCAGCCACGCCGTCAGGAGCCAGACTCCGAGCCCGGCCACTGCCGCCACGCGCGTCGACGCGCCGGTAACCGCAAAGATACCTGCCAGCAACAACGGATGAACCGGCGCATTGACCAAATCCGCTGCCGGCAATGCTGTTGGATTCAAAGTCAGCGCCACCGGCCGCAAGACACCGGTGGTCAATCCCTCGCCGGCGGCAATGTGGCGCGCCAACTGGGCGTGTTCCAACGCCACCGGCGCATTGGACTCGGAAAATTTAGCCAGCGCCAGCAGCGCCAAAAAGGTTGGGACAATCAGTAATGCGGCAATTCCCAGCCACGACTTGAGTTTGTTTTCTTTGCGGAAAGCTTGGAGGTCAGGCATTGGTATTCCTTATTTAGTTGGTCAGTTGGCTTATACTCGGCGGCACAATGACCGGCAACGATATTATCCTGTTCGCAGGTTCAAGCCTCAATGCGCCACGCCTTGCTCCGGCACACATTTCATGACCGCAATTTGATAACTGCTTGACTGGGATGATTGCGATTTTTGATCAGCCAATGAATTGGTATCCACAGCACCAAGTCCGTCCAAATAATAATAAGTATCGCCATGCATTGGAATGAGGTTTATCTTCTCAACGAAGATTTTAAACCGAATCTCAACTTTTTGTACCGAGTTGGATTCAGTATTTACGAAGCGGAAAATATGAATACAACAAAACTATCGCGTTTGTCTCAAGTACTGGTTGTCGCACTGACGTTGCTGGCGATTGCGCCAGTCCTCCGAGCGGATTCGCTCATCTATACGTCCGCCGTTGACATCACGAACTACCAACTGTCGTGGTTGTATGGTTTTCCCGGGAGTGATTATCTCTATAAGATGCAACTCCCCAATACCAACAGCTTTCAAATCAAACAGGGCGACACTCTGAGCGGTACGATTATCTTCACGGATAGCAGCTTGACCAATGCCGCATCGTTGGAGCTCGCTAACATGTATGCTATGGGAGGTTCGCCGTTAATGGGCATCGTTTTCACGCAAACCAATCCTGGCGGCGCAGTCGCTGACGAATCCTTCACCATAACGCCGACAAATGTGATATCTGGTTCTCTTGATTTTTCCACTTACACCAATACCGATTCTTACGTTGGTGAGTTAGGGGTCGGCGGATACGTTGGGATTCCTAGCAGCCTGTTGAAATATCCTTCCGAAACATTTGAATATTACACGGGCTGGACTGTCTAATGATCATGTTCACTGCGAA
>JBAWWR010000163.1:0-4015 GCA_037146675.1 Verrucomicrobiota bacterium | reverse complement strand
TGGCTTTCTCGGTATCGGTTTTGGCGTTGGCGAGCTCGGTGCGGAGCTTCTTCAGTTCCGGTGACTCGACAGCGGCAGCTTTCTTGGCAGCGTCGAGTTGGCCGGTAAGGTCTTTGGTTTGTTGCTGGAGCTTGGCCAGTTCCGCTTTCTGCGCGGTGCTGGCTTTCTCGGTATCGGTTTTGGCGTTGGCGAGCTCGGTGCGGAGCTTCTTCAGCTCCGGTGACTCGACAGGCTTGGCGGCGAGCTTATCCTTTAGACCGGCGATGTCACGCTCGTTGGTTGCGAGTTTTTCGGAAAGTTGTTTGTTGTCCTGCTTGAGTTTTTCAAGTTGCTGATCAACGCGCGGTTTTTTGGCGTCGGCGAGTTCGGTGAGGAGTCGTCCGATTTCTTGTCGAAGTTGTTCAAGTTCAGGGCGGACACTGGCGGAAGGCGTTGCGGGAGTTGTCGGTTCAACATTGACTGCTGTCGTCGTGGCCGGTGCGACTTGTGCATTGGGCTTGGTGGCGACCGGTGCCGGCACGGGAGCTTTGCCGCGAACGGCGTCGAGCTTATCGGTGATATCTTTCAGGCGGTACTCGACGACGTGCGGATTCCAGTCGGGTGTGGCTTTGCGGATGTTGTTAAGAATATCAACAGCGGTGGTGTATTTCTGAAAAGCTGTCGCCCAGTCCGCGGTGTGCTCGGCGGCTTGGCCGTCGTGCAAGAGGATGAATGCGTCCGCGTAAAGCTGGCCAGGATCGGCGTCAGCGCGAACGAAGTTGATGGCGACAATCAACAATAGGAACAGAACCAAGTATTTTTTCATGTAGGCAAGTCTCCGTTGAATGCAACCGTATACCGAAGGCAGAATAAGTTTGCAACACTTTCTCACCACGGCAAGCGCGTGCCTACTGCTCTGGATAAAACGTTGCGCTGCCTGACGAGGCCTAACTGACTCAGGATGTGTCTGGTCAATCTTAATGCTATCAATAGTAGCGCCATCGATACTCGCTAGTAAGTATTCCGCACAAATAGATTGTGTTCGTCACCACCGACATCGCCAGTGCTAACTCCTAGGGTATTCCTCAAAGCCACATTAAGCGCTTGCTCAGTAAGCCTGCTTAACATTGTCGAACTCGAGTGCTGCGTCGCAAGTTCTTGCTGTGCACGTTGTCGTGTGATAAATCACACTATATTCTAGTATGAATAATAAACCGCCACAGCGCGTGATTGTGTTTTGCCTGTCCGGACTTGGTGATGCCATTCTAGCCTCACCGGCCTTGGTGGCGCTCGCAGCCAATCCCGACCGATTCAAACTCACCTTACTAACCATGTTTGGAAGCGTCACCGAGTACCTGCGTGATCAGCGGTTTGCCGATGACGTCCGTCTAGAAAAACTCCTCGGCATGTCCAAGCGCGCCATCTTCCGTGCTGCATGGTCATTGCGCCGTGAACAGTTCGACATTAGTATCGTCCCTTATGCTATGAACCGTCTAGGTTACAACGTTTTCAGTCGCGTTGTCGGTGCCAAACAACGGATTGGATTTCGTTACCAGCGCCAGTCGGTCATTAATTTACCTAGTTTGAACCAAGTGGTAATTGACGAGAATCCAGCGCTGCATGCTGTCGAGGAGAACCTCCGATGGGCTTCGTTGCTGACCGGGGTAGACGCCAAGAATCTAACGGACGAATTGCACTACCGGTACCACGCCTCCGCTGACACCGTTGCAGAAGATTATCTGCGGCTGCACAAGTTGGACTCTGCCATACCGCTTATTGGTATTCATGCCGCTTGCAATTCGCTGAAGAACCAACACCGTCGTTGCTGGCCAGCATCCCGGTTTGGTGAGTTCATTCAACAAATGCATCGCAACTATACCGGTGCGCGGTTTATTCTGTTTGAAGGCCCAACCGATGTCGAAATAAATAACGCTGTGCTTGCTGCCACTGGTTCCGCCAATGGTACTATCAACGTTGCCAAGATGTTGCCGATGCGCGTCGTGGCTGCGCTCATTCGTCGATGCCAGCTCTTCGTCAGTAACGATTCCGGCCTGATGCACACCGCCGCCGCTTGCAATGTACCGGTTGTTGGTGTTTACGGACCCACCGACTCGACTTGGGACAAGCCTTGGAAAACTAAATCGATTGTCGTAACGCGTGGTTTGTCATGCAGTCCATGCTTTTATTATTCGAGTCGCCCGCTTGACTGTCCGGCTAAACTCGATTATGCATGTGTCCGCAAATTGCCAGTGGCAGATGTGGAACGGGCCGCATTGAGCCTGCTCTAGATTGCTAGCGTACTGACTGATTTATAGTAAACTCGAGACACGGAGAAATAGCATGACTTACTTCATCACAGGAATCACCGGCTTCGCCGGACCGCATCTTGCTCGGTTGCTGTTGCAGGAAGGGCATACCGTTCACGCGCTTGTTCGTGAAAGCAATGGACGCGAAATGGATTTATTGGACATTCTCGATCCAGGCGAGTTGGATAAGATCACGTTTCACTATGGTGACTTGGTCGAGTACCATTCGCTTGTGCGCATTTTTACCGCCAACCAATACGAGGGCCTGTTCCATCTCGCTGCGCAGAGCCATCCGCCCACGAGTTTTACCGATACCGTTGGCACGTTCTCCAGTAATGTCCAAGGCACGGTCAATCTGATTGATTGTGTGCAACGCTTCCAAAAGAATTGTGCGTTCATGTTTTGTTCAACTTCCGAAGTCTACGGTGATACCGGCAAGGCGGTCGGCGTATTGCAGGAAAACCAAGCCTTGTGCCCTTCCAATCCTTATGGCACTAGCAAGGCCGCGATTGATTTACATATGCAAGAGCGTTGCCGGAACGGTGCGTTGAAAGGCTTTATAACTCGCGCCTTCTCGCATACCGGCCCACGCCGGGGAAAGAAGTTCTCCATCTCTTGGGACGCCTACTATCTCGCGTTGATGAAAACTGGCAATATCAAGGATCGTATTCTACCCGTTGGCAATCTCGAAACCAAACGGATCGTTATTGATGTCCGTGATTGTGTTCGCGCCTATTACCTCTTGATGCAGGGGCACGATAACGGTGCCGCTTACAACGTATGCGGTCCGCAAGAGTCGGTCACAAAGATGCAAACTTTCACCGACAAACTGATTCAAATCTCTGGTCTAACCTGCGTCGAGAAGAAAATTTCTGAGAAGCTCTACCGGCCGATTGATATTCAAATCCAAATCGGCGACACCACCAAGCTCAGTGAGAAGACCGGTTGGAAACCCGAAATCTCAATCGATCAGACGTTGACTGATCTCTATCAATACTGGGTCAAAAAACTCAGCGCCCGGTAAACTGCATGACCGAAGTCGCACAACCGCGACGCCGCGGGCTTTGTTTTGTCTTGGCGGCAGCGTTGTTATATTGCATCTGGCTGGGTGGGCACTGGTTGCCATTACCATACAGCGACAAGGAACTCGCTGCATTCGTCTCTCGCCTCTGGGATGTCCAAACTGAATTCGCCGCCGGCCATGGCCTGACCTGGTGGACGCCGTTTTATATGAACGGCTCCAGCTACGGTCTCAATCATTCGCAAGGTCTCTACCTTTTGCCGTGCCTATTGCTAGCGAAATTCGTCAGCTTGCCGGCGGCGGTGAAGTTGACTTCGTTGCTGGCGATCTTTGCCGGTGGCTGGGCGATGTACGGCTGCGCCCGGTATTTCATCAAAAACGAGTGGGCTGCCGCGTTTGCCGGTATCGAGCAATTGCTGGTCATAGCGCCAGTATGGCAGTTCGACCATGCCGCGAAGGATCCAGGTGCCGAACTTGATGAATTTCGGCTGGCCGGGAGTGATCGGAAACGACGCGATCAGGCCACGGTTCGGGCGGGTGACGGGGGTGGTTTCCGCAGCTCCCGGCTCGGCCACGACCAGCGCCGCGGGTGCGGCCTACAGCTACGAGGCGACCACCCAAGTGTCGGAACCGCTTGCGCCGCCCGCCGCCGCACCCGACCAAGAGCGCCGGCACTTCCTCGGTGACCTGCCCGCAGAGCTGCAACGCC
>JBAWWR010000162.1:0-4026 GCA_037146675.1 Verrucomicrobiota bacterium | reverse complement strand
GGACCGGCATCGGCTTGGCGATTGTGTGGAAAGCTGTCAGCAATATGGGCGGCCGGGTGGGTGTCGAATCTGAACCGGGCCAAGGCAGTCGGTTCTGGCTGCTGCTGCCCAAAAGCAAAAGCTGACGCGCGTGGAGAAAGTTGGCTCCCCGGGCAGGGCTCGAACCTGCAACCGCGCCAACGTTTTCATCAACATTTCGCACCCAATCTCAACGTCTTAATGTGTAGTAAACCATAAACCGTACGCTTGCTGTCGTTGTCAGTGCCCGCTAGTATCCACGCCATTGTGCAACTTGGGACAACTGCGACGACTGGTGTGACTTCGTTTTTGGAGGTCTGTCTGAGGCAGAGTGAAAGGACCTAGAATGAAAGGTAAGCGGGATACCACGGAAAACAAGATTCACACCTTACAAGCGGCCGATCGGGGCAGGTGTCTTCCATGCTTGTGAATTTTAATCGATGTCTTGGCATTGGTATTATCGGGGTGACACTACTCGCTGGCAGGTCTGTAAGTGCTGACGACCGGAGCTTGACTCGAGAATTTACCGTGCGGCGCTGGGCGGCGGAAGATGGCTTGCCGGAAACCACAGTCACGGCCGTGCAACTCGGTGCTGATGGTTTTCTCTGGTGTACGACGCCACGGCACGTGGTGCGCTTTGATGGCGTACGCTTTGTCGAAGCCACGCCGGCGACTGCAGTCCAGCCAGCGCCGGTCGTCGTTTTGCCGTCGGAGATCACCTTGCCGGAAACAATAGCGGCCGATAAACCGACGGCGGTACTGCGCGATGTTGACGGCGCATTATGGGTGGGCACGGCACGCGGGCTTTATCGATATTGCGACGGCCAATGGCAGTCGCTGACGGCACGCGATGGTGTGTTTTTTCCAGTGGATGTGCGGTGTTTGACATTGGATCAGGAGCACAATTTATGGGCGGGCACCAGCGGCGGTTTAGTGCGATTACGACGAGCGCCGCTGCGGGTTTTTCGAACCGGGCTGCCGTGGGGCGGGGAAGTGATTACGGCGTTACTGGCGGAGTCGCCAACCAACTTCTTAACCGCCGTCGCCGGTGGCGGGTTAGTGGCGGGCGCGCCGGAGTCGTTACACTTGTTTCATCCGGAAGGCTTGCCGGAACAAGTAACTATTTCGGCATTGCTGCGCCGGCGGGACGGAACATTATTGATTGGCACACAAGGCCGGTCGCTGTGGCGTTATCGGAGCGGGCAGCCGGCAGCGCTGGTTGACACCGGCACGACGACGAGCGACATCAGCACGCTACTGGAAGATCGGCGCGACCAATGCTGGGTCGGTACATGGAGTGGGTTGATGACGCTGACCGCCACCGGCACACTCCAACTAGTCCAGGCATTGCCGAACGATTTGGTGCAAATTTTACATGAAGATCGTACCGGCCGGCTTTGGGTCGGCTACCACAACTCCGGGCTGTATCGGCTCGAGGGCGATGGGCAATTTCACCAAGTGACAACGGAGCCGGTTCGCTCATTCTATGAAGATACGGCGGGTGATTTGTGGATTGGCACACCGCACGGCTTGCGTTGGTGGCGTGGCGAGCGGCGGCATCGGTTCACGGTCGCCAACGGGCTGGTAGACGATGTGATTCTCCAGATTTTGGAGGACAACGCTGGGCAGATTTGGTTGGGCACGGCGCATGGAATGATGCGTGTAAAAAAAGACGAGTTTGGCAAAGTCGCTGACCGTCAAAAAGCCGTGGTGGCAGCACGTGTGTTTGGGGTGGAGGCTGGCATGGCCGATGAACAGTGCACCGGCCGATTTGGCGTCCGCGCCACAAAAACTCCCGACGGCCGGTTGTGGTTTCCGACGATGGAAGGTATCGTCATGGCTGATCCCGCAAAACTCCCGCCGCCGATGTTAAGTCCGCAAGCTTGCCTCGAAGAGTTGCACCTGACCGGCAACACTTGGTCGATCCACAATGGCGCGACCCTGCGTTTACCGGCCGGAGCGCGGGACTTGGGCTTCAAGTTTACCGCCCCGGTTTTCACAACACCAGCGCGCCTACGGTTCCGGCATTGGTTCGTTGGCCACGAAGCGGATTGGTCTTGGTCAACCACTGAGCGATTGGTTCAATATCAACGCTTGCCGCCGGGGCAATACGAATTCCGAGTCAGCGCTCGCGACCGGGACGGAGCGTGGGGTCAGCCAGCCAGCGTAACTGTTTTTGTCCCAGCGTTTTTCTGGGAAACGTTGTGGTTCCGGTTGGGGCTGGTTAGCGTGGCCATCAGCTTGGCTGCTCTTGGCGGACGTGTTTGTGCCAAGCGCCGTAGTGACCGGCAACGTCAAGAGCAAGAACGCCGCCATGCCATCGAACGCGAACGGGCGCGCATTGCTCATGACATCCATAGCGATATCGGCGCCGGATTAACGGAGATCGCCTTGCTCAGTGACTTGGCGAAAGCCGCACCCGGCGGCGACCATCATGACCGGATCTTTCATCGGTCGCACGAGCTGGTGCGATCACTCGACGAAATCGTCTGGGCGATCAATCCGCGCAACGACACGTTTGAAAACTTACTGTCGTACCTTGCCGAGTTCTCACAAGACTTTCTGGCGGCGGCCGGCATTGCCTGCCGGTTGGATTTGCCGCGGGACCAGCGAGTTTTAACGTTGCGCCCAAACATTCGTCATCACATCTGTCTGGCGGTCAAGGAAGCGCTCCATAATGCCGTCAGACATACTGGCGCCACAGAAGTCAATCTGCGCGTGGAGTTACTCCGGCAAGAACTGAGAGTCACCATCGCTGATAACGGGACCGGCCTGACCGGTGAAGCGGTGGCAAGGTCGGATGGATTGGCAAATCTGCAAACGCAGATGCACGAGATTGACGGTACTGCGCAACTTATCAGCACGGCAGGCGGTGGCACATGTATTGTGCTAACGGTTCAATTACCAGCCGAATGATCATGCCGATTAAAGTCGCCATTGTGGAAGATGACGCCGCCGTGCGGAAGATGCTGGTTGCCGTCGTTCGCAACGCCGCTGATTGTGAATGTGTCGGTGCCTATGCTACCGGTGAGGCGGCGTTGGCCGGTCTCCCGCTCCAGCCACCGCAAGTGGTTTTAATGGATATTAATCTGCCCGGTATCAACGGAATTGAGTGTGTTAGACAGTTGGCTGACAAGTTACCGGCAACCCAGATGCTGATGCTGACAGCGTATATGGACACTGATTCTATTTTCAGCGCCCTGACGGCCGGGGCGGTTGGATACCTCGTCAAACCGGTGCGCGTCGCGGAACTTTTGGCGGCAATTCGTGACGCCGTTAGTGGCGGTTCGCCACTGACCAGCGGCGTTGCCAGAAAGGTGCTGCAGATGTTTCAGCACGGTCGGTCATCGCCGCACGAGTTTGAAAATCTTTCACCGCGTGAACAAGAAGTGCTCGATTTGTTGACTCAAGGGTTGCTTTACAAAGAAATCGCCGACCGGCTCGCCGTGAGCTATGCCACAATTCGTACACACGTCGAGCGCATTTACCAGAAGCTGCACGTGCGTTCGCGCTCCCAAGCTGTCGCTCGATATCTCTGTCGGTAGTTTTACCGACTGCCGGTGTTGTTGCGCTGCCGGTAAGCTGAGAGTGTGAGGGTTAAATCTCGGCTTTTCGACAAACTGGCCAATTTCCGGTGGGGGCACTGGTTAGCAGCGGCCGGCTTAGTCGCAACGGTGGTTGCTTACTACTTTGATTATCTGACCGGCAAGGCGTTTATCTGGGAAGATATGGTCGGTTGGTATTATCCGACTGTGAATTATTTTTGCGCGGCCGTGGCCGACGGCCGGTTTCCGCTTTGGTTGCCGGGGTTACTCAACGGCGTTCCATTGTATACGGATTTTCAAGTGGCAATGTATTATCCGTTTCGGTGGCTATTGGTTTTATTTCAGCACGATGGGGTCTTACCGGTGGTGGTATATCAGCGCTACATCGTGCTCCACATTCTGCTGGGCGGCCTGTTGATGTACGGCTATCTCAAGAGTCACTGGCTCGGGCCGCTCGCGTGCT
>JBAWWR010000161.1:0-4142 GCA_037146675.1 Verrucomicrobiota bacterium | reverse complement strand
TGCTCGAAACTATCCACGTCTAACGCAACGATAAGCTTTGATTTCATACCGGCGGTCATGCTAGGGAAATCAGCGTGACAACACAAGCGGAACTGACGGCATTTTCGCCGGCCAAGATAAATTTGTATCTCCGGATTACCGGCAAGCGACCGGACGGCTACCACGATCTCGAAACGGTGATGCTGCCGCTCGACTTCGGCGACGAGATTGTTTGCCAGTTGCGCCCCGCCGGGTTGTCGATGGAATGCGACAACGCGACATTGCCGACGGATGACCGGAATCTGGCGTTGCGCGCGGCCCGGCAATTGGCGGAGCGTTGCGGAGTGAAGCAAGGCGCGCACATAATTTTGCGCAAACGCACGCCGCTGGCCGCCGGTCTCGGCGGTGGCAGTAGCAATGCGGCGCTGGTGCTGGCGACGTTGAATCAGCTCTGGAAGCTCGACGCGCCGACGGCCACGTTGCACGAGCTTGCTGCCGGTATGGGGTCGGATATCAATTTCTTTCTCGCCGGCAGCACAGCGCTGTGTCGCGGCCGCGGGGAACGAGTGGAACCGGTGCCGTGCCGGCTGTCGGCGACGGTTTTACTAATCAATCCCGGTTTTGGAATCTCCACGAAGTGGGCCTATGAAAGTTTGGCGAAGGCTGCAGCAGGGTTGACAGTCGCGCCGCCGCCGGTTACTTTGCTCACCCACGCGTTGGCGGCCGATGATTTGGCGGGCGTGGCGGAGGCGTTGTTCAATTCACTTGAAGCGCCGTCTGTCGGAAAATTTCCGGTGTTGGATTTATTGAAAGGTGCGTTGCGAGCGCACGGCGCGACCGGCGCGATGATGAGTGGTAGCGGTGCGACAGTTTTTGGTTTATTTGCGAAGGCGAGTGATGCGGTGAGTGCGGCGACACAGATCCGCGCGGAGTTTGGTCCCAGTATGTGGACGCATGTGACGCGCGCGGTTTGCAGTTCCGAGTCAGGCAACTGATTCCCCGATAGTGTAATGGTAACACAACGGCCTTTGGAGCCGTATTTCCTGGTTCGAGTCCAGGTCGGGGAGCCATCTATTTCTACACAAACATGACGATACAAAAACAAGGGATAGTGTACTTGGTCGGGGCGGGCCCCGGTGACCCAGGGTTGATCACGGTGCGCGGCGTCGAATGCCTCGAACGCGCCGACGTGGTCGTGTACGATTATCTTTCCAACCCGACCTTGCTCCGGCATGCGCGCGCCGCTGCCGAAATCATTTACGCCGGCAAGCAGGCCAGCCAGCACACGTTGACGCAGGACGAGATCAACGCCGTCCTGGTCAAAAAAGCCAGGGCCGGCAAGATTGTCACGCGCCTGAAAGGCGGCGATCCGTTTGTGTTTGGGCGCGGCGGTGAGGAAGCGGAGGCGCTCAGCAAAGCCGGGATTCCGTTTGAAATTGTGCCCGGTATCAGTTCGTCCATCGCGGCGCCGGCGTATGCGGGAATCCCGGTGACGCACCGGGCGGTGGCGACGGCATTCATGGTAATTACCGGGCACGAAGATCCGACGAAAAAAGAGTCGCAGGTGGACTGGAAGAGCGTGGCCGGGTTTTTCGGAACGCGCGTGATTTTAATGGGCGTCGAACGCATTGGCGTGATTGCCGGCGAGTTGATGAAACACGGTGCGGCGGCGACGACGCCGGTGGCAATGGTGCGCTGGGGAACGACCGGCAACCAGCAGACGATTACCGGGACATTGAAGACGATTGCGAAGGTGGTCGCCAAGGCCGGGTTCAAGGCGCCGGCGGTGACGATTGTCGGCGACGTGGTTCGGCAGCGGAAGACATTGAACTGGTTTGAGAAACGGCCGCTCTTCGGTAAGCGCATCGTGGTCACGCGTAGCCGGGAACAGGCCAGTGAGTTGGTCCGGCAATTGGCTGAACTCGGTGCTGATGTTTTGGAGATTCCGACGATTTGCATTACTCCGCCCAAAGACCCGGCCCCGTTGCGCGAAGCGGTCGAGGGGATGGGCGAATACGATTGGGTGCTGTTCACAAGTCCGAACGGTGTGGACGCGTTTTTCGAGGCGTTTTTCGAGGCGCACAAGGATTTACGCGAGTTCGGTGGCGCCAAAATCGCCGCGGTCGGGCAGGCGACGGCGCAGAAGGTATTGGACTATCATCTGGAAGTTGATTTCATGCCGAAGGAGTTCACGACCGAAGGTTTGCTGAAGGAGTTTCGCAAGGAAGTGGACTGCGAGAATCTGCATTTCCTCTTGCCGCGCGCCGATCTGGCTGATGAAAAGCTCGCCCGCGGTTTGGAAGATTTGGGCGGCATCGTGGACGACATCGACGCCTACGCGACCGTCCCGGAAACTGAAGACCGCACCGGTCATCGCGCGCGGTTGTTGGCGGAAGGCGCGGACTTGGTGACGTTCACCAGTTCGAGCACGGTGACCAACTTCTGTAATCTCGTGGATGTGCCGGCATTGCAGAAAAAGTTCCCGAAGCTGAAGTTTGGGAGCATCGGCCCGGTCACGACCAAGACCGCGGAAGAACACAGCCTCACCGTGGCAACGGAAGCCGAAGTTCACACAATCCTAGGCTTGGTAACGGCGATTCTGAAATTGAAATAGCTCGCGCGAGCTGCAGATCAAACCTAATCGGACGGCTTGTCAGCGACGTAGATTGTGCAACCACAGCGTTTGGCTTTAGCGTAGAGCTTGGTAGAAACAGCTTCCACCCGGAAACCAGCGACGACTAGCCGGTCAGCGAAGGCGTGATCCGGAGCGGCCGACCAGATGGCGGCACGACCGCCGGGTTTGAGCGCGGCCAACATCAGGCGAACCCCGGCTGGTTTGTAGAGCCGGGCGTTGGGCTGTTGAACCATTGCGGTCGGCCCGTTGTCGATGTCGAGCAGGAGCGCGTCATACCGGCCATGCGTGGAGCGCGAGAGGATATTCCAGACGTCTTCAGTAAAAATTGAAACACGCGAATCATCCACCAGCTTGCCATTCACTCCGGTTAAGAACTCGCGATTCCAGTCTACAACTTGTGGGATTAGTTCGGCGACGTGCACCGTAACGGTGGGGCCGGTCTTGGCTAGTACGCTTTGCAGGCTGAATCCCAAACCCAAGCCGCCGATTAGCACGCATGGTTTAGGTTGATCTTTCAGGCGGGCGACAGCGAGGTCGCCCAAGAGGAGTTCCGACGCGGCTAATGCGGAATTCATTAAGGTTTGGCCGTTGATGCGGATGGCGTAATTCCCGTCGTGCTCGTGAAGCGTCAGCCGGGCGCCGGTAGTAATTGTTGTCTCGGCTAACTTGAGTTCTGGTTTCATCGCTTGCCTTTAGGTGCAGTCGGAACGGATGTTAATGTGATACCAGGTTTTAGAAAGCTGATACGCCGCTTTTTATAGAGCGCGCCGAGTGCTTGCTTGAACGCGTTTTTGCTGGCGCCGAATTTATCGCGGATTGCCTGCGGTGAACTGGAATCATCGAATTCAAGGCGGCCGCCATTCGCTTCAAGTGCGATTAAAATTTGATCGGTGAGTGGAGCCACGCGTTTGTAGCCGGCAACATCGAGACTCAAGTCAATCTTGCCATCCGCGCGAACCCGGCGGACAAAGCCTTGCACTTTCTGACCGATGGCAAGCGTGGCACCAAGGTTGCTGTGGTAGATGAGGCCGCGATGGGCGTTCTCAACAATGGCGTTGTAGCCGAGTGGCGTCTGGGCAGTAATGATGAGATTGACCGGCTGGCCTTCGGTGTAGGTCGGTGGCTGGAGATTCAAGTGCCGGCTGAGGTGGGTGGTGGCCACGATGCGGTTGCTATGCGGATCGAGCAGTAGACCCACCAACACTCGCTGCCCAATGTTAACCGGTTTTCCCTGTTCGCGAAATGGGAGCAGTAAATCCTTGGCCAACCCCCAATTGAGGAATGCCCCGATTTGCGGATTCACGCTGATTACCTGCAAATATGCAAACTCTCCGACCATGGCGAGCGGCGTCTCGGTGGTGGCCACCAGCCGGTCTTCAGAATCAAGATAGACAAACACATCGAGCATGTCGCCGGGACTTGTGCCGGGCGGAATGTACCGGCCCGGCAGTAAAATTACTAATTCATTACCACCGTCGAGATACAATCCCGGCGGAGTATCGCGCAGAACGCGGAGTGTGTTTCGTCT
>JBAWWR010000160.1:0-4254 GCA_037146675.1 Verrucomicrobiota bacterium | reverse complement strand
GATTGCCGCGTGAGAAACAAGTCGCATAAACGGGATATTTCGACAGGCTGCTAGGTTCCGGGGCTTCGCCCCTCCACCTATCTGACAAGGTTGAAATCCAAAAAAAAGTCGCATAGGGTGTGGTATCAACTATGGGGGCAGGTCAAGCGCTCTCAAATCAGCCAATGGCACACTGATAGAACCGGTAAAGCCATAAGCCAACACAACGACCAGTTGTTGCGGCTAGGCACTCGATTCGTTTGGATTGAGGTCCGACATCGATTCTGGCATCGTGCTAGATAACGCAATGAAAGGATCTGCCTATGACTTGGCAAATGTGGGCAGTGTTATCAGCAATCTTCGCCGCCTTAACGGCGATCCTCGCCAAGATTGGGGTTCAGAATATCAATTCTGACTTCGCCACGTTTATCCGCACGATTGTCGTGCTGCTGGCCTTGGGAGTGATCCTGCTCGTCACAGGCCAATACCAATGTCTAAATACCGTGTCATCCCGCAGCTATCTGTTTCTGACGCTTTCGGGATTGGCAACCGGGGCATCCTGGATCTGCTACTTCCGTGCGCTAAAGCTTGGAAATGCTTCACTGGTTGCACCGATTGATAAGCTCAGCGTAGTCTTGGTTGCGATCTTGGGCGTGGTGGTCTTGCATGAGAAACTATTGTTTCGCAACTGGCTTGGCGTTGTGTTGATTGCCATCGGCGCCATTTTTGTTGGCTGGAAACCTTGCCCTTGAAGAACCCATGAACAAACTTTGTATTTTCATCGGGATGACTGTTTTCGGCTGGCGGATTAACTGTGACTACCTGAGTTGATTATTTAGAATGAACACTGTTACGCATGCCTTGCTACCTGTCATTGCCGCAGGACTGTACGAGCGGTCATATGCACTCATGGATCAACATCGCGGTACGCTGAGTCCTAAAACAATCGCTGTGATTGGAATCTTTGGCGCAGCTCCTGATTTGCTCAACCCACACCTGTCACTCGCGGCGCGGTACTCAAGTTGGTCCCATGGTCTATTCTTCTGGGCGGTACTGACCATTGGGTTAGTCATCTACACTGCTATTAGACGATCCCAACCGTCGAGATGGGTAACGGTTGTCTGGCTGTCAGGTGCGTATCTCCTGCACATTGGATGTGATGCAATATCGGGTGGCATCGCCTGGGTCTATCCCTTTGGACATCAAGTTATCGGCGCCCGCATTGTTGCCTATCGATGGTGGATGCCCTTGGATATCGGTTGTGGTGTGACAGCGTATCTGGTATTTCGAGCCATTCCAATGATCGTTGAACAACGCGCAACGGTGAAGATCTAAACTCCATAAACCTGTGCTGACCTGGCTCCATAACAACTGGATCATCGTGCTGGTAGTTTTTGGTTTGAATATTCCATTCGGCTATTGGCGGGCAGGCGTTAGGAAGCTATCCCCGCAATGGTTCTGCGCTGTTCATGTGCCGGTCCCAATTGCCATCGGACTCCGCTTACTGGCGGGACTGGCATGGCGTTGGGCAACCTTCCCGCTATTTGTCGGCGCATTCTTGGGCGGTCAGTTCGTCGGTGGGCTGCTGCATGGATTCCAGAAACGGAGGGCGCTTGAGCAACTGAGAAGTTGATGTAAAAACAAAGGGGATTCACGTCCCTTTTGCGTGAGCCGTGGTCGCTGTTTAAGCGCTTAGCGATGTCAGGCTACATCAAGGTAGGAGCAAGCATAAATGACGTTGAGGCCGTATCCGCTGGCTTGCTTCACTAACTCCGGGCTTTCGGCTCCAGGATTAACCCACAATTCTCGGCAGCCCTTCTTGGCGATATCCGCGAGCAGCTTCACGCCGATGGACGGCTGAACGTATAAACTAATGCGATCCAAGAGCACTGGCACATCGAGGATGGATTTGTAACACTTCAAGCCTTCAACGGCTTCTTCCTTGGGATTGATGGGGTAAATCTCATACCCAGCCTGTTGGTGGGCTAGCAGTGATTTATTGCTGTATTTAGCCCTGTCAGCTGAGGCGCCAATGATGGCAAGCGTTGGTTTCATTGGCCCAGCTCAATGCGATTCAGAAAACATTCAAGTGACCGCCGCGCCTAAAGCGCCGGACCGCTGACTATAGTAACTCGGCCAACTTCTCAGTCGGTCGTGCAATCACCGCACGGTTTCCAGTCACCACGATTGGACGTTGAAGCAGAATCGGGTGATCGACAATAGCCAGAATTAACTCACGGCTCGTCTTTGTTTGATCTGCCAGATGCAGCGCGCCAAATTCCGCCTCGCTGTCGCGCAAGATGTCCCGCACGCCGAGCCCGAGCTTGGCGAGTAGTTCCTCAATGGTCTGCGCGGTCAGTGATTCTTTGAGATATTCAATGACTTGCGGTTCAACCCCGTGCTCGTTTAGCCAGAGGAGTGCCGCGCGACTCTTGCTACAACGCGGATTATGATAAATGCAAAAATCATTCATAATTACTTGTGAGCGATCAATTACCCGTTAATTTAATCCAAGTCGCGTCCAATATGAAGCCGTAACTAGTTAATATTATTAAGCACATAGCCAACCCTGCGGTGTAATTTCACGCCGGCTGGAAAACTGATTTGTACTTTGAACGAATGGGAGTATCTTGGCATCTAAGTTGGTATTAAGAATGATCGTGGCAATCAGAAACCCAAAAGGAATTAATCAAATGAAGCGAGTATTTGGAGTGCTGTTGGTGAGCATGTTGCTGCTTGGAGCCGTGTCGTTATTTGCTGATGCCGGCTGTTGTGCTGGCGGCGGCGCAGCGACGGTCGCTAATTGCTTTACTAATCTAAACCTGACCGCTGATCAGAAGGCGAAAGTTGCCGCCTTGCAGGTCGACTGTAAAAGCGGGTGTAATATGGCAGCTCACGAAAAGCTGGCTGCAGGACTTAAAGCGATTCTCACCCCTGAACAGTACGCCCAGTGGACCAAAGACTGCGAACAGGCCAAGGGTGCTAGCAAGTGCCCAGCAAAGGCGCAGAAGACTCCCGCACCAAATAAGAACTAAATCGCCAATCTTCACATTACTGGGCGCTATTGGCTTGAGCCATAAACAGTCAGCCATGTGACTGACTAAATGACGTTGAACTTCATTTCCAGTGTGAGCTTTTCCTAGGCAAAGAGGCACCGTAACGCAATATCGAATGGTTGCTCATAGCAGCAGATGCGGATCTGAAGTTCTTCTTGATTAATCCGACCTGCGGCAGCTGCATAGCGACGTGGCGTGTTGTTTTCCAATCTGATTTGTCCGTAGCGCCAGTCGCTATACTTGGCCGTCAAGGTCTCAGTCGTAACCGGAGCTGCCAGTTCCAATGTCACTCCTGATTTATCGAAGCGAAATAGTGCTTTGCGAAAACTACCAGGATTCTCGCTTAGTTTCCAACTGCGCCCATTTAACTGGGCAGCTAGTGGGGAAGTCGAAGTCCCAGCTGGTTTGGTATGCATGGCATAACGCATTTAACTGGTTCTGAAACAGCCAGCCGTTCGATCCGCATGTTGGGAAGAAGTTCTTCCCAAATCAGATCGAGTACTTGTTGCATATTTTGCAGACCGGCAGTGATTGCAATTACTGCATCTTGATCTGGTATTACGATACAGAACTGACCAAACGCGCCATCACCACGGGAGGCATTGCGCCGACAGCGCCAGAACTGATAGCCGTATCCTTGCCTCCAATCCAGCTGGTCACCAATCGCACTTAGTACCTGACTAGAAGTTGCGACAGTGACCCATGATTCCTGGATAAGTTGTCGCTCACCCAGCGCCCACGCTGCAAATACAGCTGAGCGAGCTTTGCGATGTCCTCGGTCTTCATGCTCAGGCCCCATCCGCCAATATGTGTTCCGTTCGGGCTGGTCTCAGTCTTTACGCCTGTGATTCCGCGCGGGGCCAAAAGGCGCGGTTCCAGATAATCCAGCAATTGGATACCAGCCACAGAGTAGATAATTGCGGACAGCAAATGTGTCGCGCCAGAATTGTATACAACTTGTGTCCCAGGCTAGTGCACCACAGGTTGAGCGAGGATATGCTTGACCCCCCCCCTGAAACTTGGCTGTCTGCCGTCCCGTTAATGCACATTGTCCGTGTCCGCTGATCATCGTCAATAGGTGGCGGACGGTCATTTCCTTAAGCTCGTTAGATATGTCACTAGGAAGCTGTTCCTGAGAAAAGAATCCGATCACTGGATCGTCGATTATTAACAACCCTTCTGAGATCGCCAGTCCAATCGCAGTCGATGTGAGCTCTTG
>JBAWWR010000159.1:0-4271 GCA_037146675.1 Verrucomicrobiota bacterium | reverse complement strand
GACGAAGAATCGATTCATGAATGACAGAGAAAACATACTGCGGGCCGCGCGCTTCGAGCAGCCAGAGTGCATTCCCATTTCCATTGGAATCAGTGAAGGATGCTGGGATCACTACCCGCAGGATGCACTGCAAGAATTGATGGCGGCGCATCGGCTCCTGTTTCCTGGGTTCCAGAAGACCGCGGACAAGATCACACCGGACTGTGCTCCCTGGCGCCGGGCCGGCCATCCTTATACTGACAGTTGGGGTTGTGTCTGGGAAACGGCGGAGACCGGTATCACCGGAGCCGTCGTGAAACATGCGCTCGCAGACTGGGATGCGTTCCGAGCCTACCGGCCACCGTCGCCCGAGCAACACAACGGATGGGGCTCCATTGATTGGCCAAGTATTCGGGAAGGCGTCTCAAAATGGCGAGAAAAAGGAGGCCTAACCTGTGGGAGCCTCCGCCACGGGCACACTTTCCTCACCATGATTTATCTTCGCGGTTACGAGAATCTCATGTTCGACATGTGCGACGAACATCCGCAACTGCCGGCACTCATTGAGATGATCGAGCAGTTCAACCGTGGTCTGGTTGAGCGCTTCGTCGCAGCAGGGGTTGAATGGATGAGCTACCCCGAGGACCTGGGCATGCAGCAGGGACCGATGCTGAGTCCTGACCAATTCCGGCGGTACATTAAACCGACGTACGAGCGGCTGATTGCGCCAGCGCGGCAGGCCGGTTACGTCATTCACATGCATTCCGACGGCGACATTCGCGAACTGGCCGGCGACCTAATCGAAGTTGGCATCGACGTGATCAATCTACAGGACTTGGTGAATGGCATCCCTTGGATGGAAGCGAATCTCAAAGGTCGGGTCTGTATTGATTTGGACATTGACCGCCAAAGCGTCACGCGTTTCGGAACGCCCGATGAAATCGACGACCACGTCCGTACCGCGGTGGAGCGACTCGGAAGCCGGGCGGGCGGCTTGATCCTAAATTACGGGCTGTATCCTGGCGTGCCGCTGGAGAACATCCGTGCCTTGATGGATGCAATGGAGAAGTACTCACAACACTTCTCGTGAGAATGTGCCGAATCGTGTAACCATGCGCGAGTCTGGCCGAATACATATGTTCGCATAACAGGACCAAGGAGAACGAACAGAACATGCCTCCAAACATACTTTTCATCATGGCTGACGATCACGCCGCCCACGCGATCAGCGCGTACGGCAGTCGGATCAACCAGACGTCCCAGATTGACCACCTCGCGCAGGACGGTGTCCGACTCACAAACTGTCATTGCACCAATGCGCTCTGCACACCGAGTCGCGCCACGATTCTTACCGGGCAGTACGGCCACGTGACCGGCGTGCGCGAGTGGCAGCCACTCGACAATCGCCGCCCCGTTCAACTACAGAAACTCCTCAAGGCAGCGGGCTACGCCACCGCCATCTTCGGTAAGTGGCACCTCGGCCACGGCGTCACCAACAATGTCGATGAGGTCAACAACGGCCAGCCGAACGCCGTGCCGGCGGATCCGCAAGGTTTTGACCACTGGTCCATCCTGCCGAGCCATGGGCGCTACCATGACCCCGAGTTGCTCACGCCAACCGGCAGTACAACCGTCAAGGGCTACATCAGCGATATCATCACCGACCAAGCGCTGGCTTGGCTCGCCAATCGGCCGGATCAACAGCAGCCATTTTTCCTGTGTGTGCACCATAAGGCGCCACACCGGAACTGGGAACCAGGCGAGCGCTACCGTCATCTCTATGCTGACGAAGAGATTCCTCAACCGGAAACATTCGATGACAACTACGCCGGACGTCCGGCCGCCGCCGCCGCCCGGATGCGGGTCATGGGCGACCTCAATGCGAGCGATGTCAAAGGCGAACCACCACCGGCGCTCACCGGCGCCGCGCTGAAAAACTGGTATTACCAACGCTACATCAAGGATTACCTGCGGTGCGTGGCGAGCGTGGATGCTTCCGTGGGCCGATTGCTCGATTATCTCGATGAGTCCGGACAGAGCCGGAATACCATCGTGATCTACACCAGCGACCAAGGATTCTTCCTCGGGGATCACGGCTGGTACGACAAACGCTTCATCTACGAACAGTCCGTGCGGATGCCGTTCCTGCTGCGCTATCCCGCCGAGATTCAATCTGGCGCGGTCCGGTCGGAATTGTTCACGAACCTCGACTTCGCACCGACGCTGCTCGACTATGCCGGCATTCCCGCCCCGGCCGAAATGCAAGGCGTCTCCGGGCGTGCCATGCTCCGCGGTGCAACGGCACCGGACTGGCAGCGTTCATTCTACTACCGCTACTGGGATCACGGTGGCCACAATGTCTGTGCCCATTACGGCGTGCGCACGCTGACCCACAAACTTGTCTATTTCCATCCCACGGAGGTCACCTGGACTGGAGTTGTCAACGCTGAGCCGCGCCTTGAGCCTTACTGGGAGCTGTACGATCTCGTCACTGATCCGAACGAGTTGCAGAACGTTTACAACGACCCGGCGTATGCTGCGGTGCAAGCGGAACTGAAACAAGAGTTGGAGTCTTTGCAGAAGAAATATGGCGACCAGCCGCTGCACCGCATCACAGGTACCGGTAATTATTAAATCGTCACCCATGAACGCGGCCGTTTTACACTGCCAGCAAATACCGGTGAATATGGCTGAATACTAATGGTGGGCGGACTGGAAGGAAGGACATGCGGAGTTGCTTCATCGAAAATGTTTTCACCACAGTGTTTCTATTCATCGTGACAGCGACTTGTACATTCGCAGACGGTTCCCCGGCCTTCACCGTTGGAGATCGCGAGATCGTCGCGACAAAAGCGGAACGTGATTCTCTTGGCCTGCAGTGGTTCATTGACGGAAATCTGGGAGTACTGCTAAAGGCCAGCAATCAAGTTCAACTCTATGGCGCCAACGGCTCAAAACCCGTTCGAGTTACCGGTAGTCCGCAGAACCTATTTCAAGAGATAGCCACGATTAGCATTGCGACCACGAACAGGGACTTCCGGTATCTCGCAGGTGGTCCAGTTTATCTTGACCCGCACTCCAAGCGCATTTTTCTATTTTATCATGCTGAAATTCATCGCGGCAGTGCCCGGAACTTCTATAGCGTTCTTGGCCTTTCCATCCAGACGAACCAAAATGGACTTGAGTTCCAAGACTTGGGACCAATTTTCATGGCCAACGTGCCGGATGAGAAAGCTCAAGGAACCGTGGAGATTTGTGGCGCACCCTACATGATCCGGGACGGGTACTTCTATGTCTATGCCCGGGACGTGATGTCGGCAGGCATTCCGCGAGAGAACAATCTTTCTGTCGCCAGAGCCAAGGTCGCAGAGGTCGTCCAAGCCGGGCTGGAAGGCCGGTCGGCGAAATGGACAAAATGGTACAACCAAGCATTCTCAGAGCCCGCTGTTGGCGGAAAATCCACCCCACTGGAAAAGGGCAATCCCGCTACCCGTTGGATGGACGTGAGCTACAACGCTGCGCTCCGGAAGTACATCATGGTTGCCGCCGCAAACACATCGCCGAGCAAGGTGGAACTGTTCGTGACATGGTCCGACGATGGAATCATTTGGGCCGAGCGCAGAAAACTTGTGACCGAGAATGGTGAGTGCTTCTATCCATCGATTGTTGGATTTGGCGAGGACCCCCGGCAGACTGAGGCTCAATTCTACGTGTACTACACCTTTTCAGAAAAAGGAGGCTGGGATCGGTGGAGTGATGCCGTGATTGCCCGGCGCAAGATAACGCTAACAACCCGCTGAACATCGCCGGTAATATCGCCGAACTGCGCAGGCTGGCGAGTCACAACGGCCAGCTCGGTCATGATCAAGTTCCTTTATGCGACGGCAATGCGCGGCAGCCGGGTTGGCTCGCGTTTGAGTTCAGCGTTGATGAAGCGCTGGAGGATTTCCGCCTTGAGCGCGCTGGCGGTGGGGTCGTCCCACAAGTTGCGCAACTCGCCCGGGTCAGCTTGCAGGTCGAACAGTTCGCCGTACGACCGGTCGTGATAGACAGTCAACTTGTAGCGTTCGTCAATGTACGTCCGCAGATGAATTGTCGTCGGCTGGTGGCGGTTCTCAACAATGACCTCGGCCCGCGCCTGAGCGACCCGCCCGTTCCAGACCGGCAACTGATTTATCCCTTGCATCCGTAGAACGACAATTACACTTCCCCACCCCGTTGCCTCATTCCAAATTGTAACCGGGATCCGGCATCAATAGAAAGCTGTTTTTCCTGTTTCACTCACCACTGCC
>JBAWWR010000158.1:0-4273 GCA_037146675.1 Verrucomicrobiota bacterium | reverse complement strand
AAGTCGTCTTTCGCACCGTGCTTGGGGTGGGGGAAACGGATGCGGTCACCGCCACCGAAACGGATGGCAGCACCACGAACGCGCCGGCAGTGACCAGTGCCACTCGCCCTGAACTCGCCGCCGCGCACCAGACCAGTGCCGCCGCCGACCGGCAAGTCCGCGCCGCCCAAGCCGGCTTCATCCCGCGCCTGAACGCTTTCGCCAGCTACGATCTCGACAGCGGCAACGGCACGCACTACGCCGACAGCTGGCTGGCCGGCGTCAGCGTTGACCTCAATATTTTCGATGGCTTTCTGACTCGCGGCAAAGTTGCAGAAGCCCGCGCCAATCTCGCTTCCGCGCGGGAGCAGGAGCGCAAAGTCGCGCTCGCCGTCGCCTTGGAAACCCGGCAAGCGCAACTCAATCTCGAAGAAACCCAAGCGCGCCTCGCCACTACCGGTAAGTCGGTTGAACAAGCCGCCGAAAGTGTGCAGATCACCAAAGACCGGTACGCCAACGGCCTCGCGTTGCTCACCCAACTGCTCGACGCCGAGAACGCTCTCACCGCCGCCCGCCAACGCCGCGCCGCTGTCGGAACCGACTTACTCATCGCCCGCGCCGCGCTCGACCACGCGCTCGGCCAGACTTGGAAAGACCAATGAAACCACTGTTGCTCACACTCATCCCGGCGCTCGCGCTCGCCACGGCCTGCGGTCACAAGCCCAAGCCCGCCGTTGAAACTCGGCCCGCTGTCCGTGTCCAAACAATTGACGCCCAGCTCACCGGCACGCCCAATCTTATCGAAGTCGTCGGCACCGTGCACGCCCGGCTGAGCGCGACCATTGCCGCCAAAGTCACCGCGACCATCCGCGAAGTTGCCGTGAAGCCCGGCACTGTCGTAACCGCCGGCCAAGTGCTCGCCAAACTTGATGACCGCGTGTTCCGCGCCGAATACGACCGCGCCAAGGCCGATCACGAACGCTACCAAGCGTTGCAGAACAAAGCCGCCGCCACGCCTGCCGAAACTGAGGCCGTGCAGATGCGCTACCGGGTGGCGGAAGCGGCGCTCAGCGATTGCCAGTTGGTCGCGCCATTTGCCGGCCAGGTGACCGGCAAGTCGTGCGCTGTCGGCGACTTGGTCACGCCCGGCAAGCGGCTGTTCACGGTGGAGCAACCCACGGATTTCCGACTCGAAGTCAACGTGCCAGAGCGCGCCGCCACCAGCCTCGCGACCGGTAAGTCGCTGGACTGTCTCATTGATGCGACCGGCGAAAAGTGTGTCGGGCAAGTGGACGAAATCACCCCGCTGGCGGACCCGGCCACGCGCACCGTGCTGGTCAAGATTGCGCTCCAGTGTCGGCAACCAGTCGCGTCCGGTTTGTTTGGTCGCGCGCAACTGCCGCTCGGCGAGCGAATCGCAATGTTCGTGCCGCAGGCTGCCGTTCACGAGCGCGGTCAGCTGACTTATGTTTTCGTAGCCGCAGACGGCAAAGCGCAGATGCGGCTGGTGAAGACCGGCACCGCCCATTCGGATTCCATAGAACTTTTGGCCGGCGTGCAAGCCGGTGAACGGATCATTGTTGCCGGCGAAGTAGCCGACGGCCAACCGGTCACCCAATGAATGTTACCGGTAAAATCGTTCGGTACTTCATTGACTCGAAGCTGACGCCGTTGGTCGTGATTGCGGCGGTGTTGCTTGGTGCCGGCGCGGTGCTGTTGCTGCCGCGCGAAGAAGAACCACAGATCGTCGTGCCGATGATCGATGTGTTCGTGCAGGCGCCTGGGATGAGCGCGAAGGAAGTCGAGGAGCGCGTCACGAAACCGATGGAGAAGTTGCTCTGGGAGATTCCCGGCGTCGAGTACATCTACTCCACGAGCAGCCCCGGCGGGTCAATGGCGGTGGTGCGGTTTTTAGTCGGACAGAACGAGGAAGAAGCGATCGTGCGGCTCAACCAGAAGATGTTCGCCAATTTTGACATCATCCCCGCCGGCGTCAGTCAGCCACTCATCAAACCGCGGCGCATCGATGACGTGCCGATTTTGGCGCTTACATTGCACTCGGCCCGGTACGACCACGCCATGCTCCGGCGCGTGGCCGCGCAACTGGAGGATTCAATCAAAGAGGTACCGGATGTCTCGGCCACGACGTTGATCGGCGGCCTGCGCCGGCAAGTTCGGGTTGAATTGGACCCGGCAAAACTGACGGCCTACGGCGTTGACTCAGTGGGTTTGACTGGGCTGCTGCGCGGCGCCAATCAGCAGACGCGCGCTGGCAGTTTCGTATCGCAGAACCGCGAGGTGCTCGTCGAGACCGGTGGATTTCTAACAGACGGCGCCGCTGTCGGCGCGGTGGTGATCGGGTTGCACGCCGGTAAGCCCGTGTACCTGCGCGATGTCGCCCGGATTGTGGACGGACCGGAGGAACCGAGCCAGTATGTTTTGTTTGGCCAGCCCGGCAAGGAGGAGCAACCGGCGGTGACCATCGCGATTGCCAAGCGCAAAGGCACGAACGCGATCCGCGTCGCCGAGCGCGTGCTGGCAAAAGTGGCGACGTTGAAGGGTGTGGTCGTGCCGGCTGATATCGAACTCACGATCACCCGGCGCTACGGCCAGACTGCGGCGGAAAAATCTAACGAGTTGCTGTTTCACATGGCGATTGCCGTTGTCGGTGTAAGTATTTTGATCGGACTTGTGCTTGGTTGGCGCGAGTCGGGCGTCGTTGGCGTGGCGATCCCGGTGACACTAGCGTTGACGTTGGCGACGTTCTACTTTCTCGGATTCACGTTGAACCGGATCACGCTGTTCGCGCTGATCTTCAGCATCGGCATTCTCGTGGACGATCCGATTGTGGATGTGGAAAACATTGTCCGGCATTTCCGGATGCCGAAGAACAAAGGCCGGTCGTTGCTCGACGTGACCATCGAAGCGGTCAACGAAGTTCGTTCGCCGTTGATTCTGGCGACGCTGACCGTCATCGCGGCGATTCTGCCGATGGGGTTTGTCGGCGGCTTGATGGGGCCGTATATGCGACCGATTCCGATTGGCGCGAGCGCGGCAATGGTATTTTCGATGGTGGTGGCATTTGTGGTGACCCCGTGGGCCGCGCACCGGATTCTGCGGAAGCAGGCCGCTGAACCGGCCGCCGAAGCCAAACACGAGAAAGAGGATTGGACCACGCGGTTGTACCGGCGCGTGATGGCGCCGCTAATTCACCATCCGGTCTGGCAAGTGGCATTTCTGGTCAGCATCACACTGTTATTGCTCGGGGCGGTAGCGCTGTTTGGGACGAAGGCGGTGAAGGTGAAGATGCTGCCGTTCGATAACAAGAGCGAATTCCAGCTCATTGTGGATATGGACGAGGGGACAACTCTCGAACAGACGACCCGCGTCGCGCGCGAGCTGGCCGCGGCCGTGCGCGCTGAACCAGAGGTGACCGATTATCAGGTCTACGCCGGTACGGCGGCACCGTTTAACTTCAATGGCTTGGTCCGGCACTACTATCTCCGGCGCGGACCAACTGTGGCAGACGTTCAGATCAATCTCGCCGGTAAACACGACCGCAAGACCCAGAGCCACGCCATCGCGAAGCGCATCCGCCCCAAAGTCGAAGCGATTGCCGCGAAATATGGCGCGCGCGTGAAGATTGCCGAAGTGCCGCCGGGGCCGCCGGTCTTGCAGACGCTGGTCGCGGAGATTTACGGACCGGACTACCGGCAGCAAATCGCAATCGCCGGTCAAGTGCGGGAGATTTTCCGGACGACACCGGGCGTGGTGGACACGGATTGGTATATGGAAGCCGACCAACGCAAGCTGGTCTTCCAGATCGATCACGAGAAGGCGGCACTGCACGGCATCAGCGCCGCTGAGATTTCGCAGACGTTGAGCGCCGCGCAAGGCGGCTTGACGGTCGGCCTGCTGCATCAGGCCAAGGAGAAGGAAGACGTGGCAATTGTCGTGCGGCTGCCGGAGAGTGCGCGCTCAACGGCGTCCGAGTTGCTGGCGTTGAACGTCCGCGGCGTGCCGCTGGGCGAATTGGTGAAAATCGAAGACACCGTCGCCGACAAAAGCATTTATCACAAAAACCTCCAGCCGGTCGTCTACGTCACCGGCGATGTGGGCGGCGTGGAAGAAAGCCCGGTCTACGCCATCTTCAAGCTGAACAAGAAAATCGAGCAGCTCGGTCTCGAAATCCTCACGACCCATCAGCCGGTCTCGACCGAAAAACCAATTATGAAGTGGGACGGCGAATGGCACATTACGTTTGAAGTCTTCCGCGATATGGGCGCGGCGTTTG
>JBAWWR010000157.1:0-4395 GCA_037146675.1 Verrucomicrobiota bacterium | reverse complement strand
CGAAAAAGTTGAGCCGGTCTTGACGACGCGGGCGATTCGCACGAAATATGTGTCGCTGTTGCCGGGACAGGTGGCCGGCGTCCGGCAAGTCGCGCGGGCGGAGTTGGCCGGTAAAGAAGTAGCGCGGTTGGAATTGCAGATGTACGTCGGCGCGGACCAGCCGCGCGATGAGATCGAGATTGCCGGTGTGCCGCCGGTGAAGCTGGTGGTGACCGGTGGAACGCCCGGTGATTTGGCGACGCCGGCGATTTTGGTGAACATGGTGCCGGCATTGCTGACGGCTGGCCCGGGGTTGCACACGATGGCGACGTTGCCGCTGCCGCGGATTGCCCGATGAAAAACATTGTTTATTTCGATTTGGAAACGCAGAAGAGCGCGGCGGAAGTCGGCGGCTGGAATCACAAGCCGGAGATGCTGATGTCCATCGGCGTGACGTTCAGTACCGGCGTAGGGGAATACCAGATTTTTGACGAGGCGCAGGTGCAGGAATTGATCAAGCAACTGCGCCGGGCGGATTTGGTGGTGGGCTTCAACTTGATCAATTTCGACTACGACGTGCTGTCGCATTACACTTTGTTTGATTTTCACGAGGTGCCGACGCTCGACTTGATGAAAGATTTGGAAGCGACGCTCGGGCACCGGCTGTCACTCGAATCGCTGGCGGTGCCGACGCTCGGCGCGCCGAAGGTGGCGGACGGTTTGCAGGCGTTGAAGTGGTGGAAGGAAGGCAAAATTGTGGAGATTGCCGAGTACTGCTGCTTCGACGTGAAGATCACGAAGGAACTCCACGAATACGGGCAGGCGCACGGCGAGGTGTGGTACATCGACCGGCTGGGGCAGAAGCGCAACGTCAAAGTGAAGTGGTAATGACTTGGCCGGCGTGGTAGTCTGCGCGTTGTGAAAACTGGCACACGCAAGCGAATCCAATCCCGAGCCGTTCTGCTGGCAACCGCGCTGGTGTGGGCGGCTGGTTGCGATCGGCTCACGACGAGTACCGGTGGCGATTTGGAACGCAATCCCGATTACCGGCACGCCCGCAACGCCGAAGCGGCTGGCGACTTTCACGTGGCGGAGGTTTTTTACAACAAAACATTGCGCGCCATTCCCAATGCCGGTCAGGCGCATCTGGAGTTTGGCGTGTTGTGCGACGAAAAACTCGGCGACCCGATTGCGGCGATTTACCATTACCGGCAGTTTCTGGAACTGGAACCGAACTCGGAACGCCGGCAAGTCGTGGAAGGTTATATCGAACGCGCCAAGCTGTCGCTGGTGGCTAAGTTGCCGGCGACGACCAGCACTGATCCCGGTGAGTTGCTGCGGCTTCAGTCGGAAAATTCGGCGTTGCGGCAAGAAAATGCCAACTTGCGCACGCACGCTGCGGAACCAGAGCGCGTCACCAATGTCGTCGCCAGTGCTGGTAATCCGCCAGCGGTAGTTATGACCAATCTGCCATCGAACACAGTGCGCACGCACACCGTCCAGAAGGGCGATACATTGTTTTCGATTGCGGTTAAGTATTATGGCGCGCGGTCGGCTTGGGAAAAAGTCTACACCGCTAACCGCGCCAATCTGCCAAGCAAAAATCAACTTAAAATCGGCCAGCAATTGGTGATTCCGTAGGGGTGTGATGGAATCACGGTTGACACAATCCAGCAGCGAGTATAACCGTTAGTGAACACTAATTCAGAGGTAAACATGCACCAGACGAAACGCAACTTTCTCGGTTTTACGCTCATTGAATTGCTGGTGGTCATCGCAATCATCGCCACGCTTGCCGGGCTGCTGTTACCGGCGATTGGTTCAGCCAAAGAAAAGGGCCGCCGCGTCGCGTGTGCGAATAATCTGCGCCAGATTGGAATGGGGATGTTGGCTTTTGCCGGAGATACCGGAAACCTGCCACAAGCCTACACCAATTCTGTCGGTACATGGGATTCCGCGTTGACCAACGGCTATATTACAACTGCGGTTTTTCTATGTCCCGATGATAGCCTCGCACGTACCGCCAATGGTGCGAAGCGCAGTTATGCCATTGCAGCTGGAGGTGGTAGCACGCCACCACTGCTAACCGATTTATGCATCCAAGGTTCGCGCATCAGTTGCCCATATCTGACAAATTCCAGTACTATCGCGATTGTCACTGAGCGCCGCAATCAAACAGCTGTTATTGGTGAATATGCCAGCACCATGCATTATTTTAATGATTCCAATACCGTGACAACGACACATGTAACAACGCCGCTTTGGAGTTGTAATTATCTGTTCATGGATTTTCACGCGGCGTGGGTGGCTAGCACCACAAGTAGTATGTTTCCCGGGAAAGGGTGCACAACGGCGCCGTGTTGCCCGTAGATTTGCGTTGTCACACCAATTGATAATTCTGCTCGAAGACGACGATGTGCTTGTGGTGGACAAACCGGGTGGATTGGTTTGTCATTCCGCTTCCCGTCCGGAACAGACCTCACTCGTCGTATTGCTCCGTGAACACGGTATTGAAATACCGCGGCTGATCAATCGTCTCGACCGCGAAACCAGCGGCATCGTAATTGTCGCCAAAAACGAACGAGCCAGTAAGAATCTCGGCAAACAAGTGCTCCGTCGCGAAATCCAGAAAGAATACTGCGCCATCTGTTGGGGTGAACTCCCTCGAGCCGCCGGGACGATTGACCAGCCGATTGCCGTTACCGGCGGCGGACCGGTTTATACCAAGCGCGTCATCGATCCCGCCGGTAAGCCGAGTGTGACAGAGTTTTTCGTCGAGCAAAAGCTTGCCGGTTTCACGGTTGTGGGTTTGCGCCCGCAGACCGGCCGGGCGCATCAACTCCGCGTGCATTTGGCGTGGCTTGGTTATCCGATTGTCGGCGACAAAATTTACGGGCCGGACGAGCGGCTGTATCTGGAATTCATCGAGCAGGGCGTGACCGACGCGATGCTTGCCAAGTTATTGCTGCCACGGCATGCTTTGCACGCCGGGGCGGTGACGTTCCGGCATCCGGACACGCAGTTGCCGGTGACTTGCCGGGCGGAGTTACCGGCGGACATGGCCCAATTCATTGAGGAAAAATCGCGATGCTGAAAAACCGTAACTTTTGCCGGCTCTGGTTGTCGCAAATCGTGCTGACCATCGGTGGCGGTTTTTTGCAGATGGGCTTGATCGAGTTGTTCCGCGTGCGCGGTTACGATGTGCGCGTGGAAACGGCGAAGTTTTCGTTTGCGGTGGCGGTGCCGGGTTTGCTGCTCGGGCCGGTGGCGATGGCGTATCTCGACCGGTGGCAACGCCGGAGCGTGTTGCTAATCAGTGATGTGTTGCGCACTGCGGTGGTGGTGGCGATTTTGGCGTGGCTGTTGCCGGTGCTTGCCGGCACGGTGGCGCCGCGTGATTTGTTCCGTGTTTATTTGCTGGTCGGGGTAATCGGCGTGATTGCGACGTTTTACTTGCCGGCGCGCGTGGCGCTGTTGCCGAATCTCGTGGATGCCGACAAGCTAATGTCGGCGAATAAGATTTTCACGACTAGTCTGGCGATTGCGACGGTCGGCGGCATGGCGCTCGGCGGGTTTGTGGCAGAACGGTTTGGCGTGGCGGTGGCGATTGTGTTGAGTGGAGTGAGTTTCGGGTTGAGTTTGGGGTTGTTGTGGACGATTCGGATGTCGCCGCACGTGACGACCGGTAACTCCAAACCGGTGCTCGGCGAATTCGTGACCGGCTGCACCTACCTCTGGAAACATCCGACGGCTTTGCCGCTGGTGATGTTGAATGCTTTTTTTGCATTTCTGCTCGGCGTGCTGATGATTGTGTTCCTCGGTTACGCGATGAAAACGCTCGGTTTGGGGACGGCCGGCGTCGGTTATTTGGCGGCGGCAGCCGGGATTGGCGCCGGGATCGGTCTTGCCGTACTCGGGCGCGGGAAGGCGTGGGCGAATTCTGGCTGGGTGGCATTTTTTCAATTATTGCTAGTCGCCGGCGCGTTAGTCGGGCTGGGTTTGACGGCGAATATCTGGGTGGCGGCGATGCTGGTCGTGGTGCTTGGCGCGGTGTCGGCCACGGTCCTGATTTACATTGATGCAAAATTGCAGGCGCAAGTCGAAGATGGCCGGCGCGGCGCGGTGTTCGCGGCGCGCGGAATGTTGACGTCGCTGACGATGGTGGTGGCGTTCTGGTTGCAGTTTGGCACAGACTTTTTTAAGCGGACACCGGCACCGACAGTGTTGCTTTGGTTGGGGCTGAGCGCCGGGCTCGCAGCGGGTTTGGTGTTGTTGTTAGCGCGCAAAAAAAGCGCAACCTGACCGGCGTTGCGGTGTTGGATTCCTTCAGCTACCTTGCCGGCAATGACAGCCAACGATACCGATGTCGCCCTTATGCTGCGCGTCAGAGCCGGCGATGAGGATGCGTTCCGGGAA
>JBAWWR010000156.1:0-4413 GCA_037146675.1 Verrucomicrobiota bacterium | reverse complement strand
CGACGATTGAGATGTGTTGTGGTCATGCGGTTTTTGGGGTGAAGATGCGCACATCGCGTGTCGCTGGGTCGAGTGCGAGGATGCGGCTGGCGTCGTCACAGGCAATCGGGAAACCGAAACCGATGTAGCAGTTTGCGCACGCTTGTTTGGCTAACTCTAAATCTTTCACCAGATGTTCGACGCCGGCAACGACGCCGAGGAACTTACCGGCGGCGGAGTAAATTTTGATGCGGTTCAAGCCTTTTTCGCTCGTCACAAATCGTCCATCCGGCAAGCGCGTGAAGTAGACCGGATTACAACAGCCACAGAAATTTTCGATATCCATGCCGGTCTCACCCCACGACAGCTCGAGATTGCCGTCGGCGGTGTAGGCTTCGATGCGGTGCTTACCGGGATTGGCAACCCAGAGCAATCCATCGGCACCGGCCAGTAAATCAAAGTAAGGACTGGGCACGGCAAACCCTTTGATCCGGGACAGCACCTTGCCGTCGAGATCGCAGCGCAAAATTTCGCGATTGCCGGCATCGGCGACGAAGATGGTGTCGCGAGTTTGAGCGATGGCGGTGAAATGGGCGTGCGCACCGAACGATTCACTCACGATTGGATTTTCTGCAGTTGTTTCGAAACGGTCTTTGAAGGCAACAAGTTCGCCGTTGGTAACAGCATGCGGCAGGGCCGGCAGGTTGACCGTGGACTGAAGGTTACCGGTTTTGTCGAACGCCTTGATAGCCTTGTCGCCGCCGACGAGGATTGTGTCGCCGGTGACGGCGAGGCATTTCGGTTCGCGAAAGCCGGTGGGGAAGCGGCCGGTCTCGGTATAGAGCAGCAATGCCGGGTCGGTGTGGGTGTAGGCGCTGATGTCGTAATTGAAGCGCGCGTCCAGCGGCGGTTTATCCTCTTTGATGAGCCAGTTTGGTAAGAGGCTGGCGGCGCTGGTAGTGAGAAACGTGCGGCGGTCCATTATTTTGCTCCAGTCATGTCGAGGCAAACCATTTGTGTCAAATCGCGCGCAAGCAACCGACCGGCTGCCAATGCCATGGGCGCCCACGCGTCGTGACCGGTTAGAATACGGGCGCGCGCCACTGGATGGTACGTTGCCGGGGTCGCGTCGGCAAGCGTGAGCCAGCCCTCGTCGTTGAGCGCCAGAATTTGCGCGCCGGCGATCAAGTACGGACCGAGGCCAAACCGCGCTGCGCCGCCGCTGGTCCACAAGGTTTTACCGGTCAGGTCGAGGCAGGCGAGTTGGCCGTCGGGGCGGACGCCGTAAATGTGATCACGGTAGAGAATCGGTGTTTGCTGCGTCGAACCAAACTCGGCTGCCGTCAAACGGAACTCGACGCGCGGTTCAATCTTGCCGGCCGATTCGACGAGTCGAAGCATCAGGCCGCCGGCATTGTAACCGCCGCTAAGAAAAATCCGGTCATCGCCGACCGGCACAGGGGAGGGGACGGTGGCGATGGCGATTTGCCACGCGTCGGTTTCCCAAAGCAACCGGCCGTCGTTGGCGGCGATACCGGCCACGCCGCCACTGGCGCAGTAGAGATATTGTCGCTGGCCGGCAAATTCGATTGGAACGACGGAGGAATGGGTCATTTGCCAATCGCGCGGGTTGGGTGTTTTCCAAATGAGCTTACCGGTGGCGAGCTCGACGGCGATGAGCAACGCGTCGCCGCCGGTGCCGAGGATGACGCGGTCGCCATCCACGAGCGGACATTGGCCGGCATACCATTGCGGAACTTCGGCGTTAAATTCCTTGGCGAGATCGAGGCCCCACTGGAATTGGCCAGTCAGAGCGTCGAGGCAGATGACGTGGCATTTCGGGCCGAGCGCGACGACATAGCGGTCGGTAACCGTCGGGACGGTGCGGCTCATGCCGTGGTTGCGTTTGGTTTTGACCGGGTAGCTAAACCGCCAGATTTCTTGGCCATCGGCAAGCGAGAGGCAGCGGAGCGCATCGGCTTGCCGGGCTTGATCGTAGTCGAGGATATAAACACGGCCGTTGCGGACGGCGGCGCCGGCATAACCTTCACCGAGATCAACACGCCAGAGTTCTTTCCATTGCCGGGCGAGAGGTCCGGTGCCGATGTTGTCGCCATTTGCGCCACGGAATTGCGGCCATGCGCCGGTAATGTTCGCCGGTGTGCCGGTGCCAGCTGTGAGTTTTCCCCTAGCAAACGGCGCGGACTCAATGACGGCTTCAGCCTGACCTTGGCGATCCATGCCGGGCAGGCGCTCGTGGAGTTGTGGCACGGTGGAGTGGCTGATTCTCCAAATTCCATAGACTGCCGCCAGTGCCAGCGCGACCAGCGGCAGCGCGCGAGCTAGTCGGAGCTGTTTGGAGTTCAGCACAATTACTGGTTCCTATCCTTTTTCCGGACCAGAACTGGCCCAAATCTGGTGTGGTTGCTCGGCAATTGCTGGCCCGCGCCGCATTCTTAGGAAGTTCCGTTGCGCTTTAAGGCCGGCGGCTTCAGCCCATGCGATTGCGGGGCGATTGGCGACTGGGATATCGAGAAACACCGGCCGGCCAGCCAGTCGCCGGGCCGCATCGTTGAATAGCGCCAGCCCGCTGGCTTCATCAATGGCAATCGCCGGTCCGATGTGTGTTGCGTGCGAGCCGGGCCGGTCCATCAAATAGCCGGTGTTGTTCACAACCCGCGTGGTCGCGCCGTTTTCTGCCGCCAATGCTTCCAATAAGCGCGCGCGCGGTGTGGCGGTTGTTTGAAGATCCAATTTGGTCACTATTTCCAGCGAGTCTGGTTTTGTGACCGTTGTCGTGGTGCTGGTCAGCACGCCGGCATACCGGGTTAATTCGTACTCACCGCTGAACTCAAGCTTTTCATAAATTGGCCGACCCAATGGCGTGGCGTCCAGACGCACTGTGCGCTGACCGGTGAATGTGAGTGCGCGGTTCATTAATGCCGTGCCGATGCCGTGCCGGCGGTATTCAGGATCAACCAGAACGAGCGCAATCCACGCGACATTGCCGAAGATAAATGCGGCAACTGTGCCGACAAACTTCCCGTCAACCTCGGCGGCAAACCAACCGTCAGATTGTAATCGGAAAAACCTGTGCCAGTCGGTAGTCGTCTGATTCCACCCGGCCAGTTCCTTTAAGCGCATGCCAGCGGGAATATCGGCAATTGTCATCTGGCGAATCGTTGTGCTCATAAGTCTAATTCAGTACTTGAAAGTCAGGGTTAGTCTTGCACTATATGCGACCCAAGGAATGAAATGAAAAAAGGCATTGGTCTCAATCGTGTGAGTCAGTTTCGTGACGAGTATAGGAAGATTGAAAGAATCCTGTCAAGCTGTCCCACAGTTAGCCGGAAGTTAAGCGTAGCGACGGAGGAATTTGTCGCCCGGCAACGAAGGGTTTGTAATGGATTGCGGCAGGCCGGTTTTAAAGGCAGCGGCAATCATTGGAATGCAAAAATTTTACCGGTAGATTTCGTCGTAATTGAGAACACACTTGGTAAGTTCGATACGAAAGTCGTTCAATTCAACAAAGTTCCCAACGACTGTCAGTCGTTGGTCGGGAAGGGAATCTAATGAGCATTAAAATTGGTCTAATCGGTCTCGATACATCGCACGTCACCGCCTTCGCGGAGATCTTCAAAACGCAACAAGTACCGGGCGCGGAAATTACTTACGGCTTTCCCGGCGGCTCGCCAGATTTCGACTTGAGCAGCACCCGCGTCGCCGGCTACACCAAGCGCCTCCAGGAGGAATTCGGTGTGACCATGCTCGCCAGCCCGGCGGCGGTCGCAGAACAATCTGACCTCGTCTTTATCACGTCCGTGGACGGCCGTGTGCATCGCCGGCTGTTTGAGGAGATTGTGAAATTCAAGAAGCCGACCTTTATCGACAAGCCGTTCACCACCACGGTCGCCGACGCGCAGGCCATCATCGATCGCGCCGCGCAGATGAGCGTGCCGATTATGAGTGCGTCCGCGCTCCGGTATGTGGACAATTTCCAAGCCGCATTGACCGGTGACGCTGAGCAGGGGCGCATCATGGGCATTGACACGTATGGACCGATGGAAATCCAGCCATCGCAACCGGGCTTATTCTGGTACGGCATCCACTGCATTGAAATGATCGTGGCCGCGCTCGGCGTCGGCTGCCAGCGCGTGCAGGCGATGGCAACGGATGAATGCGATTTGATTTCATTCCAGTGGTCGGATGGCCGCAGTGCGACTTACCGTGGTTCCCGCAAGGCGCACAATAAATTTGGCGCGGTGATTCATCGCCAAAAAATCGCCCGGCAGATCGACGTTGGTGCTGCCAAGTGCCCGATGACAGTCTGCATGCTCGAAGCGATCCTGCGGACGTTGCCGGCCGGTAAGACTGACGTGCCGGTTGCCGAGACACTGGAAATCGTGCGCGTCATCTGTGCCGCCAACCAGAGCC
>JBAWWR010000155.1:0-4491 GCA_037146675.1 Verrucomicrobiota bacterium | reverse complement strand
ACTCCGACGCGCACAGTCTCTGGATGTTTGGCCGGCACTACACACTGGTGGATGCTGCGCTGGAAGTTCACGCCATCTTCGCTGCGATCCGACAAAACCGGCTAGAATGGCACAGCCCGCCGGTCACGGTTTGGGAATGCTTGAAAATGTTTGTGGTGGATCCGTTGCTTCACCGGAAGAAACACCGGATCGTCAGAAGTTTTCCCGATCAACTGGCAAAGTAAACCACCAGCCGCTTCGGGCCGTGGGCGCCCATTACTAGGATTTTCTCGATGTCACCGGTGCGGCTGGGGCCGGTAATTACGCTCAGATTACTTGGCCAGCGCCGGTCGTAGCGTTGGTGCCAAAACGCCAACGCAGCGGTGAGGTCGGGGACGAGTTGGCTGCGGCATGCGATGACGAGATGGACAGGCGGTAAGACTGACAAGGCCCGGCCACCGGCGCTACGGGTGCAGACGGCAATGCTGCCGGTTCGCGCGAGCAGGCAATCGCAGCCGGTCACGCCAAGGTCGGCTTGCCGGACATCGGCGCTGCCGGTAACTTCGGGAACAGCGCTGGCAATCTTTGCAAAGCCGTCGAGAAAAGCCGGCAAGTCGGTGATGATTTCACCTTTGAGCGCGATGAATTCTTCCCGGAACCGCGTTTCGAGGTCGGTGACCGGTGGAAAAACGGCGGCGGACGACGGCGCGGTGGGAGCCTTGCCCTCCACGCGGAGAGCGGCGCGGACGCGACCAAGGATGTTTTCGCGGGCGGGGTTCATGGGTGATGAGGCGGAAGTCCTGAGTCCTGAGTCTTGGGTCCGGAGTCTGTCGACATGGGACTGGGTTGATGTCTCCACCAGTCCCGGAAACTTTGACGGGGTGGCTCTGGTAGGTCGCGCGTGGCGGTCCACGGTTTAGCAAAACTGTTCCCCAAGCCGAGCCGCATGCCGAGGCGCGCCAGCTTGCCGGCACAAACGTAACGCGCCGGTGATTGCAAAATCCAGAGCCAGAGTTTGAATGCGAGGCGTTGAAACGGGTTGTCGAGCTTACCGGCGATGGCGTCGCGCCGGTTGTGGAGGAGATGATGGTGTAGGTCTATCCGGACCGGGCAGACATCGGTGCAGGAGCCGCAGAGTGAACTCGCAAACGACAGGTGCGACCATTCTTCGGCACCACGCAAGCGTGGCGTGAGGACGGAACCAATCGGACCTTGATAAGTGGTGGCGTAAGTGTGGCCGCCGATGGTTTTGTAAACTGGACAGGTGTTCAGGCATGCACCACAACGGATGCAATGTAACACATCGCGCATTTCAGGATTCGCCAGCAATTTTGTCCGGCCGTTGTCGAGAAGGATGACGTGGAATTCGGCCGGACCGTCCGGTTCGCCATCGCGGCGCGGACCACCAACGAGCGTGCTGTAGCTGGTGAGCGCTTGCCCAGTGCCGCTGGTGCAGAGGACCGGCCAGAACAAACCGAGATCGCTCAGGCGCGGAATCAATTTCTCGATTCCGGCAATCACAACGTGTATGCGCGGCAGTGAAACTGAAAGGCGGCCGTTACCTTCGTTGGTGGTGAGCGCGATCATGCCGGTGTCGGCGATGAGAAAATTTGCGCCGGTAATGCCCATGTCAGCAGTGAGAAAGTCCTGCCGGAGTTGCCGGCGGGCGACCATGGTGAGTTCTTCCGCCGGGGCGTCAGGCGGCGTGCCAAATCGTTCGTGAAAAAGTTTCCCAATGTCGGCCTTGCTGAGGTGCATGACCGGCGTGACAATGTGATACGGCGGTTCGCCGCGGAGTTGGCAGATGTATTCGCCGAGGTCGGTCTCAACCGGCTGGATGCCGGCGGCTTCGAGCGCGGGGTTGAGGTGAATTTCCTCGGTCGTCATGGATTTGGCTTTGACGACTTTGCGAACGCCGTGTTGCCGGGCAAGAGTCAGCACGATTTGCCGGGCTTGCTCGGCGTCTTCGGCCCAATGGACGTGACCACCGTTAGCGAGAACATTGCGCTCGAATTCTTTGAGGTACCGGTCGAGATGGTTGATGGTGTCCCATTTGATTGCGGCAACACTGGACCGGGCGTTTTGCCAATCGGCAAACTTGTCTTTGCCGCGGGCAACACCGATGTCGTAGCTGGAAATATTTTTCTGGATGATCGCGCGGTGCCGGAGGTCGGTGGCCTTGGCAGCAGCGGCGTGGGAGAATTGTTGCGCGGTGTTCATTGAGCGGCCAACACCTCGGCCAGCGAAATGGTTTTGATCGGGAATTTTTTGCGCCGCAGGCCGCCACCGATTTGCATCAGGCAACTGGAGTCAGCGCTGATGACATACTCGGCGCCGGTCCGCTGGATGGATTCAATTTTTACTTCATCCATCGCAAACGAAACCAGCGGAAGCTTGACCGAAAACGTGCCACCGAAACCGCAACAGGTTTCGGCTTGATCCATCTCAATAAGTTCGAGACCGTGGACATGCCGGAGGAGTTGCCGGGGTTCATCTTTCAAGCGGAGTTCGCGGAGGCTGTGGCAGGAATCGTGATAGGTGACTTTCGCCGGGAACCGCGCGCCAACGTCGGTCACGCCGAGTTTCTTGACGAGGAATTCGCTGAACTCGAAAGTGTTGGCGGTGACCGGCGTGGCCGCGCCGAGGAGTTGGGGATAATTATTGCGCACCATTGACGTGCAGGAACCGGACGGACAGACGATGGCGTCGTAGCCGGCAAAAACCTTCAGATACCGCTGGGCGAGCTCGCGGGCTTCAGGCCAGTAGCCGGTATTGAAGGCTGGCTGGCCGCAGCAAGTTTGCTCTGCCGGAAATTCGGCGTTGATGTTGAGCCGACGCAAAACAGTGACCATCGCTTTGCCGACTTCCGGGTAAAGCTGGTCAATGAAACACGGGATGAATAGACCGACGCGCATCACCGGCAAGTTAGAGGTTGGTCGGGCGCGCGACAAGCGGAAAGTTTGATGGAACCTTTCCTTGACGGCTCAAACACCGGGAGTACGATAACCGTAATGAAACATATCGCTTGGCTCGCAATCTTTTGCGCCGGCATCGTTCAGGCGCAAACCCAACTCACCATCTACAATCAAAACTTCGCGACCGTGAAAGAAAGCCGGTCCCTCGATTTGAAGAAAGGCGACAACGAGGTGCGCGTCACCGACATCACGGCGCACCTCGAACCGGCTTCGGTGGTGCTCCGCGACTTGAAGAGTCCGGACGGTTTGCAGATCATCGAGCAGAACTACGAGAGCGACCCGCTCGGCGAAGGCCTGTTACTCCGCAAGTCCGAGGGCAAGACGCTCGATTTCGAGATCACGCTGCCGCAGACCGGTGAGAAGAAAATCGTGAAGGGCAAACTCCTGCGCAGCGGCTACGTCCCGCACACGGCGGCGTACCAGCAGTACGGTTACCAGTACGCGAGGGCACAGTATGACTATGCCAATCCACAAGGCGGCGGCCAGCCCATTGTAGAAGTGGACGGCAAAGTGCAATTCGGGTTGCCAGGTCGGCCGCTCTTTGACGCGCTCGATCCGCAGGCGTTCTTGAAGCCAACATTATTGTGGCGGTTGTGGACTGATCGAGCCGGTAAGCATGACGTGGAGTTTTCGTACCTGACCAGCGGAATGCGCTGGGAAGCGAACTACAACGCCGTCGCTCAGGAGAAGGGCGATAACTTTGACCTGATCGGCTGGGTCACATTGGAAAACATGTCCGGCAAGGATTTCGAGAACGCGAGCCTCAAGTTGATGGCCGGCGACGTGGCGCGCGCACCGCAGCCGGGTGCCTTGAATAACGCCGTTACGATCAGCAGCGGGAACATCGCTTCTTTTTCGGGCGGCGCGCCGCAAGTGACGGAGAAGGCGTTTGAGGAATACCATCTTTATACGTTGCCACGGGCGACGACGGTGCTGGACCGGGAAGTGAAACAAGTCGAGTTCATCCGCGCCGGCAACGTGCCCGCCAAACGAATCTATGTGTACGACGGCTTCAAGATGGCCGACCGATACCGGGGTTGGGATTACAACAGCATCCGCCGGGAAGCCGGCTACGGCACGGATTGCAATCCGAAAGTCTGGGCGATGCTGGAATTCAAGAACTCCGAAGCCGCCCACCTCGGAATGCCATTGCCCAAGGGCAAAGTGAAAGTCTACCGGCGCGACACCGATGGCCGGAACGAGTTCATCGGCGAAGACGCGATTGATCACACGGCGAAGGACGAGACGGTCCGGCTCTACACCGGTAACGCGTTCGACGTGGTCGGCGAACGGAAACAGACCAGTTTCAAGCGCGATGACCGCGGAGACCATTGGGCCGACGAGTCATTTGAGATTACGTTGCGCAACCACAAGAAGGAAGAAATCGAAGTGCGCGTGGTCGAGCATCTCTACCGGTGGTTGAACTGGGAGATTACCGGCAGCACGGCGGAATACACCAAGACCGATGCGCGCTCGATGGAGTTTCGCCCGAAGATCCCGGTGGACGGCCAGATCATCATCAACTACACGGTACATT
>JBAWWR010000154.1:0-4500 GCA_037146675.1 Verrucomicrobiota bacterium | reverse complement strand
AGAACACCGTCGCAAAAAAACTCAAAACCGAGCCGAGTAGCGGAAGTCGGGCTAGAAGGCGAACGCGAGAAACTCGTCCACATGGAAGACCGGCTCCGACAGCGCGTCATCGGCCAAGCGGAAGGCATCACGGCCGTCTCCAATGCCGTGCGCCGGGCGCGCAGTGGCCTGCAAGATCCGAATCGACCAGTTGGCTCGTTTATTTTTCTCGGCCCGACCGGCGTCGGCAAGACTGAACTGGCGCGAGCGCTGGCGGAATTTTTGTTCGATAGTGAAACCGCCATGATCCGGCTCGACATGAGCGAGTACATGGAGAAACACACTGTCGCGCGGCTCATCGGCGCGCCGCCCGGCTACGTCGGCTACGAGGAAGGCGGCCAGCTCACGGAAGCCGTCCGCCGGCATCCATATGCCGTGTTGCTGTTTGACGAAATCGAAAAGGCACATCATGACGTGTTTAACGTGCTGCTCCAGATTCTCGACGATGGCCGACTCACGGACGGTCAGGGTCGCATGGTGGATTTCAAAAACACGGTCATCATTATGACCAGCAACATCGGTAGCCGTCATTACGCCGAAGGGAACGACGTGGAGAAACTGGTCTTGGAAGATTTGCGCGCACAGTTTCGTCCGGAATTTATCAATCGCGTGGATGAAATTGTCATCTTCCACAAACTCGGCATTGATGAAATTAAGCAGATTGTGGACATCCAACTCCTGCGCGTTGTGAAACGCTTGGCTGATCAACACATCGCGTTGACCGTCACTGATGCCGCGAAGGCGTTGCTGGCCCGGGAAGGTTACGACCCGGTTTTCGGCGCCCGCCCGCTTAAGCGTGTGATCCAACGGAAGCTCCTAGATACACTTTCGTTGGAGATTCTCGCCGGTAAGTTCAAGGACGGCGACCGGCTCAAGGCCGATGTTGATAAACGAGCGGAAGACCAACTTGCGTTTTCGCTTGTTCGCAGCTGATACCCGGTACACCATCGGGCTAATGAAAACTGCGGAGTTTGACTACAACCTACCAAAAGAACTGATCGCGCAGCAGCCGTTGGCTGACCGGGCGGCCTCGCGAATGATGGTCGTCGAACGCGCAACCGGCACGATTCGGCATGAGGAGTTCCGTAACTTCGCCCGCTATCTACAGACGGGTGACCGTCTGGTATTGAACGACACAAAAGTCATCCCGGCCCGAATCTGGGCGGGTCGGCCGAATTTGGAATTATTGCTGGTGGAAAATCTCGGTGACAACCGGTGGTCGGCGTTGGTCAAACCGGGCGCCAGAGCGAAGGTTGGCGTGCGATTGGAGTTTGTGCCATGGCTGCACGCAGTGATTGAGGGCGAGACCGATTTTGGCGGACGCGTGCTGCGCTTTACCGGCAACGTGGAATCATACCTCGCCAACCACGGCGCTCCACCATTGCCGCCGTATATTGACCGCGCTCAATCTGATCCGGCGGATCGCGACCGGTACCAAACGGTCTTCGCACAAGTGCCGGGCGCAATCGCTGCGCCAACGGCCGGTTTGCATTTCACGCCGGCCATGCTGGCCGAGCTGCCGCATACATTCATCACGCTGCACGTCGGCATCGGCACGTTCCGGCCGGTCAAGGTCGAGAACGTCGAAGAGCACAAGATGCACGCCGAGCGCTTTTCGGTTTCAGAGATCGCCGCCAGTGAGATGCGCACCGCGAAACGGATTGTGGCGGTCGGCACCACGGTTGCGCGCACGCTTGAAACGCTTGGGGAACTGCGTGCCGGCAACGGGACGACCGACATCTTCATCCGGCCACCGTACCGGTTCAAAGTCGTCAGCGCGCTGTTGACGAATTTTCATCTGCCAAAATCCACGCTCTTGATGCTGGTGAGCGCGTTCGCCGGGCGGGAATTGATATTGAAGGCGTATGCAGAAGCAATCCGAGAACGGTACCGGTTTTTCAGCTACGGCGATTGCATGTTGATTGTCTGACCGGCAAAAAACAGTAGGCAGTTGCCGGTAATTCTTGTTACAAACAGTTACCGGATGAAATCACCGCAAGACCAAATCAATCTGCTAGAACAGGGCATCGAGTCGCTCGTAACCCGGGATGAACTGCTCAAGAAATTGGAGAAGGGCCGGCCGTTGCGCGTCAAACTTGGCTGCGACCCGACGGCGCCAGATTTGCACCTCGGCCACAGCGTCGTGTTGCGTAAACTTCGGCAATTTCAGGATCTTGGGCATGTCGCGGTCTTAATCATCGGCGATTACACCGCGTTGGTCGGTGATCCGACCGGCCAGAACAAAACGCGGCCGATGCTCAGCGCAGACCAGATTGACAAAAACGCAGAAACTTATTTTGAGCAGGCCGGTAAGATTCTCGATACCACGCCAGGCAAGTTGGAAATTCGCCGGAACAGCGAGTGGCTCGGTAAACTCAGTTTGGCAGAGATTCTGCGACTGAGCGCCCAGATGACTGCGGCGCAAATGCTCCGGCGACATGATTTCAAAGAACGTTTTCAACAAGACATTGATATCAGTCTGAGTGAGTTTTTGTATCCGCTCATGCAAGGTTACGATTCTGTTGTAATCCAAGCGGACGTGGAACTCGGCGGCACTGACCAACTATTCAACAACATGGTCGGGCGTGAACTTCAGAAAGATGCCAAGCAAGAATCGCAAGTTGTGATGGTCTTGCCGATTTTGGAAGGCCTTGATGGCGTCGATAAAATGTCCAAGAGCAAGGGCAATTACATCGGTTTGAACGACGCGCCCAGCGACATGTTTGGCAAGGCGATGAGCATCAGTGACGAGTTGATGAGCCGCTGGTACCGGCTGTTGTTTAACGACCAGCCGACCGGTCACCCGATGGAAGCCAAGAAAGCGCTGGCCCGGCGAATCGTCGCGCAATATCACGGCGAAGAAGCCGGCCAACAGGCGTTGGCCGATTTCGAGAAACGGTTTTCAAAAAAAGATTATAGCGATGCCGACGAGTTGAGCGTGCCGGCGCATATATGGATCGTCGAGCTCGTTGAGAAGACCGGTAAGTTCAAGAGCCGTGGCGATATTCGGCGGATTATTCAGCAAGGCGGAGTCACGATTGATGGCGAGAAGATCACCGACGACAAAGAGCGTGTCACCATTCGGACCGGTCAAATTCTGAAGGCCGGCAAGCTCGTTGTCGTGAAGCTTTTGGAAAGCCGTTGACAGTGACCGGAGCGCGTGTGATTCTTTTTCCATGAGCCGCCTCATCCGGTCCGGGCTATTAGCTTTTGCGCTCTGTGCGTTGTCGGCTCTAGCTGTCCCGCCTCCTGAACCGCCACCATTGGAACGCCCCAAGCCTCCGCCGGCGCAGATAACATCGTCGGAAGCTGTCGCACCGTTGCCGGTGCCGGCGGTTCCGCTTAAACGGCAGGAGAAAAAGAATCCACCGGTTCCGCCAGTCCTTTTGACTAAGGTGCGCTCTGGTGACGCTGAAGATTGGACGCGCACGCCCGATGATATCAAGGGTTTGCTTGAATGGGTCAGCGCAGAGATGAATGTTCACTTTAGCCCTGAAATCAAGCCGTTTACCGGTATCTCAGTTGATCCAGCTAAAAACCCGGTTCTCTACCGGTCCGGTTACAAATCGTTTGTTCTGACGCCGGCGGAAGTGAAGATTCTTCGGCAATACATCCTTAACGGTGGCACGATTATTTTCAACTCGCTTGTGGGCACCCCGGCTGCGTATCAATCGGCCTTGCAAGCCGCGCGGGATCTTATGCCGGAGCGACCGGCATACCGGCTGCGGATGGATCATCCGGTCTTTCACTCGTTCTACGACATCGACAAGGTGGCCTACCGGCCGCGCATGATTAAAGACGGTATGGTCATTGACGCTTATCCATATATGGAAGGTGTGGATGTGGACAACCGCACCGCGATTTTTATTTCGAGATGGGATTTCTCACTCGGCTGGGAAGCTAACCCGCACGATAGCTGGGGCTATGTTGACGCCGATGCCCGCAAGCTCGGCGGTAACATCATTGCCTACGTCACCGCGATGCGCGACGCCGGTCACAGCGTTGGCAAAAGTGTTGAGTTAGTAAACAGCGACCAAAAAACTGCCGGCAAGTTCCGTGTCGGCCAAGTCATTCACGATGGTCCGTGGCAAGCGCGGTCAGCGGCGTTTCCAATGCTGTTGAATCAATTTCACGCCACGACCGGCACGCCGGTTTCATTTGAGTTGCGTAACGTGCAGCTGTCGGACTCCGCGATTTTTGAAATGCCGTTCCTATATCTGACCGGCACGACTGACTTTGTTATGACCGGTGCTGAACGTGCGAATCTGCGCCGGTTTCTGATGAATGGCGGAGTGCTTTTTGCCGAGGCTGCGGAAGGTCGAAAGTCATTTGACCTGTCGTTTCGCCAAGAAATGGCGCAAGTTTTGCCGGGTCGCGAGCTGCGGGCGATTCCCCAAAATCACGCGCTATTTAGCGAGCCCCAAGATGTGCGCACAATGAAACCGCGCAATGCGCTCGCCG
>JBAWWR010000153.1:0-4504 GCA_037146675.1 Verrucomicrobiota bacterium | reverse complement strand
ATGCGCCAGAGTTCGGCTCCGGTTACACCTCGCAAAAGATCAACGGCGGCGTCGGGTTCCGATTCTAATTGCTGGCGACTAGCGCTCTTTTCCAAGCGAGTGCATGTGTTAGTTCTAGGTTCCGGGTGGATGCTTGGCATTAATGGGCGGGTTTTCGTCCGCAACTCTGGAATACTAGAACGCCAATTAATTATTGGCGTGGGACTTACATAAAATCGGGTTACCAGCGTATTTATAAATACGCCATTCCGACTAAGGATGCGGCGATTTAATCGCCTCCAGACTTTGCTATTGCAAAGTAATTAGGACGAAAAAAAATGAGTCCCTTTTGCTGTGACATAAGTAGCATGGTCGCACGGTCAGCATGGTGTTTAGCTTCAGCTCATGAAGATTATTTCTTTCTAAGCTGGGCTGAAACACCATGCTCTACCATGTTAGCAGGTGTTGGTGTGGCGGTTAAGTGACGCGGTATTTGCGGGCATGGCCCTTGTCTTCGATGATAAAGCGGTGGTTGCTAACAAGCCTCCGGTCGTAGCTGGTCAATAGTTTAGCGAATTTGGCTTTTGCCCGTCGGTCGAGTTCAGCACCATTGCCAATGACCGCTTCAAAACATTCCAATGACCGGGCAAGCTTGACCAGCTCGGCAAAGCTCAACGCAGTCTTACCGGCCATTTCAGCGACCAGCGCTTGCATATCACTGGCGTCGGGGTCAATCGCAGTGGTAACGTTGGCGGTATCGAGTGGGCAAGCGAAGCCAGCGGTCTCGACAATCCCAGCCACGATTTTTGCCCAAGGTTTGAACGCGGAGTGTGATCGGCTTGGAGCCGGTCGGCCGTGGGTGTCCCAATGTTTTACCAGCGACCAAAGCGCGGCGAGAATCCGAGGACGCATAGCCAAAAGCGTTGGCAAATCTAGGTTCTGTTTAAATTGCCGGTCTTCGGCGCGTTCCGCCTCAAGGTGCAACTCGACAAATAAACTACGGCGGCGCATATCGGGCGAAACGGTCACCCCATTGCCGGTGATGAACACAGTCGCCAGATTGTCGGCAGTGATTGTTTTGTTGCCGCCTAACTGGCGATCAGTCCAAACCGGTGCCGACAAAAAACTCTCGAGCGCTGGCGATGACAATTTCCCTTTGAGGTTGTCGAAAAAGAGCACTGGGCGACCTTCAAGCGCGATAGTCGAGATGACCTTGCGGAGTTCATCGTCGTTCTTAGCTTTGCATCCGGTCGGAAACTCGCCCAGCGTTGGTGTGATGATGACTTGCACTAGTAACGACTTGCCAGCTCCCTCGGCGTTGGCGACAAAGATAAACGCCGGGCGCAATGTCTGTGCCGGTATTAATTGCCAAGCATACAATCCGACCATGCCAGCGACGGCAACGGCTTTCGACCGTGCATCATCAGCAAAGCAAAACTCAGCCAGCAATTCATCGAGAACTGTGACCGCCTCGCCGCATTCCATATCGAGGCGATACTCGATGTCAGATAAGGTCAATGTTTGGCTAGCGCTGTCATATCCAACCGGTAAGAGTTCCAGTCGATTGTTAGCACGGGTGATTGGCAGTCGGGCATGATTGACGCGGCGAATTTTCAAAAGACGTTCAATGAATTGCGGGGCGTTCAATACGCCGACGGCATCGTCCGGACGCATGGTGGCAGTAACTGAATAAAACTGCTCCGGTGCTCGGCGGTGTCGGTAACAAACAAGATGCCGCTCCACCCAGGTCCGAAGTTTTTGCGCATCGAGCCTGATCAGCACTCCGCCTTCGAGAGCGACAGTCTGGCCATTGCGTGAGTAAATGTCTTTGCCGGTCAGATGCGTAGCAACCTCGGTGGCGAAGTCGCTTAATAAGCGACCATCCCCAGGTAATCTGATTTGTGGGCGTACGTCGGCACGCGCCTCTGGAGACAGTGGTGTGATGGTCCCAATTTGAAATTGGTAACTACCGACTGCGGTCGAAGTCGCCGGCTGGTCCGCTTGTGGATTGATAGTAGTCATGGACAGATTGGTGGTTTGGTTTGGTGTCATGGGGTGGGCCTTCTATTGGGTTTCAGTTAGGAAGCGTTGAATTTCAGCGATGGGGAATAGCGGACGCCGGCTGGCTTTAGACGGTTTGAGTAAACCGCGCTGGACCAGTCGATCAACCGTGATCGGATTCCGCAGGCCTAATACAGCAGCCGTTTCAACTCGGTTCAAGGCGAGACGGTTGGCGAGATTGAGCGTCAATCTGACTTGTTCGACCAATTGCGACGGAGTTGGGCGCTTTTGTTTCTGACTTGCATTGTCCATATGTATCTCCATACTTATAAATGACTTAACCTATCCACTGGCCTAGTCAAATATCCGACCGCACCATATTATTGGTGCGCGCTGTTTTTTGATTTTTCATAATGCGTTATAGCATGTGTTTTTTAAGAATTAAGGGAATCGTTTGTCATGTGTCGTTTTGGTGTCGTTGGTGGCAACTGAGCGCAACGAATCACAACCAATCGCAACACTCCGCAAGGATCTGTGACCCTTAAAAAATGCGTTTTTCTCGCCTTTTATTCTTGACAGCAACGCCAGCGACATGCATTGCCGCTTTGTAAATCAAAGCGCCCGGCCAGTTTCTTTGGCCGGGCGCAATGCTTAGAGCCGATTGAATCGGCTGTCAGGTTTTCAACTATCCGGTGGCGGCAGTCGGCATTTTTATAACGTTAGCGGGCGGCGCGCTCGCCGCATCAAATGTGATGCGTTGCGCCATTGCTGCGCTGTGGGCATCCCGCAGATGGCCGTAGGTCTTGGCAACTAAGATCCCGCCGTCAGAGTGGCCGAGCCAGCCCGCAATCACTTTGAAGTCAACGCCGGCCTCGATGCAGTTGGAACAAAAGAAATGCCGCATCACGTGGTGGTTGTATTTTGGTAGGCCCAGTTTGCGGCAGGCGTTGATGATGCTGGTCATGGCGGATTCGATCGCAAAAATCCGCTCAGTGGGTTTAGGCTCTGCCGGTAGATTGGCCTTGAGTGTCAACAGCAGGCGTTCCAGTGGTGGGAACATTGGCACGGTGCGAGTCTTGCCTTCATCGCCCCGGCCTTTGCCTTGGACGGTGAAGAAAGAGAGTTTCAAGCTCACTTCTCCCCAGAGCAGTGGTGGCTTGTTATTGCCGTAGGTGGTGTCGCCGACAACTTCGGCCAGCCGGCAGCCACTGTAGGCCAGGAACTCGACCAGATCGGCGGAGTCTTTGCCGTTATTTTTCCGCATGGTTTCAAGCAATTGACGAAATTGCTCTTTAGTTGGGATTATGATCTTCTCATGGCTTAGTTTGCGGCGGGCAATCTCTTTGGCGGTGTTCTCCAGCAGCATGCCGTGTCGGCAGGCGTAGTCCAAGATTCGGCGCAAGATTTCCAAGTCAACATTGAACGTGCGTGCCGAACATTCCGCGCTGCGCCGGGTTGACCACTGCTCGATCTGGCGCAAGGTGATGCTGCGCACAGTGAGGGTGCCGAAATGTTTGGCCAACATTTTGATGCTGTTCTGGTACATCCGGATTGATTTCGGTTTTAAGGTTACGGCTGCGGCGTCGAACCAGCGTTTGGCTAGGCCACCGGTCAGCTGGCCGGCGTCATACTCAGCAAAGGGGAGGGTCTTGGAGTCGTCAGCGGTGAGGCGTTCGACCTTCCGGCGGAGCTCTTCGACGCGGCGTTTGGCCAGTTCCCGGTCAGAAGTTTTCAAACTACGCTTGACTTGTCGGCCGTCTCGTTCAAATATGCCGTAGTAAACGTCCGTGAGGTTACTACGATAAAGACAATCGCCAACGTGAATGAGTTTCTGCTGATTGCGGGATTTAGCGGTGTGTTTCATGCTGAAAAAACCCTAAACATTGCAACAAAGCATTGCAACAGCATAATTCACACCTCGCGAAAGACGCAGAAAAGCCTTATTTTATAAGGGTTTGGATCCGTAGCTCAATTGGCTAGAGCAGCTGACTCTTAATCAGCGGGTTGTCGGTTCAAGTCCGACCGGGTCCACCAGCTTAAGCCCGCGTGACTGTAACAGGTTACGCGGGTTTTGGCTTTTGGCTGAGCACCCCGAAAAACGCCTGAGTAGTCACCAGAGTAGTCACACCCCGAAACGAAACGAGCGGCACCGGGGCAACCGTGTCCGATTCTGGAGCCTTGCAACCGCACTACGTCCGGCAGTAGCATGACTCACAACAAAGGAGCGGCTTATGATAAATTGCAGCGCTTGTGGTAAGCAAATATCGAGTGAGGCGGATTCTTGTCCGAATTGTGGACAGCCAAACAAGAATAAGACGATTACTTGTCCGAATTGTAAATCGGGGAATGTAAAAAAAATCTCGATGGGTAGTAAGGTTGGAGCTGCTGTGTTAATTGGCGTATTCGCTATGGGTAGGCTTACCAAGACTTGGGAGTGCTTGGACTGCAAGTTTAAGTGGTAAAACCATAAGCGGCAGCGGGCTTAGCGGCTCGCGTAGGGCTGGGCGTGCCTATTCACGCCCGG
>JBAWWR010000152.1:0-4555 GCA_037146675.1 Verrucomicrobiota bacterium | reverse complement strand
ATTGTCGCGACGACCATCTGCTTGCCGGTCGCATCGTTCGCGAAATCCACCACCGTTGCGGCTACGCCATTCACATCGAGCTTCTTGGTCAGATCGGCAACCTGCTCGCCGGTGATTGGTTCGAGCTCAATCTGACCGCGCCACCGATTGACATTGGCCAGCAAACCGCCCACGTCACCCGGGAAAACAGTCACGGAAATTTCGGCGGCTTGGTTATCAGCACCAGTCACAACGAAACTCGCCCGGCGCACGCTCGATTGCTTGCCGGGCTTCCAATCCTGCGGCACGACCCATTTGGGATTCGTGGCGTCGCCGGCCGCAGCGCCGTGCGGGAGTTGTTGTGCGCCCATGTCGATGTTTGGGTGGCCAGCCGGCAACGCCGGTTTCTGATCACCTACAGCGGGGTGGCCGGGTGGCAAGACTGGCGGTTGTGTGGCCGGTGCTGCGGGTTTAGTTTCAGTGGTCGGCGGCGGAGTGGATCCGGATTGGTTGCAACCGAGAGCTAGCACAACGGCGAAAACAAATAGTTTCATAATGGCTGAGAAATTGAATCCACAACCTCCACAAGTCAAGCCTGCTGCCGGCGCTTATCTCTGGCGGAACTTCAGCTACGACCGAGTTGATCCAGTTCCGCCCACCGGGCATAGAGGCGGATGATTTCGGTTTTTGTGGCTTCCAGTTCCGCGCTCAGGCCAGCGGCTTCCGTGGCGCGGGTGGCATAAAAATTGGGATCGCCCAAGATCAATTCCAACTCCGCCACGCGCGTTTCTACTTTCAGAATACCGGCTTCCATACCTTCCAATTCACGCTGTTCCTTGAAGCTCAGCTTCCGCGACCGTTGCGGTCGAGCCGCAACTGGAACCGGTTCCTTCACCGGCGCGACCGGGCGTTCGCGTTGTTGGCGTTTCTCGAGATAGTAGGAGTAGTTGCCGGGCTGGATGAATACGCCGCCGTCTTCAAATGCCACAATCTGGTCGCAGATGCGGTCGAGGAAATACCGGTCGTGACTGACCACCAACACGCTTCCGTCGAAATCCGCCAACGCCTCCTCCAACATCCGCAGGCTGGGCAAATCCAAATCGTTGGTCGGCTCGTCGAGCACAATCACATTCCCACCGCGCTTCAACACCTTCGCCAACATCAACCGAGCGCGCTCACCGCCGGAAAGATGCGCCACGGTGTCATTGATGCGCTCATCGGCAAACAGAAACCGCCGGAGATAACTCCGCGCACTCAGCAGCTGACCGCCAAACATCACCGTATCGCCACCGCCGGCCACTTCTTGCAAGACCGTATTGGCGTCGTTCAGTTGCATCCGCGCTTGATCAATGTAATTGAATTTTACCTTTTTCCCGATGGTCACCGTGCCGACATCGGGAGAACGCTCACCGAGACAAAGGCGCAAGAGCGTGGTTTTGCCAACGCCATTACGTCCGACGACGCCGGTACACTGGCCGGGCTTCAAGTTGAACGTCAGGTTGCGAAACAGCCAGCGGTCGCCGAATTTTGCGCCGGCATCCTCGAGATCCACGGCGGTATTGCCGAGTTCTGTGGCCGGTGGAATCAGCAAATCCATCTCGCGCTCTTCCGGTGGTGCTTCGATGCCAGCGAGTTGATAGTACGCGCGCATCCGATGCTGGGCTTTTGTCCGTTGTGCGCGCGCGCCGGAGCGAACCCATTCCAATTCAAATTTTAAAAACCGCTGCCGGCGGCGTTCCGACTGCTCGGCAATCTGTTGCCGGATGGCCTTGGATTCCAGATAGGCCGTGTAGTTGCCGGGATGGGAATACGCCCGACCGCCATCGAGCTCAATAATTCGGGTGGCGATGACGTTGAGGAAATACCGGTCGTGCGTGACGAAAATCACCGCGCCGGTAAAACGCTGCAGATATTCTTCAAGCCAGCGGATGGATTCGGCGTCGAGATGGTTGGTCGGCTCATCCAATAAGAGCAGATCCGGTTGCGCCGCCAGCGCCCGGCACAATGCCACCCGCCGTTTCTCGCCGCCGGAAAGCGGACCGACGAGCGTCCCCAGTGGCGGCGCGCCCAAGGCGGTGGTGCTGGCATTAATTCGCGATTGCAGGTTCCACCCGTCAGCACGCTCGATTTGGTGCAGTAGTTCGGCGTGATCTTCATCACTGCCGGTCCCGGCTTCATACTGCGCAATCCAGTCCAATAAATCCGCCGCACCGGCTGCGATGTTCTGCTGCACCGTCTGGTCGCCGGTAAGTTCAAACTCCTGTGGCAGATAACCAACTCGCAATCCACGACGCCGGAAAACTTCTCCGTCATCCGCCATATTTTCACCGGTTAGAATCTTCAGTAAACTGGTCTTCCCGCACCCGTTGCGGCCAACGAGTCCGACCTTCTCGCCCGGCGCCACTGACAACGTGACCTCCTCCAGCAACGGCGCGGCACCATACGCCAAGGCCAAACCGTTGGCGGAGATCAAAGCTGGAATGGAAACACTCATTGGCGCTGATAGTACCGAAAATTTCCTAAAATGTCGCCCTAGGAATGACCGGCGGTGAAGATAGCAGCGCTCGTGCTTCCGAATTGACACCACCGCAAGCGCGTGAGACCTGTAATCTTACCAAGTGCAAACGCGCCTACAAACAAATGGACCATGACCGACGCGAAACAGACTAGCATTGGTGTTTATAGATGGGATGCCTTCCACGGTGGTGCAGGAGAAATCTACCAGACCGTTCGCCGATGTTTCACTCCTAGCGCATACCACGACAAGCTCCCGTTCTTTGGTGCCATTCAGCCGGACGGCAGCATTGACGTTGTCGATACCGATGACCCGGTAAAAATGGATTCTGAAATCGCATATGCCAAGAACGGTGGAGTGGATTATTGGATTTTCCTGCGGTACATCGATTTGGATCCCGGACACGCCCCGATGAACGCCGCCTATTACGCCTATCTGCGCAGCCCGCACAAAGGCGACGTGAAGTTCTGTTGGATGCTCGGCCATTCGCTGAATACCGGTTCGGCCGCCGCTTGGGACGACGAGAAGCAGAAAACCATCACTGCCATGCACGACCGCCAGTGGATGCGTGTCTTAGCGCAACGGCCACTGCTCTACGTCTATCAAGATTGTGCCACCGCTTCCCTGCCAGCGAAGTTGAAAGAACTCCGTGCCTTGGCTCACGATCAGGGACTGGCCAATCCCTATATCGTGGCGATCAGCTTTGACCCGGCCCAATATGGCTGTGATGCCCGAACGGAATGGCCCCGCAGCGGCGGCCAAGGCGATTCGGCCACGGCCTTTACTAAAGTGGTCGCGGACCAAAACCAGCAATTACTGGCCGGCGCCGGCAAAGCCGTTTTGGCCGCGCACGTCAACTGGGACAGCCGCCCGTATCACGACAACCCACCCGCTTGGTGGAAAGACCCGCCGTTTGCTTGGTATCAAATGCCGACGAGTGCTGAATACCGGGACCGCGTGCAGGCGGCCGTGGCCAGTTCCCACGCGCACCCCGACCGGTGCGAGGCGAACACCCTGTTTGTCTATGCGTGGAATGAATTTACCGAAGGTGGAATTATGTGTCCAACCCGGCGGCTGGACGGAACAATCGATACGGCAATCCTTGACGGACTCGCCGCTGTCAACAAATCTGATCACAGCCGATACGGTGACTCACGATGATCCGGGCTAAATTAAAAACAAGCGCAGTCCGAAGAAGTAAAACAATCTCCCGCCACAAATTCGACCTCCGTGACTACGGTGTTGCGGCGCGGCGGGGGCATATCATGTCGAGCCTCATCGCGCGCCATCCGCGGACCGGCCATGAATTTATCTACCTCGCCTACAGCACGGCCAGTTCGGCGCTCGTCGTGCAAGTCGATCCGGTCAGCGGCGCGTGCCGACAGTTCGACGCCGCGCCGAACTATTGGTCGCCGTGGGGCATGATCGCCACACCGAGACGCTGAACAGCCGGCGCGAATTAAGATTAATGTTTTTCATCCCAATACTGTCGCCAGAACTTTTGCTTCCGAATTGACACCACCGCAATCGCGTGAGATAGGAAAACTCCGGTTATGCACCAGATTGCTTTCATCGGCTTTCGCCATTCGCACATTCTCGGCTTGTACGAGTTTGCGCAGAAATCGCCGGCGTTTAACATTACCGGCGCGTGCGAGGAAAATGTGGCGGCGCGGGCGGTGTTGCGCCGGGACGGCAAAGTCAATCTCACGCACAGCCGGTATGCCGCCATGCTTGATGCGGTGGAATGCGACATCGTTGCGGTTGGCGATTATTACGGGCGGCGTGGCCAACTAATCATCGAAGCGTTGCGGCGCGGCAAACACGTCGTCGCCGATAAACCGATTTGTACACGACTAACGGAGCTATCGGAGATTGAGCGGCTCGCGCGGAAGAACCGGTTATCCGTGTTTTGCCAACTCGATATGCGCGGCTTTGGACAGTTTCTTAAAGCCCGGGAACTTGTCAGCGCCGGCACGATCGGTGAAATCCACGCGATCCATGTCACTGGCCAGCATCCGTTAATGCTCGGCTCGCGGCCGGGTTGGTATTTCGAGAAAGGCA
>JBAWWR010000151.1:0-4635 GCA_037146675.1 Verrucomicrobiota bacterium | reverse complement strand
TTGCCGAAACACGAGGAAATGACGCCATCACCATTGTCGCCGTACGCAATCCACAAAATTACCGGCGAATACTATTGCCGGGTGTTTTACCAGCTGTACGGCCTCGAAACCGTTTCGCTCCGGTACTTCAACGTCTTTGGCCCGCGCCAAAATCCGGCATCGCAATACGCCGCCGTCATTCCGCGCTTCATAACCGCGGTTTTGCAAAACGAGTCGCCCACAATTTTCGGCGACGGGCACCAAACGCGCGACTTTTCACACGTCCAAAACGTGATCGAAGCCAACCTCGCCGCGTGCGCCGCCGACAAAGCCGCGTGCGGTGAGTCGTTCAATATCGCCTGCAGCGGCCGGATCAGCTTACTGGACCTAGTGGCGACCATCAACACGATTTGCGGCAAACAAGTTAAACCGAAATTTGAGCCGGGTCGCGCCGGTGATATCAAAGATAGTCAGGCGGCGATTGATAAAGCGGCTCGTCTGCTCGGCTGGAAGCCCAGCGTGGATTTCCGCACCGGCATTGAAAAAGCCGTGGCGTGGTACCGAGCGCAGTTAACCACCGGCTAGCCGCAGCGCACCCAGTGCGGTCTCGCCGCGCCAAACCGTTACTCGCGCCTCCGACATCATTTGGCGGATCCGGTGGGTAACCACGTTGCGTAATGGCCGGTGGTTTTGCAAAATCCCGCCGGCTAATGCGACGGCCGGTGTCTCGAGCTTTAACTTCCGTGCTACCGCCGCGCAGTCCATCGCTAAAAATGATGCCGCTTGCAGTGCCAAACCCCGGTTGCCGCGCAAAAAAATATCCGCGTGCCGGGCGACGTCGGCCTTGCTCGCGCCGGTAATCCACTCGATGAGTTGCTCCGCCGATTTCAATTTCAACCGTCGTAGCACTCGGCACAATGCCGCGCTCGGCTTGCCGGTTCGGTCAAGTTCGCGAACGGCCGCGCGCAACCCGGTCAACGCCAGCCAGTAACCACTGCCGTGATCACCCAACCAATGCCCCCAACCACCGGCGCGCACGGTTTGTCCGTGGGCATTCCGGCCGACCACCACCGAGCCGGTCCCGCTGATGACAATGATACCGGCTTGCTCCAAACCAAAAACCGCCGCCAGACCGGAGTCGAGATCGTTACCGGCAAGCACTTGTGCCTTTGGCCAGACTCGCCGAGCCAGCCGTCGAACACGCGCCTGGTCGGCCGGGGTGCGACAACCAGCTAGACAAATGGCTGCGCGTGTCGGTTTGAATGGCCGGAGCACTGCGAGGATTTGCCGGTCGGTAGCAAGTTTCAGATTGAGCGGCCCAAATTGTCGCCGCTGAATCCGGGTACCGGTCTTGAGCAACGCAATCGTTTTGGTGCCACCGCCTTCAATCCCGAGGATGTCGCCAGTCATAAGCAGCACACTACAAATCTCGGCACTGCATCGCAAGTCCACGCTTTTGATTGCGGCGAATGTTGTCTGGCGTTAGATTTTCTGCGTGCCACTCACTTATGCCATCATCGGAACAGGCGCGCTCGGCGGATTCTACGGTTGCCGGCTGCAGCGAGCCGGGTGCGAGGTGCATTTCCTCATCCATTCCGATTACGAGCATGTCGTCCGCCATGGTTTAGTTTGCGACTCGAAGGACGGTAATTTCACCTTGCCGAAAGTCCACGTTTACCGGGCTGCGAAGGAAATGCCGGCGTGTGACGTAGTCATCGTGGCGCTAAAGGCAACGCAAAACCACCTTTTGCCAAACCTCTTGCCGGCGGCTGGTGCCGTGCTGCTCATGCAAAATGGTTTGGGTGGCGAAGAGTTGATTGCCGGTCTCGTTGGACCGGACCGCGTTGTGAGCGGGTTGAGTTTTTTGTGTTCTAACAGAGTTGGTCCCGGCCACATCCGCCATCTGGATTACTGCCATGTGGCGCTGGGCGAATTTGCCACACGCAGCGTGAGCAACCGGTTGCGCGCGATCGCCGTCGATTTTGAGCGCGCCGGTATTCCGGTGCAATTGCTCGACGACTTTCGCGTGGCCCGCTGGAATAAATTGGTCTGGAACATTCCCTACAACGGCCTGTCGGTCATTCTCAATGCAACGACGGCGGAGTTAATGGCGCAAACTTCTACCCGGCAACTCTGCGAGCAACTCATGTGGGAGATTGTTGCAGACGCCCGCACCTGTGGCGTGCCGGTGGAGGATACGATTGTTGCGAAGTTATTGAATCACACCGAAAAGATGACGCCTTACCGGACGAGCATGAAGATTGATTTTGACGAGCACCGCCCAATGGAAGTGGAAGCAATCTACGGCAACCCACTGCGAGCCGCCCAAGCGGCCGGCGCCAAATCGCCGTTAGTCGAAACCATTTACCGGCAGTTGACGTTTCTCGATGCCGCTAATCGGCGCTCTGCCATCGCTTAGCCAATTGATGTTCGACGCCTAGATGGTCGAGCACACGCGCTACAATCGTGTCCACCAAGCCGGTGATTGTCTGCGGTTGCGAGTAGAACGACGGACTCGCCGGGATAATCGTGGCACCGGCCTCTGTGAGTGCGACCATGTTGCGGAGATGAATCAAATTATACGGCGATTCGCGCGGCACGAGAATCAATTGCCGCCGCTCCTTCAGAAACACATCAGCAGCCCGCGCAACCGTGCTGTCGGAAACGCCGGTCGCAATCCGCCCGACTGTTCCCATCGAAGCCGGGATGACAATCATCGCATCGAACTTCGCCGATCCGCTGACAAACGGCACGAACATCGAACCGCTCTCCTCGTACCGGATCACACCCGCCGGTAGCTTCAAGCCACCCGGCAATTCCAATTCTTGTACCTCGCGAGCGTGGCCGGTAACGATGTAATGGATTTCGTGACCGGCAAGGCTGTCGAGCAATCGTTGCGTGTACAACGCGCCGCTCGCACCGGTGGCGGCGACTACGAGCTTCACAGCGCCTTCACTGCTTCCTGCGCCGCGCGCAACGTCGCCTCAATGTCGGCGCCGGTATGCGCCAGCGACATGAATCCAACCTCAAACTGCGACGGCGCCAAGTACACGCCGTTCTCTAGCATCGCCTGGAAATACCGGCCGAACTTCTTCGTGTCGCTCGTCTTGGCTGTCGCGTAATCTACGACCGGTACGTCGGTGAAAAACGTGCAAAACTTCGAACCGACTCGCGTATGGTGACCCGGCACGATTTTCTTCAATCCATCACACAACGCCGCGCTGAGCTCTTCAAGTTTTTGGTAATTGCCGGGCTTGAACAATTCCTCCAACGTCGCAATCCCGGCCGCCATCGCCAACGGATTACCGGACAGCGTGCCGGCTTGATAGACCGCGCCGGTCGGCGCGAGGCAATCCATGATTTCCGCTCGACCACCAAACGCACCCACCGGCAAGCCGCCGCCGATGATTTTGCCAAGTGTCGTCAAGTCGCCGGTAATCCCGTACAGCTCTTGCGCGCCGCCTTTGGCCACGCGGAACCCACACATCACCTCGTCGAGCACCAGTAATGCGCCACCGGCGGCCGTGACTTGCCGGAGCGCTTGCAAAAACTCCAGCGTCAACGGAATCAGCCCCATGTTGCCAGGAACTGGTTCGATAATCGCACACGCAATCTCGCTCCAGTTCACGCGCCGCAAGCCGGCAATGTCGTTGAGCGTCAGCGTCAGCGTGTTCCGCGCAAAATCTGCCGGCACGCCAGCGCTGTCCGGCACGTCAAAAGTCGCGCCACCGCTGCCGGCCTTCACCAGCAGTGAATCGGCGTGCCCGTGGTAACAGCCGTCGAACTTCACAATCTTGTCGCGCTTCGTAAATCCGCGCGCCAGACGGATTGCCGACATCGTGGCTTCGGTGCCGGAGTTTACAAACCGTAATTTTTGAATTGAGGGATACGCCTCGCAGACCAATCGCGCCAACCGGATTTCATGCGGGTTTGGCGTACCGAAGCTCGTGCCGTCGCGCGCCACCTCTTGGACTGCACGCACAACCTTCGGGTGCGCGTGCCCGAGAATCATCGGCCCCCACGAGCCGACATAATCAATATATTCATTGCCGTCCACGTCCCACAGCCGGCACCCTTGCGCTCGCGCCGTGAAGAACGGCGTGCCACCAACGCCGCGAAACGCGCGTACCGGTGAGTTCACGCCGCCGGGAAATAACCGGCAGGCTTCGGTCCAAAGTTTATCTGAATATTCGTGTTTGAGGTTCATGGTAGAAACGAGCAGATGTATTCGCAGATGCCGGCTTTGACTTCGATGTCGAAACCGGAGTTGGCAGGAACTTCGAAAAGTTGACCGGCGGCGTAGTCTTTCCCATTGGCTTGGCCGTCGAGTTTGACGCGGCAGTTGCCGGCAGAAAGTTCCATCCGTTCGGCGGCTTGGGTGCCAAAGTGAAAATTACCGGGATAAATCAGGCCGACAGTTTTCTTACTGCCGTCAGGAAACTGGACGGTGTGGCTGACGACTTTGCCATCGAAATAGACGTTAGCCTTGGTGAGGACAGTAACGTTGGTGAATTGTTGTGGGATGTTCGCCATGCGGTTTTGTTAGCCCGACCAGCCGCCAAACGCAAGCGAATCTGTGCTTCGAGAATTGCAGAGTGCGCCGGTTCGTATTAGACTGCTGCCATGACTTTGATCATCCTTTTGGCACTGGCCACG
>JBAWWR010000150.1:0-4778 GCA_037146675.1 Verrucomicrobiota bacterium | reverse complement strand
CGGTTCGTATTAGACTGCTGCCATGACTTTGATCATCCTTTTGGCACTGGCCACGTTTGTTTCAACGGGGCTGGGCGGGTTGTTTTGTATTCGGGAGAAGAACCGGTTGCATCTGGTAATGGGCTTTACTGCCGGTGTGCTGCTCGGCGTAGTGAGCTTTGATCTTTTACCGGAAATCTTCCGCCAGGTGAAAGACAACGGTACAGATTCGACGGCGGTAATGATTGCGTTGGTCGTGGGATTCTTGCTGTTTCACATCGTGGAGAAGGTGATTGTGATTCACCACGCTCATGAGTCGGATTACGCCGATCATTTTCACCCTCAAGTCGGAGTTCTGTCGGCGCTGGCATTGGCGGGGCATAGCTTTATGGACGGGATCGGGATTGGTTTAGGATTTCAAGTCAGCCCAACGGTCGGGGTCTTTGTGGCGGTGGCAGTCATCGCTCATGATTTTACCGATGGCATGAATACGGTCGCCTTGATGCTGGCGCACAAGAATACACTGCGACGGACGAGGTGGTTTTTACTATTGGATGCTGTCGCGCCGATTCTGGGCGCGCTCTCGACGTTGCTTTATCGACTACCGGCCCACTGGCTTCCGTTGTATCTGGGTTTCTTCGCCGGCTTTTTGTTATACATCGGGGCCAGTGATATTCTGCCACAGGCGCACAGCAAGCACAGTTCGTGGAAAACGATGGCGCTGACGGTGGCTGGTGTTGTGTTTATTTTCGTCATAAGCCGGTTGGCCTGATGACTGAGCCAATCGTCCAAGTCGACCACCTCCGCAAGGAGTTTAAAGACACCGTCGCCATCGCGGATGTCTCATTTGAAATCTGCCGTGGCGAGATCGTTGGTTTGCTCGGCGCGAATGGCGCCGGCAAGACGACAACGATTCAAGTTTTGTTAGGCCTCACGACGCCGACTGCCGGGCGCGTGCGCATTTTCGGAAAGGACTTTGAACCACACCGGGTTGAGATTTTGCAGCGCTGCAATTTCTCATCGGCCTATACCGGCTTACCGTCAAATCTCAAGGTTTGGGAAAACCTGCTCATCTTCGCAAAGTTGTATCAGGTGAAAAATCACAAGCAGAAGACTGCCGAATTATTAGAGCTGCTGGAGATTGCCCATTTGCGCCGGCAAATCACCGGCACGCTCTCGTCCGGTGAAGCCACGCGCGTCAACCTTTGCAAGGCGTTGCTGAACGATCCGGAGCTACTCCTGCTGGATGAGCCGACCGCGAGTCTTGATCCGAATATTGCCGATAAGGTGCGCAAGCTGTTGCGGCGCGTCCAGCGCGAACGCGGTGTCACGATGGTTTATACATCGCACAACATGCTCGATGTGGAAGAAATCTGCGACCGCGTCATTTTTCTGAATAAGGGCCGCATCATTGCCGAGGGCGCACCGCAGCAGATTGTTGAGCAATTCAAGCAGAAGTCGCTGGAAGACGTGTTTATCCAAGTTGCGCGCAGTGGCGACTTACTGGCGGAGGACGCGAAGTGAACTGGCAGCGCATCAGCGCGTTAGTTTTGCGCTACACCTTTCTATATACGCGGAGCATGCCACGAATTTTGGAGATGTTTTTTTGGCCGGTAATGGAACTGCTCGTCTGGGGGATGCTGACTCAGTATTTGCAAACCGGGCCGTTCAAAGTGCCTGGCTTCATCAAGTTTCTGTTGGGCGCGATGATTTTCTGGGATATTCTTTACCGGGCGCAACAGGCCACCACGATTTCGTTTCTCGAAGACATTTGGGCGCGTAATCTGTTGAACATCTTTGTCGCGCCGGTCCGCATCAGCGAGTTCATTGTGGCCACGTACTGCGTCGGCTTTGTGAAAATCCTTATCACTGTCGCCGGACTGAGCGCAATGGCGGCGGTGTTCTATCACTTCAACGTGTTGAGTATGGGCTTCGCTCTCATCCCGCTGTTTATCAACCTGCTGGTCATGGGCTGGGCGGTCGGCATGGTGACAACCGGGATGATTATGCGTTGGGGGCAAGCATCCGAAGCGCTCGCGTGGGGCATCCCGTTTCTCATCCAACCGTTCTGTGCGGCGTTCTATCCGCTCGACAGCATGCCGGCATGGATTCGTCCAATCAGTCTCGCCATCCCGGCAACACACGTGTTTGAAGGAATGCGCGCCGTGCTGGCCGGTCAGGGATTGTCGCTGAAGTGTGTGCTCTATGCAGCCGGGCTGAATCTCATTTATCTCATTGTCGCCGCTCTCTTCTTTCGGTTCATGTATGGCAAGGCGCGTGAACAAGGGCTGCTGGCCAAACTCGGAACACAATGAAACTACTATTACTGGTGCTAACAATCGCGTATTGCACGGCCACCGGTGTGCACGGGCAACTGTTTGATACTTCGGCGGCACAGACCGAATTGGTGGCGACGCTGATGGGACCAGGGCGCGTATTCACTGCGAACGTGACGGTCAAACGTGAGAGAGGCGGGAAACAAATCACACTCGCTAACAATGTCCTGTTCATGCGCAACGGCGATATCTGTCTCGAACATAAGCCAGTGGATGAACCATCTCTCGCCAAACTGACAAACAGACTTAAACGAAACCACCTAGACGAAGTTACCACCATTCTTATAGCAAGAGACAACAAAGCTGGTCTGCTCTTTCCCGGTAAACACGCCTATCTTGAATCGCTTTCCGAACAAACAGCCGCACCACACATCGAAAGCACGTTTTTGAGAGCAGAGACCGTTGATGGACATCTTTGCACTGTCCGCCGGATCAATGTGACCAGCGCAGATGATTCCTGCCAGCAGCTTATCATCTGGGAAGCGACTGACCTCCGCGGGTTCATCATCAAAAGCCAAATGGACCTCGGCGACGACACCAATGAGATTCTCATCTTCACCGGCATCCATACCGAGCAACCTGATGACTCGAAATTTGCAATTCCACCCGGCTACAGCAAACTCAGTGAGAAATCTGCCGGCGAAATCGCCAAGTTGATGCTTGAAGTCGACCTCGAACGCGATGCTGCCATCGCGGACGCGCTGCGCTGAAGCCTACCGTTTCGGCTTGCCGGCCTTTGCCAGCATCTCTGCGGCGTGTTTCAAAGTCACACTTGTCAGGTCTCGCCCACCAAGCATCCGGGCCAGTTCCTCCGCGCGTTCCTTCGCTGTCAGTAGCGTGATATTGGCGCTGGTACGGCCGTCGCGAACACTCTTGGTCACGACGTAATGATTCGCGCCTTGAGCAGCGACCTGCGGGAGATGGGTAATGCAAATGACTTGGCGTTTTGCCGCGACCACCGCAAGTTTTTCGCCGACGGCCTTGCCCATCTCGCCGCCGACGTTAGCGTCAATCTCGTCAAACACCAAGACCGGTATCTTGTCGTGCGCGGCAAGTACCACTTTCACGGCGAGCATCACCCGCGACATTTCGCCGCTCGACGCAATCTGCCGCAACGGTCGTACCGGCTCACCGACATTCGGCGCGAACGCGAACTCGCTTTCGTCCAACCCATTCGCTGTCGGAGCCACCGCCGGCGAGAGCGTTACGTCGAAGCTGCCGTGCGCGAAACCGAGGTCGCGCAACTCTTTTGTGATGGCGGCAGCAAGCTTTTTCGCAGAGGCCTGCCGGAACTTGCGAAGCTCGCGACCGCGCTGCTCAATTTGCGTGGAAACTTTAGCGATCTCAGCGTCAAGCTGTGTCGCGCGCTCGCCGCGTGTTTGGAGAAAATTCAATCGCTCTTTGGCGCGGGCCAAGATCGCTAATGCTTCGGCGACGCTGCCGCCATATTTCCGTTTGAGCTTATGAATTTGCGTGAGCCGGTCGTCTAACTCGCGCAGTCGTGCCGGGTCGGCATCGATGCGTTGGGCAAAATTGGTGACGGTCCGGTCAAGTTCCTGCAACTGCACCGCGAGTGAAGTGGCATCGTCGCGCCACGGTTTGGCTTCGGGAATAATGCCGGCGAGATCGCTGAGTTGTTTTTGCGCGACTGCCAGTGCCGCGAACGCAGAGGTCTCGGCTTCCGCAAGTGCGGCGTGAAGGCCGTCGGTAAGTTCAAGAATTCGCTGGGCATTGGCAACGCGGGTATGTTCGGAGATGAGTTCATCCTCATTCAATTCCGCAAGCTTCGCTTCCTCAATCTCGCGAACTTGAAAACCCAGAAACTCGATTTCTTGTGCCGGGTCGCGTCCATCCTCGGCGAGCGTGGCGCGATCGCACTGGAGTTGCTGCCGGCACTGGTAGACATCCTCGTAGGCGCGGCGCGCTTTGTCGTGGCCACCAAATGCGTCGAGCAAATCCAATTGGAACTCGCGACTGAGCAGGGATTGGTGGTCGTGCGGCCCGTGCATATCCACAAGCAAATCGCCGACGCGCTTGAGCGACTGCACGGTTGCCGGCGAATCGTTGATGAAGACTTTACCGGTACCGTTGGCGTTGAATTGCCGGCGAATTATCAATTCAGCACCGGCGTCGATACCGAGTTCTTCAAGTAAGCTGCGTGGCGGTGTAGTGAACACGGCCTCGACGGCGCATTGATCGGCGCCGGCGCGAATGAGCGATTTGTCAGCGCGGTCGCCAAGGATTAAATTTAGCGCACCGACGATGACGGATTTGCCGGCGCCAGTCTCGCCGGTAACGACGTTCAGACCGTCACCGAATTCGACGGCGACATCCTCAACAATGGCGATGTTACGGATGCGAAGCGACTGAAGCATAGCGCGAAAGATAGCGAAGACCGGCAGAAATTGTCACAACAAATCGCCGGCGGTGGTCCGCCGGCTCAACCACAACGATAAACCAAAC
>JBAWWR010000149.1:0-4913 GCA_037146675.1 Verrucomicrobiota bacterium | reverse complement strand
GCGGATGTCTCGACCCGGTAGCTCAAGAGCTGATCTTTTTCGAAGACGAAATAGCCGCGGAATTGCGTGCCGGCCAAAACCAATGGCAACCAGTGCGGATCGTCCTGCCACATTTGTGAGTATGGGATTTGATCTACAGCCACCCAGAATGGCGTGGCCTCGACGGTCTCAATTGCCTGACCAAGGCAATCGGTTGCAGAGAATACGGCGACATGCAGCTTGTAGCCATCCAGGAATTGAAAATGCAACATGCCGCAGTGCGCTAAGCCGACCGGCGTCACACCGAGTTCTTCTTGTACCTCGCGAACTGCGGCTTGGTCCGAAGTTTCGCCCGTCTCCAAACGACCACCCGGCCCGTTAATTTTGCCGGCGCCAAGACCGCGTTTCTTGTGAATCAGTAGAATCTGGCCGTTGCGGATTACGAAACAGAGAGTGGCGTATTCGGTCGGCTGCCAGCGCGGCCAGTCAATCTTGTCAACGTGCAACTCGCCGGCGGTCATATGGCTATCCGCTCGCGTTCAGTATTGGACGGCGGAAAAAACGTTGTAGCCGGCGAGCCGGTCGCGGCCTTTGAGGAAGGCGAGCTCGATGAGGAAATCAATCTCGGCGATATTGCCGCCGAGTTCTTTCACTAATTTAGCGGCGGCCATTGCGGTCCCGCCGGTCGCGAGTAGGTCGTCCACGATGATGACGTTGTCGCCAGCGGCGATGGCATCAATGTGCATCTCACTGGTTTCGCTGCCGTATTCGAGCGTGTAACTGGTGACGACCGTCTTCCACGGGAGTTTGCCTTTTTTGCGGACCGGGATAAAACCGATGCCAAGTTTGTAGGCGACCGCGCCGGCAAAAATGAAACCGCGCGCGTCAATCCCGACGACCGCCGTCAAATTTTTACCTTTGTGCCGGTCGGCGAGCGTGTCGACGGCGCAACGGAATAGTTTTGGATCTTGAAGAATCGGGGTGATGTCCTTGAAGATAATCCCTTTAATTGGAAAATCCGGCACATCACGGACAGCGGCTTTGAGTTGATCTTGCATTACAGGGTTCTTAGCGGAAGTTGCTGAGATTGTGAAGCCGAAATGCGCAAGGTAGCTCGGCTAACACGCCACGCTACCCTTCCAGCATAAACGTCGGCAAAGGTTTGTCCTGCTTTTCCATTAGGCGCCGGAGTTTAGTGATGGCGATGTTTTGCAGTTGCCGGACGCGCTCGCGGGTAACCTTAAGCTTCTTACCGACTTCTTCCAATGTGAGCTGTTTGCCGCCATCAAGTCCAAACCGCGCGTTGAGGATTTCGGCCTCGCGCGGTTCGAGTTCTTCCAATAAATCACGGACGTCGGCGCGCATGTTTTTGTCGCGCAGCATCTCGAACGGTGTGGCAGCGTTGTCGTCACCGACGATTTCACTAAACTGGGTATCGTCCTCGTCACCAATGGTGGCATCAAGACTGGCCGGGCGAATACTGATTTCACGGAGTTGCGCGACTTTGGCCCGCGGGATACCGAGGACGTCGGCGAGTTCTTGATCGTTCGGTTCCCGACCGAGCTTCTCACTCAGCTTCATAGCGGTGCGCTTCATCTTGCTAATCTTGTCCACGAGATGCACCGGCAAGCGAATGGTCTTGGCTTGGTTGGCCAGAGCGCGTTTGATGGATTGTTTAATCCACCACGCGCCGTAAGTCGAAAGCTTGCCACCTTTCGCGGGGTCAAAACGCTCAACGGCTTTCATTAGGCCGATGTTGCCTTCGCTGATTAGGTCGAGCAGCGGCAAACCGAGGTTGGCATAGTCGTGGGCAATTTTGACAACGAGCCGGAGATTGGCCTTAATCATGGTGGCGCGAGCGTCTTTGTCGCCGCGTTTGATCTTGGCAGCTAGTGCAATCTCATCCTTAACGGTGATCAGTGGAATCTGTCCGATCTCCCGCAGGTAAATCTTAATTCCGTTATCGCCTTCTCGGTCGCGTACAATTGCCATAGGTAATTGCCGTCAACATATTAAATTGCCAGACTCTGCACAAGCTCTTTACATCGACAAAAAAACAAGGGCGACACTTGCGTGTCGCCCTTGTAATGAATTGCCGGAGTTTTTTAGCTTTCCAATGCCGCTTGCGCAGCCGCGAGTCGCGCCACTGGCACGCGGAACGGACTGCAGCTGACGTAGGTCAAGCCGAGCTTGTGGCAGAACTTCACGGAGTTCGGGTCGCCACCGTGCTCACCGCAGATACCGAGCTTGATGCCGGGGCGCGTCGAATTGCCTTTCTCGACTGCGATCTTCATCAACTGACCGACACCGGACTGGTCAATCGAAGCGAACGGGTTGGACTTGCAGATTTCCAACTCGGCGTACGGCGGCAGGAAGCTGCCGGAGTCGTCGCGGCTCATGCCGAGACAGGTCTGGGTGAGGTCGTTGGTACCGAAGCTGAAGAACTCGGCGGTCTGCGCGATCTCGTCGGCGGTGAGCGCACCACGCGGAACTTCGATCATCGTGCCGACCATGTAGCTGAGTTTCACCTTCTTCTCGGCCATGACTGCCTTGGCGACGCGATGGACGACTTCGACCTGGAGGTCGAGTTCCTTCTTAAAGCCGACAAGCGGAATCATGACTTCGGGTTTGACCTTGACGCCGGACTTCTGGACTTCGGCGGCGGCTTCGAATACGGCGCGCGCCTGCATCTCGGAAATTTCCGGATAGACGATGCCGAGCCGGCAACCACGGAAGCCGAGCATCGGGTTGAACTCGTGGAGTTCTTTCACGCGTTGTTTGATGAGTTCCACCGGAACATGCATCTTGTCCGCCAGATCCTTCTGGGCGGCTTCTTCGTGCGGGAGGAATTCGTGCAACGGCGGATCGAGGAAGCGGATCGTGGCCGGGAAGCCTTTCAACGCCTTGAAGATACCGGCGAAGTCCGCCTTCTGGTAGGGGAGTAACTTCGCGAGGGCTTTCTTCCGATCGTCCACGTTGCCGGCAAGAATCATCTCGCGCATCGCGTCAATCCGGTTGCCTTCGAAGAACATGTGCTCGGTACGCGTGAGGCCGATGCCGGTCGCGCCGAACGCAATCGCGTTCTCAGCTTGCTCCGGCGTGTCGGCGTTGGTGCGAACTTGGAGCTTGGTCACTTTGCTGCACCAATCCATGAGCTTCTTGAACATCAGGTACGTTTCGCTGTTCTTCGGATCGAGTGTCTTATCCACCAGCACCTGAACAATCTCTGATGGCGCGGTCGGAAGTTGACCGGTGTACACAGTGCCGAGCGTGCCGTTGATGGAGAGGAAGTCGCCTTCCTTGTAGGTCTGGCCGTCTACCGTGAGTGTCTTGGTGGCGTAGTCGATCTGCAACGCACCGGCACCGCAGACGCAGACTTTGCCCATCTGGCGAGCGACGAGCGCGGCGTGCGAACTGACGCCGCCCTTGGCGGTGAGAATGCCTTCGGAGGCGATCATGCCGCGCAAATCTTCGGGCGTGGTTTCGTTGCGAACAAGCAACACCTTCTCGCCACGAGCGGCAGCGGCGTCGGCGCGGTCGGCATTCAGATACATCTTGCCGGAAGCGGCGCCGGGACCGGCGGGCAATCCCTTGGCAATGACGCGCGCGGCTTTCTCGGCCTTCGGTTCGAAAATCGGCGCGAGTAATTGGTCGAGCTGATCAGCGGGATTCCGCTTGATTGCGGTTTTCCAGTCGATGAGGCCTTCCTTCACCATGTCCATCGAGAACTTGAGCGCGGCCATCGCGGTGCGCTTGCCGTTTCGGGTTTGGAGCATGAAGACTTTGCCGTCTTGAATCGTGAACTCAAAATCTTGCACGTCTTTGAAATGCTTCTCGAGAGTGTTGCGGATTTTGTCGAGCTCCTTGTACGCAGCCGGCATGACCTTCGCGAGGGCGGCGACAGGTTCTGGTGTGCGGACGCCAGCAACGACGTCTTCGCCTTGGGCGTTAATGAGGAATTCCCCGTAAAACTCTTTCGTGCCATTGGCTGGGTTACGCGTGAACGCGACGCCGGAACCGGAGGTGTCGCCGGTGTTGCCGTAAACCATCGCCTGCACATTGACGGCGGTGCCCCATTCCGAAGGGATACCGTACTTGCGACGATAGACAATCGCGCGGTCATTCATCCAGGAGCCAAACACAGCGCCAGTGGCGCCCCAGAGTTGCTTCCACGGATCTTGCGGAAATTCAGTGCCGGTACGCTCTTTGATGAGCGCTTTGAACCGTTTCACCATTTCCTTCAAATCATCCACGCTCAGTTTGGTGTCTTCGATGTCGGCGTGATGCCGGTCGTGCTTAAGTTTGTGAATCACGACTTCAAATGGCTCGTGATCTTCGTCTTTGCTCTTCTGGACGCCCATGACGACGTCGCCGTACATCTGGATAAACCGGCGGTAACAGTCCCAAGCGAACCGCTCGTTCTTCGTCGCGGCGACGAGCGCCAGAACTGTCTGATCGTTCAAGCCGAGGTTGAGAATCGTGTCCATCATGCCCGGCATCGAGTCGCGCGCGCCGGAGCGAACGGAGACGAGCAACGGCATCGCCGTCGTATCGCCAAACTTGGTGCCGATCGTTTTTTCGATTTGCGCGACGCCAATCCTGACGTTCGCTTCGAGATTCTGGGGGTACGACTTTTTGTTTTCGTAATAATAGGTGCAGACTTCGGTGGTGATGGTCAGACCGGGGGGCACCGGCAAGCCGATGCGGGCCATTTCCGCGAGGTTGGCGCCCTTGCCACCGAGCAACGGTTTCATTGAACCGTTGCCGTCCGATTTACCTGGACCGAACAAATAAACATACTTCGGCGACTTGCCGATTTTCTTTGCGACTGTCTTTGCTTTCTTAGCCATAATCCTTGATTACCTTTGGATGATTCCGCCTATGATTCAGGCGGAAAGTGCCTATCAAACGGGGGGAACAACGCGTGCATCCTA
>JBAWWR010000148.1:0-4967 GCA_037146675.1 Verrucomicrobiota bacterium | reverse complement strand
TTAGCAGCCTTAATTGTTAGGTCATCTAGTAAATTAGCGTTTAGCTTTGCCATATTACAAGCCACAGGATGCCGGCACATGGGCACAAGCTTACGAACGATTTCAAAAGCTCACGGCATGAACCCGACTCTCGATAGTTTTAATGCTGCGGAGCGCCGGCAGGCATTGCTCGAGATCTGCGCGCATGCCAAGTGGCCGGCCACCGGTACGGATGTCAATCTCCACAGCCACACTTTTTTTTCGTACAACGCTTACGGCTATTCGCCGACTCATTTTGCGGTGCTTGCTCGACAACACGGACTCGCCGCTGCCGGCATCGTAGACTTCGATGTTCTCGACGGGCTGGAGGAATTTTGGGAAGCCGGTCAGCTCTGTGGGCTCAAGCGCTGCATTAGTATGGAGTCGCGTGTGTTTGTGCCGGAGTTTGCCACGCGCGTTATCAATTCTCCCGGCGAACCCGGTATCGCCTATCACATGGGGATCGGTTTTACCCGGCAACTTAAACACCCGTTGCTCGCGCAGATGCGCGCGACGGCCGTACAGCGCAACCGGGAACTCGTCGCGCGCGTTAACACGTTCACTGCGCCAGTCACACTCGATTATGACCGTGATGTCGTGCCGCTCACGCCTACCGGCAACGCCACCGAGCGCCACATCTGCGAGGCGTATTCAAAAAAAGGCGACGCCGCATTTTGGAAAGCCAAACTCGGCGATTGCCCGATAGATGACGGTAAGTTACAGGCGCTGATTCGCGCCAAGACGATGAAAAAAGGCGGCGTTGGCTATGCGCAACCCGGTCAGGGCTCGTTCCCGTTGATGGCCGAGATGAACCGCTTTGTGATCGAGGCTGGCGCAATCCCGGCATTGACCTGGCTCGATGGCACCAGCGACGGCGAGCAGTGCATTGAGGAATTATTTGCGGTGGCCCAGGCGACCGGCGCCGCGGCAATCAACATCATTCCGGACCGTAACTACACGCCCGGCGTCAAAGACCAGAAGTTACAAAATCTCTATGCTGTCGTCGCGCTCGCCAAGAAGCATCACTTCCCGGTTATCGTCGGCACCGAGATGAACGCGCCCGGTAATAAGTTTGTGGACAACTTTGATAGCGCCGAGCTGAAACCGTTGGCGCCGATTTTTCTCAAGGGCGCGCACATCGCCTATGCGCATTCGGTGCTTCAGCGCCGGCGCGGCCACGGTTATCTCAGCGACTGGGCGCAACAACGATTTGCATTTGTGGCCGAGAAGAACGACTATTTTGAAAAACTTGGCCGGGAGCTCACTCCCGACCGCGAGGAAACAATCTAATGAACACCATCCCGAAATCCCAATGCGCCGTCCAATTGGTCGGCCTCGACCAGCTGAAAATCAACGAGACCAAACCGGTTTTTACGCCCGGCCCGCACCAAGCTCTGTGCCGGGTCGAAGTCTGCGGTTTATGTTTTTCCGATTTGAAATTGCTCAAGCAATTCTCCGGTCACGCCCGCAAATCGGAAGTAAAGACCGGCGTAGCTCCGTCGGCGCTTGCGGAAATGCCGCATTACGTTCCCGGCGACCAACCAACCGTGCCCGGTCACGAAACAGTTGTCCGCGTCGTGGCTGTCGGCGCCAAAGTCCAGAAGGCGAAAGTCGGCGGTCGATATCTCGTGCAAGCGGATTACCGGTGGCTGCCCACGACTAGCTCAGCGGCGGCGTTCGGCTACAACTTTGAAGGCGCACTACAGGAATATGTGTTGATGGACGAACGCACCATCGTTTCACCGGAAGGCGAGTCGATGCTAATTCCGGTACCGGAGGATTTGTCAGCGTCGGCGCTTGCGTTGTGCGAGCCGTGGGCGTGCGTGGAAGAAGCTTATGTCGAGGAACAACGCCGCGGCTTCAAGCACGGCGGCAAAGTACTCGTCGTCGGCGACGGTGTGGTGGATGCCGGTAATGTCACACGCGTTAAGCCGGATGCCATTCCGACCGGCGCATTTGACGACGTGGTTTATTTCGGCAGCGACCCGATGATCGTCGAAAAACTTTTTGCCAACGTCGACACCAAAGGTTTGTTCATTATCTGTCAATGCGGTGGCAAGTTTGGCCGGCCGGTTGTCTCACAGGTTGGCCGCATCCACTACGGCGGCATCCGCGTAGCCGGCACCACCGGCGCCAACGTCGCTGACGCGCTCGCCGGTATTCCGGCCACAGCCGAAATTCGGCCGAACGACAAAATCAACATCATCGGCGCGGCCGGCCCGATGGGGACGATGCACGTGATCCGTGATTTGTGCCAAGGCGTGCCCGGCGTGACGGTGTTTGCCGGCGATCTCAGCCCGGAGCGATTGACGCAACTGCGCAGTCTGGCCGAGCCGGTTGCTGCGAAAAACAAACTGACGCTGCGTTGTTACAATCCTAAGCAAGACAAACTAACTGAAGCATTTAACTACATCGTCTTGATGGCACCGGTGCCGGCGCTGGTGGAGCAGGCTATTCCGGCTGCCGCGCCGCGCGCGTTGATCAATATCTTTGCCGGCATTCCCGCTGACAAGACCGCCACGCTGGATTTGGATACATACATCGCCAAGCAACTGTACTTTATCGGCACCAGCGGTTCGACACTCGACGACTTGAAATTGGTGTTGCGCAAAGTCGTCTCCCGGCAACTTGACACCAATTTGTCAGTTGCCGCGGTGACCGGCCTCGATGGCGCGATTGACGGCATCCGTGCTGTCGAGAAAAACACAATGCCCGGCAAAATCATGGTTTATCCGTCGCTGAAAGGTTTGCGGCTGACGCCGTTGCCGGAGCTCAGTCCAGCTGTGCCCCTCGGTCAGTGGACCAAGTCCGCCGAGGAAGCCCTGCTCGGTTCAAAGAAATAATCGGCATGAATACACATTCTGATATCCGCATTGGCACGCTGGCCGGCAAAGGCGCACAAACCCCGGCCTACATCCGACAAATCCTGCCGCACGGTTTCGAAAGCTTTCAGATCAATTTTTGGAAAACCATCGGCGATGTGGATTTGAAAAAGCTAGCCGGTGAAACCAAGGCCGTTTTCAATGAAGCCGACAGTAACGCCGTTGTCAGTTCACTCGGTATTTACGGCAACCCGCTTGTGGACACCACTACTGCCGGTGATTGGGAGAAGTGCATTGACGCTGCACAACTGTTTGGTTGTGATCTCGTCTGTGGGTTTGCCGGCCGCATTGTGGATAAGCCGATTCCGGATTCGATGAAGCAGTTCAAAAACATTTTCGGACCGTTGACCAAACGCGCCGCCGACAAAGGCATTCGGCTCGCGTTTGAGAATTGCGATATGGGCGGTGACTGGGATCGCGGGGATTGGAATATCGCGACCGCGCCGACCGCATGGGAAATGATGTTCAATGAGGTGTCGGCGGAAAACCTAGGCCTCGAATGGGAGCCGTGCCACCAGATGGTCAGCTTGATTGATCCGTTGCCGCAGTTGAAGAAATGGGCACACAAAGTTTTCCATCTCCACGGCAAAGACGCCACAGTGGACTGGACGCAGTTGCGCGCGACCGGCCTGCGCGGCGGTCAGCAATGGGCGTGGCATCGCACGCCCGGCTTTGGCGACACGAACTGGACTGATGTAATTTCAATTTTACGAATGGCCGGCTTTGAAGGTTCGATTGACATCGAAGGCTGGCACGATCCGGTCTACAAAAATGACCTCGAAATGACCGGTCAGGTCCACGCGCTGAATTACCTGAAGCAATGCCGGGGGGGCACGTTTGTGCCAAATCCAGTCTAAAATAATTGCACACGCAATTATTGATTTCGCCTGAGAGCGTCTAGCTGTTGCTCAGCTCAAACAGCAACTGTCTGGGCGGTGCGTTGCGATTCAAGCGCGGCGGTAAACAGACGATGACTTAGCGCAACTTCGTCGGGCGTGGCGCAGCCGGCAAAATGTTTGACCGGTTTGCCATGGGCGATTTCGTAAAGAAACGCCGCCCACATCTGCAGAATCGCATCGCTAAATCCAAACTGGAAAATGCCGCCGGTAATGCTTTTGAATGTTGTCTCGTGCCCGGTTTGAATCTGGCCCCAAACTTGTTCGCCGCCGGTATATTCCATTACCTCGACGATATCGGCAGTCACGCTCGTCCAACGCGCAGAGGCTTTAGTGCCGAGGATTTCGATGTACCAATTATTTTTCTGGCCCGGCGCAATCCGATGCGTGCGGAGAGTCCACGGAAAAGTTTCGCCATTGACCGAATCGACCGCTTCACACAACAAGGTCGCGTTGTCCCACGTTAAGCACGGCGCACGACCGCCTTTGCCATCGGGGCGTTCTTTGACAATCTTGCCGAGGACGGCGCGGACATTGCGCGGTGTCCAGCCGGCGCGGAAGCCGAGGTGGCAGGCGTGCATGCCGAGATCGCCAAGAACGCCGTATTCACCGTTCAACTCGATGAGGCGTTTCCAATTAAGCGGCTTGTTTGCATCGAGATCGCTGGAATGGAGGAAGCCGGTTTCAGCTTCGATAATCCGGCCAAATGCATTGCGCTCGAGCATGTCACCAATCCGTTGGACTGCCGGGAAGAATGGCGATTGCGACGAACAGCGCACCAGCACTTGCGGATTGCGTTTAGCAGCAGCCACAATGGCGTCACCGGCGGCTTTGTCGATGCCAAATGGTTTTTCGCCGAGTAGATGTTTACCGGCTTCGATGACGGCGCAATAAATTTCACGGTGGAGATTGTGCGGCACGGCCACGTAGATCGCATCGATTTGTTTGTTGGCCAGCAAGGCCCGGTAATCGTCGGTGCTCTGCTGGATGGATGAAAAATTGTCCTTGTACCAGCCATGCAACGCGGTGGCCTTATCGCAAATTGCGACAATCTCCGGCCGCACATCCGCGTCCGGCAAGTGACACCAGCGCGCCGCCGCGCTGGCAAATTCCCGACCCATCAATCCCAAACCGATAATTCCAAAGCGCACAGTTTTCATGGCGCGAGTGT
>JBAWWR010000147.1:0-5001 GCA_037146675.1 Verrucomicrobiota bacterium | reverse complement strand
AATGCAGGAAGAGCAGGGCGGGCGGAAACGGTAACTTATGTTTGAAAGCGAAGGCGCCATCCTAAACGAATTACTGCGCGCGCGCGGCTTGATTAGCGACGCTCAATTGGTGGAGATTCAAGAGGAGCACGAGCGGACCGGTAAGCCATTATCGCAGATCATTGTGGATTTCGGGTTGATGAATGAGGAGCAATTGCTGCAAGCCATTGCCCAGCACTTGGACATGGAGGTCGTTCAACTCGAAAATATTGAAATACCGCCGGCCGTTTTACGCGCAATGCCTTCCAGCGCGGCGCGTATGTATGGCGCTGTGCCGATTGCTGCTACCAACAACTCCATAACGGTTGTCGTCATTGATCCTTACAATCTGTACTTAGCAGAAGAATTGACATTCGTACTTGGCAAAGATGTGCGCTTAGCCCTCGCGCCACCGAAGCAAATCGAGAACGTCATTACTAAGTATTACAGTGAAGAAAGCGGTTCGCTCAAAGATGTGTTGCAGGACATGGAGAAGCAACTCGCTGACTCCGACATCGTCGCGACCGCTGCAAAGGGTGGCGCGCAAGGCGTGGCGGCGCTGGAAGAATTGGCGAACCAGGCGCCCATCGTGCGCTTCGTTAACCTGATTCTGTTTCAGGCGATTCAGGATCGCGCCAGCGATATTCATTTTGAGCCATTCGAGGATGAATTTAAAATCCGGTATCGTGTGGATGGCGCGCTTTATGAGATGGCGCCGCCACCGAAACATTTGGCAGTTCCGGTCATTTCACGCATCAAGGTCATGTCGAATCTGAACATTGCCGAGCGTCGCCTGCCGCAGGACGGGCGCATCCAACTGCCGGTCGCGGGTCGGCAAGTGGATTTGCGCGTCTCGACTCTGCCGACGCAGTTTGGTGAGTCGGTCGTGCTCCGCGTGCTGGACCGGACGGTGGTCAATCTCAAGCTTGAAAGTCTCGGAATGCCGGCCGATATCCAGGAACGCTTGGAGGAATTGATTCACATCCCCAATGGGATTTTAATCGTTACCGGTCCGACCGGTTCCGGCAAAACGACGACCCTGTACTCTTGTCTCAATCTCATCAACACTATTGACATAAAGTTGCTTACCGCCGAGGACCCGGTCGAGTACGACATCGAAGGCATCATGCAGGTGCCGGTCAACGAGGCGATTGGCATGACGTTTGGCCGTGCATTGCGCGCATTTCTCCGGCAAGACCCCGACGTCATCATGGTCGGCGAAATGCGGGACCTCGAAACCGCGACAATTTCCATTGGCGCATCACTGACGGGCCATTTGGTGTTTACCACGTTGCACACTAATGACGCGCCCGGCGCTGTGACGCGTATGATTGACATGGGCGTCGAACCATTTCTGATTTCCTCGACGCTCGAGGCGGTACTGGCGCAGCGGCTCGTGCGCACTATTTGCAAGCGTTGCCGGGTCGCGTTTGAACCGACGGATGCAATCTTGGCGGAAATTGGATTGAGCCGGGCTGATGTTCAGGACCGTCCATTTTACTACGGCAAGGGCTGTGTGGAATGCAATGAGACCGGCTACAAAGGTCGCAAAGGATTGTTTGAATTGCTGGTGATTTCAGAACCGGTACGCGAGCTGATTAATATCCGCGCTCCGGCCGGTGTGATTCGCGCCAAGGCGCTGGAATTGGGCATGCGGCCGCTGCGCGACGATGGACTGCGCTGTATTTTAAACGGCGAGACCACAGTGGAAGAAGTGACGCGATACACCTAGTTGATACGGAGGAATTTTAGATATGCCTAAATTTGATTACGTGGCGATGGATTCCAAAGGCAAGGAAGTCACCGGCGCCTTGGAGGTCGAGAATCAAGCGGCAGCGCATGGGCGCATTCGCGAGATGGGCTATTTTCCAACCAGTATCGTCGAAGCCGGCAAGGATAAACGCAGTGGCAAATCGCAGTCTGCGGCTCCGGCAAAAACCCGCGCCAGTACTCGTAAATCGCTGGCGACGCGGAGTTTTGGCGGCAGCAACAAGGTGAAATCAAAGGTGATGACGGCATTCACCCGCCAATTGGCGACGCTGATTGACGCCGGTCTGCCACTGCTACGCGGGCTGGACGTCTTGCGTAAGGGAGAAAAAGATCCGACTCTCCGGCGCGTTATTACTAAAATCGCCGAAACAGTCGAAGGCGGGAGCACCTTTAGCGAGGCACTTGCCCAACACCCGAAAATATTTAACCGGCTGTTCGTCAACATGGTGCGTGCCGGTGAGGCGGGCGGTGTGCTTGATGTAACCCTTTCGCGCTTGTCTGACTTTCAGGAAAAAGCGCAAAAAATTAAAGGCAAGGTTTTGTCAGCGATGGTTTATCCATCGGTTGTTATCTTTGTCGCTACATCAATCCTGATCTTCCTGATGATTGCGATTGTGCCGAAGTTTCAAGAGATTTTCCGTGATCTTCTAGCAGGTGCGCCATTGCCACCGTTGACCCAATTCGTAATCGACGTTAGTAACTTAATTCAGCATCAGGCCATATTGGTGGTGTGTGTAGTTGTCGCTACGGTCGTCTGTGTAAAAATGTTCGGTAAAACTAAAAAAGGCCGGTATGTGTTGGACAATATCAAGTTACACATGCCGGTGTTTGGTCCGCTTTTGCAAAAAGTGGGTATCGCGCGTTTTACCCGCACACTCGGTACACTCATCGCCAGTGGCGTGCCGATTTTGCAGGCGCTGAACATCGTCCGTGAAGCCTCTGACAATGCCGTGATTGCAGATGCCGTGAGCCGGGTCCATGACGCCGTTAAAGAGGGCGAACGGATCGTGCAACCGATGCAAGCCACCAAAGTGTTCCCGGCGATGGTCGTGAGCATGGTGGAAGTCGGCGAAGAAACCGGCGCGCTACCAGACATGCTGATGAAGATTGCCGACGTTTATGACGATGAAGTGGATAATGCTGTGGCCGCACTCACGTCCATGCTCGAACCGATTATGATCGTCTTTCTGGCCGTGATTGTCGGTACAATCGTCATTGCAATGTTCATGCCGTTGATCGGCGTAATCAATACGCTTGGCGCACAATAACCGACTGTAGCCCGCAAGCTACGGGATTACCGGCAGCACAAGGTGTGATGGGTGAGTGGTATCGTGCCAGATGACTTGCCGGGCAACTTGCATCGCAGTGCTGGTGTGCGGATTCTCGCCGGTATTCAGATTCCGATCCCAGAGTGGGAAATTGCTACTGGTGACTTCCAACCGGATCGCATGGCCTTTCAAGAACACGTTGCTGGTGACTTGGAGATCGAGCGTGTACTCCAACACCGCGTCTGGCTCGATCAATTCTGGGTGAGTCCCATCCCCGCGCCGGTACCGCGCTCGGACCACGCCTTCTGTAATGTTGATGGCCCGGCCGTCGGGATAAACATCCACGAGCCGCCCGACAAAATCCGTGTCGCGCGCGCTCGATGCCGCCCACAGTTTCAGCGTGACCGGCCCGGTCACTTCTAAATCAGACGGTAACGGTTCCGTCGTGTAGACCAACACATCCTGGCGCGCTTCGTTCGGCCGCTGATCGCACGGGCCGCACCAGATGTAATCCTTGTAGAATTCGTTCCACGGACCGATGGAATGATTCCCGCCGCGCGTGGGGACCGGGTTGGCCGGGTCATAGACATACCGGTCGGGCGCTTCGGTCTGCGGACCGGCCAGACTGAGCTCGCCGTCGCCGGCCAAGGTGTTAGCGCGGCCGTCACTGTGCAGGTAATAGTTCACATACCGGGTGCGGGCGAGCGGCCACTCGTCCTCGTCCCGCCACTGGTTGCGGCCCATCACAAACAATCGGATGGGCCGGTCGCCAAGGCCGTCGGCGGGGTGAATGCCCTTGAAGACCCGGTCATACCACTTGCGATAGATGCTGTGGCAGTCAAATCCGGATTCCGGGCCGAAGTCGACCGCCCGGTGGCCGTCGGCCGTGGGTTCGAGGCCATGATGATGCCCCCACGGCCCAATCAAAACCTTGTGATTGGCCGCGATTTCAGGTGACTTAGCCGCCGCGACCATCTTCTGCCAACTGCTAATCGTCTGCGCCGGGTAATAGTCGTACCAACCGCCCACTAGCAACGTCGGCATCGTAAAGCGCGCGTGCTGGCCGTGTATGCCGTAGCCTTTCCAGAACTCATCGTCCGTAGGATGCGCCAGCCATTCCCGCCAGAACCGGCTCAGGCCGGCGCCACAGGAAACGTCCAGCGTCTCCAGCGGCAGGCGTTTGAACAGCTCATCGAGATCGTAAATGCCCAACACCTCCGAGTTGTTGGTGCGCGAACCGACGTCGAAACACAACCACCAGAACGCGAGAAACAGCGACAACGGCCCGGCGCTGTAGTAACCGCGCTGCCACGCGTCGCCGCTCATGAACGTCGGCAGCAACGCGTCCGGAACCGGCCCCGCCCCGCCCGCGACCCCGTGTGTTTGCACGACCGCCAGGTACGACGGCCCCATCATCCCGACTTTCCCGTTGCACCACGCCTGTTGCCGAATCCACCCAATCGTGTCCGGCGTGTCGTTGAATTCCTGCGTGAACGGTGCGAACTCCCCCTCCGAATCATACCGGCCCCGCGTGTCCTGAACGATGAACACGTACCCGTTCCGCACCCAATCTTCCCAGCCGGCGAGCCCCGTGATCCGGTTATACGGGCGCCGTTGCAGCACGACCGGATACCGGCCCTCCGCCGCCGGCAAGAAGATCGTCGTCGCCAACCGCACCCCGTCCCGCATCGGCACCATCGCCTGCCGGATGAACCGACACCCGCGCGCCTGACCAGTAGTTTGCATAATGAAATCCTCTTTCAACTCAGCCGGCAGTGTGCAAGTTTGCCGCGCACCCGTCAAACATTCTCAGCGCGATGAACCGGCGCAGCTCGCAACCTAACCGGACTCTCTTTGCCGCTGCTGCAATCTTCCCGGCAGCGTCCCGCCGCGCCTCGCGGGGTGTTTCTCCTATCCCGGCAGCATCGCCGGCTGCGCTTGGGGG
>JBAWWR010000146.1:0-5298 GCA_037146675.1 Verrucomicrobiota bacterium | reverse complement strand
CGGAGCTGATATTGCTCGCGCATCATTTCCATGTCGGCGCGGCCGTGTTCGAGCGCCTCAAGCGCCGCCTCCTGCGCAATGATGGACGCGCAGAGCATCGAGTATTGGTGAATCCGCAACATCGCCTCAATCAATCCCGCCGGCGCGCAAGCATAACCAATCCGAAAGCCGGTCATGGCAAACGCCTTCGAAAACCCGTGCAGGAAAATCGTCCGCTCCTTCATGCCCGGCACAGCCGCAATGGAATGATGCGTGCCGGTAAAGGTCAGCTCGCTGTAAATTTCATCCGTCAGAACCAGCAAATCGTTCGCGATGCAGACGCGGGCGATCTGTTCAATTTCCTCGCCGGTCAACGTCGCGCCGGTCGGGTTCGTCGGGAAGTTGAGCATCAGCGCCTTCGTCCGGGGCGTGATTGCCGCGGCCAAGTCTTCGGCTCGCAACGCAAAATTGTTTTCTGGCCGCGTATGAATCGCCTTCGCGACACCGTGCGCCAGCGTTACACTTGGCTGATACGAGACGTAGCAAGGTTCGTGATAAAGAATCTCATCGCCGGGATTAATAATCGCCCGCAAAGCAATATCGAGCGCCTCGCTGACGCCGACAGTCACAAGAATTTCCGTCTGCGGATCGTACTCAACGTGAAAGTTATCCGTGACATACCGGCTGATCGCGCGGCGCAACGTCAGCAGGCCGAAGTTGGAAGTATAGCCGGTCTTGCCGCGTTCAAGCGCGTAGATCGCGGCTTCCCGGATGTGCCACGGCGTCGTGAATCCCGGCTCGCCAATGCCGAGCGAGACGACGTTTTCCATCGACTGCACAATCTCAAAAAAGTCACGAATCCCCGAGCGCGGAATTCCGCGTACGTGTTCAGCGACAAAATCGCGTTTAGTTGTCGGTGTTTGCGACATGGGCGCACACTTTACCAGCCGCCCCGGCAAAAGCAAGCGACAGAGAGGATTGTTACCACCGTCCCTTATCTTGCTGGCTCAGGCGGATAGAAACAGGCGATAATCACCGTGAGGATACCGCTGAAATTAGTCAAATCTGCGCCACAAACTCTTCCACAGTCAGTCCGGCATCGCGAATCAAACTCCGCAACGTGCCCCGAGCAACTTCCCGATGGTCGGGAACCGACAGCGTCGCCATGGAGCTTTCTTTGCCGAGAATGCTATGGCTGCCGCGTTGACGAGCGATTTCCCAGCCGAGCTTCTCGAAGACGCGGGCAACCCGCTGACCGCTCAATTCAATACCGGAAGGCGAGGCATCAGACGGCGACTTCCACTTGGCGAGTTTCCACCGTGAGCGGCAACCCACGTTCCGCGCGCACTTCCAAACAAAGGGCAATGGCCTCTTTGATGTTCGCCAATGCGACTAACTTGGTCTTGCCTTGACTCACGCAACCGGGAATGGCGGGACACTCCACCACCCACACCCCGTCCTCATCCCGATCAATAGTGACATTCAGCTTCATCTCGGCAATGCATTGACATCTTTTGCTCGGACTTGCAAGACCACCGCTTCAACGCTTCACGGCTGGACCTTCCGGCTTCAGCACCAGCACGAACACCAGCGTGACCGCGAGAGTCAAGGCCGTCAGCGCGGCGACGGCGAGGAACCAACCGCGTTGCTGACACAATCCATACGGCAGCAGCAGCCCCACGCTCCCCAACGCGCTCAACCCCTGCCAGCTCCACGCCGCAATCCTACCGGCATCGGCCAGCGGACGCACCGCCACCACCAGCCCCAACGCCAGATGGACGGCCAGTACCGCCACCGCCCAGACCGTCCAGCCACCGGCATTCGGAAACAGCCAGCCCGCCAGCACACACAACCCCGCCGCCAACGCATACACCACCGTCAGGATAATCTTCATCATAGTTCACCTCACGACGCAGGCGGAACCGGTGGTGGCATCGGCGGAGCTACCGGAGCAAACAATGCCCCCAACTCCGACACCGTCCCCGCCGCCTGCCAACTCGCCATCCCCTGCCGCCACACCAACGTCGCCGCATTGAATGTCCCGGCCGGTATCATCTGTTGCAATACTGACGGCGGAAACGGCCCGACCGGTTGACCGTTCATCACAATGTGGAATTGGACCGGAGAAACTTGTGGCATTGGTGGCGGCGTACCCGCAGTAGTTGGTGAGAGATGAGTAATCATTTGACCAGCTTGCTGCCCGATTTGACCACCAACCATCATCCCCATTCCCATGCCAATTCCTGATTGCATGATTGGCGCGCCTGCCCCTTCATTACCCGCAGCGGTCTTGAGCACATCCATGCTCTTGTCATATTGATAAATATCCCGACCGATGACATTGAGTTCCGCCGCTTTCTCTTTAATCTGTTTTAGCTTGATGTAACTTGGATCAGTCGTTGGCACATTAATCGATTGGAAATTAAACGCGACTAACTCCAATCCGTACTTACTGAACTCCGAAGCAATTGGCTCCTTGCAAAACTCCGAAAGCGAATCCAAATGCGCTGCAATCTGCACAATGGAAATATTCTTAGTCGTCAGCGCGTTACCAATGTGGGAAGACACACATGACAACACTCGTCCGCGAAAATATTCAGCAATCTTCTCTGCTCCAAAAACCCGCGCTGTTCCGATAAGTGTGTTTAAAAAGAGCTTTGGATCCTGTACACGAAATCCAAACTGACCAAATGCACGAACAGGAACAATCAGTCCGTATTTCGGATCTTCCAATTGCAGTGGTGACGCCGTGCCAAAGAGAACATTTAATTTCGTGACTCTATTTATAAACCAGACTTCAGCCTGAAATGGTGTATCACCGCCAAACGGGATACTCACCAGTTTTGTCAAGAGCGGCAGATTGCTCGTGCGCAATGTGTAGGTTCCCTCCGAAAACACATCAAGTATCTGCCCGCCTTTTACAAAAATCGCCCACTGGCCCGGCTTGCAAACCAACTGCGTCCCCGCTCGTAAATTATCAGACGGAAACCTCCAGACAAACTGGTCTAAACTTCCATCACATTTGACGACATCAATCAGTGCCATAAATACCTTTCTTAACTGTTTTATTAGCGGCTCACGTATTCCAACTGTGGGTGAAATAATAGTAAATTGCGGCAGGCCAAAAGAAGACGACCAAAAGAATCAAGATCCCAATTTTCCCAACTGGCTTCGCCGCTGTAGAGACGGGGCTTACTGGTGCTGTGTTTATTACAATTGGTTGCGCGACTACAACCGAACACGCAGCTGAGCAATATGGACATTTATTGATGTTATCAGCGATTTGCGCGCCGCAAGATTTACATTCCACAATTAGAACCACTCCTTTTTATTTTGGACATAGGTTCGATTGAATTCCTCATCGCTTTTGGTTAGGTAGATAATCCCCTCAATTAAGCCGATTAAGCCAGTTACAAAACCGCCGTAAAAACATGTGCAGACCGTGATGCAGAGCATGATGATACCGGCCTTATTGTATCCCAAAATAAACTTATGAACTCCGAATGCACCGAGGAATATTCCACACAAGCCCGCCGCTGTTTTATTTGATGGCGAGGCTTGTGTGGAAATAATGTTCGTGGCGTTATTTTGATTTGTGCTGCTCGCTACACGGGAAACTGCCGCACTACAATATGGGCATTGGACAACATTATCATCTATTTGCGCACCGCATGATTTACATTCCATAAAATAATCCAATCCCAAATCTTACTTCGTCAGCGTCCGACGGCATCAGCACATTTATTAAAGGTGGAAAACATTGAGTGCCAGTTTGCAATTGGGAATATAAAGGCTAGCACGATATTGTCATTGGCTGGCGTCACCCTGAGATTGTTTTCTTTTATGAAAGAATTCAACTCCTTCGCCATTGTGGTGAGATAGATATTCCCATAAACAGGAATAAATATTGGCCACCATTGCAAATTACTCGCCGGTCGCAGTTTATTAACTTCGGCTATGTAGCGAAAATGTTCTATCAATGTCCAAATGGCACCGACGCCACATAGAATAAATCCAAACGCAGCAAACGGTGTTAATCTTCCAAGTTTTTCATTCATAATCTATCCAGTCCTATATTTCCCTACTCGTATGGCTTTTCGGTTGCGCCCCGTTTGTTGCAGTTTCTGGACTCTGCTTTCTGATATTGTTTATTTGGTCGGCGTCTGTGGTGTGGCCGGTGTGGTTGTTGGTTTCTTCTTCGTCCCGCCGCTGGGAGGGAAAGTGTCCAAACGAAACTCGGCGCGGATGGCTGTGTTCGACGGATTACTAGACGGGGATTGGAGGTTGGCGATGTTCTGGATGTCCAGCAGACCTTGATACAATGCGTTCGCTGTCGTCATCACGTCCGCCGTCGCGCCTTTCCGAGTCGCCTTCGCCGTCTCCTGCGCGTCATCCGCGGTATCGAGCGCGATGATTGCGCCGCTCAACGTTTCCGTGTCGCTGGCAATCCAGCCCTTGCCGGTCAATGCCGTCGCGTTGTCCTGTTTCTGGGCGGACGCCAACACAATCCGCGCCCGCGCCAAGACTGACGCCAAGTCCGCCGGTTTGTTGATCCCCACTTGAAATTCATCCCGCAGCTTCACGTCTTGTCCCTTGAACGCCCGTTTCGCCGTCTCCCGGCAGTTGCTCAACAACTGGTTCAAGGCCGCCAAGCCGGTGTTCTGCTGCTGGGTCAATGTCCCCACCTCCGCGCTCTTGCCCTTCTGCCCGGTGCTGCTGGCGGCGACTTGCTGATGCAACGCCCGGATCTCCGCCGTGCGCGTCGCCGGTAGCCGGGCGGCCAAGTCTGCCGCATGCGCCTCAGCGGCATTCAAGATGGCATCGCCTTCCTGTGATAGGACGGCAAGATGGAAATGGAACGATGGGGTTACCGGCATGGTTTTGCGCTCCTTTTGGGGTTATGGTGTTGGTTTTGCATAAACACCTTCATAAAAGGCACTTCCGAGCCTTTCAAAGCGGTTTCGGCGGCGTTCAATGCCATTTCGGAGCCGTTCAACAAGACAGCGGCGGACTTCAAGAAAGGCTCGGTGGTGTTCGCGACTGCATCGGCGCTCGGCCATACCGGTTCCGCAACCTGAATTGCCGGAGCGGAAACATTCGAGAGACCAGCGGCGCGGTTCGATAGCACTGCGGCAGACTTCAACCTCACCCCGGTAAACTGCCACACCGGAGCAGCACCGTGCGAAGTCAGAAAAGTGGACTGCGGAAAAGTTCCGACTTGAAAAAGGGAAAGTTTTTCTACCGTCGCGGTAGAATTGCGCGACTGCGCGACTGCGCGACTGCGCGACTGCGCGACTGCGCGACTGCGCGACTGCGCGA
>JBAWWR010000145.1:0-5314 GCA_037146675.1 Verrucomicrobiota bacterium | reverse complement strand
TCCAATCCGCCACTGAAGCCGGTGTTGAGCGGACCATCATGGGTGCCAATGGGGTAGGTTCTGATCAGCTTGCCATTTTGTGAAATCAGTAAGACCCATTTGTAGTTTTCGGTTGCGGTATTCCATTTCGTGCAGTGGAACCAAAGGGCGACTTTTGCCGGGTTCCGGTTGGCCAATGAGATTTTGTTTTTGAGTTCCAGCCGGTACGGCTCTTCGGGCGGTGGCTGGCGTAGTCGGGCGGCTTTGGCAAGATCGCGTTCGGCGCCGAGTTGATCGCCTTTGGCCTGTTTGGCTTTGCCGCGGTTTTCGTAAGCTTCGTCGGATTTCGGGTCGAGTTCGATGGCTTTGGTGAAGTCGGCGATCGCACCCGCCCAATCGCCTTTGTGCATTTTGGCTGCGCCGCGATCATTGTAGGCGTCAACGTCTTTGGGGTTGCTGGCGATGGCTTTGGTGGCGGCGGCAATCGTGTCTTCGATTTCGCTTTGCATCCGCTTGGTGTCTTCCAGGTTGTTCGTCGCCATGCTGGCGGATTTGGGGTCGAGCTCGATGGCGGTGGTGAAGTCGGCCAGCGCGCCCTCCAAGTCGCCAGTCATCCGCTTGGCGAGGCCGCGGTTGTTGTAGGCGATGGCGAATTTCGGGTCGAGTTCGATGGCTTTGTTGAAATCGGCGATTGCGCCGGGCCAGTCGCTCTGGCTGTTCTTGGCGAAGCCGCGGGCGTTGTAGGTGGGGGCGTTGTCGGGGTTGAGTTCCAGCGCTTTGGTGCAGTCGGCAATGGCGCCATCCGGATCGTGCTGGAAGGATTTGACGATGCCACGGACGTAATAGGCGGCGGCATAGGTGGGATTAAGTTCAATGGCTTTGTTGAAGTCGGCGAGGGCGCCGGGCAGGTCGTCGGTGTTTTGTTTGGCGAGGCCGCGTTTGAGGAAATATTCGGCGGTCTGTTGTCCGACAGCGATCCGTGGCAAGGCCAGCACCGACAAGAAGCAGAGAACGATGCCGAGAGATAGTTTGGTCTTCATGGTCTGCCTTTCATTGACTTCGCTTCATTTCGGTGGCAATTGTGAAACTCCCGCGCCCCCACGTCAACCCGAATCAGGCGCGACAGCGGTTAGCGAGGCAGCAAAGGTGGTTTCGGACATGGGTTTGATTGCCCGTCGGGTGGCCTGTTCTTTTTCTGGTGGCGCACGAGATACCAAATTCCGACAAGCAATATAGCCACGCTGAAACCGATTGGATAAAAATGCCACCATGGCGTGGGATGAAATTCCATCCCGTCCCTGAGGCAGAAAACCCTTCCCATATTATCGAAAACACACAGGAAGTGCGTTACCGACACACTCCCAAGAAGAAACAAGGCTAACGCCTTCCATCGGTATTTGGCACGAAACGCAGTCACGAAAAAAGCGATGGAGCTTGGTAAGCAAACTATTCCACTCCACCACAGCACTTGTGAAATAACTTCTTGTTTCGTTATGGGCATAAAATGAAACCACCAAACAATCCCAAACATCTCATGCGTCACAATTCGTTGCATTAGCGTTTGCATATCTTCAACACCCAATAATCATCTTCGATTGTGAAACTCCCGCACCCTCACGTCAAGTAAGCTTTCAATTCTCCGACTCCAGACCCGGGACTCAGAACTCAAGCCGAGTCGGACGAGACGCCGTTGTTGTATACGGCAAACTGAAGCCCACCCCCCGTCAACCCGAATCAGACGCGGCAGCGGTCAGCGAGGTAGCAAAGGTGGTTTCGGACATGGGTTTGATTGCCCGTCGGGTGGCCTGTTCTTTTTCTGGTGGCGCACGAGATACCAAATTCCGACAAGCAATATAGCCACGCTGAAACCGATTGGATAAAAATGCCACCATGGCGTGGGATGAAATTCCATCCCGTCCCTGAGGCAGAAAACCCTTCCCATATTATCGAAAACACACAGGAAGTGCGTTACCGACACACTCCCAAGAAGAAACAAGGCTAACGCCTTCCATCGGTATTTGGCACGAAACGCAGTCACGAAAAAAGCGATGGAGCTTGGTAAGCAAACTATTCCACTCCACCACAGCACTTGTGAAATAACTTCTTGTTTCGTTATGGGCATAAAATGAAACCACCAAACAATCCCAAACATCTCATGCGTCACAATTCGTTGCATTAGCGTTTGCATATCTTCAACACCCAATAATCATCTTCGTTGTTTGCGCAGCCAGCCGGGCTGTGCGGCGTTAGCCACGGCTGCGGCGGCCGGCGAGAAGGCGTTCCATGTGCTTGGCGAGGATGTCGGCTTCGAGGTTCACTTGTTGGCCGACGCGGCGCGTCCGCAGGTTGGTGATCGCGCGGGTATGGGGGATGATCCAGATCCGCAGCCAGTCACGGCCGACACTGGCCACGGTGAGGCTGATGCCATCCACGGCAATCGAGCCTTTCTCGACAATGTATTTGCGGAGCCCGACGGGCACGGTGACTTCCAGCACGTAATCCTTGCCGACCTGTTCCCAGCGGCGGACGACGCCGGTGGCGTCCACATGACCTTGCACAAAATGCCCATCCAGCCGGCCATCGGCGCGTAAGGGGCGTTCGAGGTTCACGAGCGAGCCGGTCTGGAGTTCGCCGAAGTTGGTGCAGCGGAGGGTCTCGTTCAAGACATCAAATGCGGCGAGTGGGCCGCGTTTCTTGACGACGGTGAGGCACGCGCCGTTGACGGCGATGCTGTTGCCGGCGCGGAGCGTTTTGCCGGTCGTGCCGGTACGGATGGTGAGTTCGGTGGATTTCTTGCCGGGGCGGATGCGGACAACCGCGCCGGGTTCTTCAACAATGCCGGTAAACATGTGCGTAGCTTACCGGCTCGTCGCGCCGGTGAAAAGCATTTCCGTCTGGCCAATTTTTCGCCATTGCCCGGTAACGCCCACCGCCGTCTTCATCGTCGCCGCGTGACCGATGATTTTCGGCGCAAAGAAGAACGCAACTTGATCCACCAGCCCGGCCGCAAAACACGCGCCGAGCAGTTCGCCGCCGCCTTCAATCAAGACGCTGGTGATTTCCATCCGGCCCAACTCCGCGAGCAGCGCCGGCAGATTCACGTGCCGGTTTTTAGCCGGTAACACGAGCACGGTGACGTTGCGCAACGCCAAAGCGCGCCGCCAAGTGATCGGTGAACGGGCGGTGGTGCAGACGATGGTGCGATGGCGTTGGGCATCGCGGAACAAGTTCGCCGTGAGCTGGCACCGGCCGCGCGCATCCACAACGACGCGCCACGGTTGCCGGCCGCGAACGCCATGCCGGAGCGTTAGGCTGGGATTGTCGGCGATCACGGTGCCGGCTCCGACCATGACAGCATCGGATTGCGACCGGAGTTTGTGAGCTTCCCGGCGGGCGAGGTCGCTGGTGATCCACTTGGAGTCACCGGTTCGCGTCGCCATCTGGCCGTCGAGGCTGAGCGCGGCCTTAGCGGTGACGAGCGGCTTACCGGTGGTGATCCATTTATTGAAAGTGGCATTCAGACTGGAGGCTTCATCTGCAAGCAAGCCGTCGTCGCAACGGATGCCAGCGCGGCGCAAAACGGCGAGACCGCGGCCATTGTGACTTGGATTGGGATCGCGCGCGGCAATGACAACGCGACGAATACCGGCGGCAATGATGGCGGCGGTACAGGGTGGGGTGCGGCCGTGTGTGCAACACGGTTCGAGTGTAATGTACAATGTTGTGCCACTGGCTTTTTGGCCGGTGAGGGCAAAGATTTCCGCGTGCGGTCCGCCGGCTTGTTTGTGCCAGCCCTGGCCAATCACTTTGCCGGCGCGTACCAACACCGCGCCAACAACTGGATTGGGGCTGGTCCGACCAATGCCGCGCCGGGCCAACTGCAACGCCTGCCGCATGAATCGCTCGTCCTGTGGACTGAACTTCATGGGCGGTAGGATACCGGCTTGGCATTTCGTTGCGAGCTTTTTCCTTGAGCCTTCCGCCCGGCAGGTTAGTATCACCGACGACATGGATTCCATCGGCGAAACTCTACGAACCGCACGACATAACAAGAAAGCGTCACTAGAGGACGTGTCGCGCGCGACCAAGATCAAAATTGAAATACTGGAAAAGCTCGAGGCGGATGACTTTGCTGGGCTGGCCGCGCCGATGTACACGAAGAGTTTTCTGAAAATGTACGCAGATTACCTCGGTGCTGATAGCGCTGGCATGGTGGAAGCGTATCTAAAAAGCCAGGGCGGGCTGCGCCGGCAGGGATTGCAACTCGAAACGGAAGCCACGTTGCGGTCGCGTCGGTCGGCCGAACTGGAGTTACCGGTCGGTACGGTAATTCGCGTGGTGGCGGCCATCAGCGCGGTCGCGGTGATTGGGTTTGTCGGTTATCAAATCTGGACGCACCGGCAGGCGTTTGCGTTGCCCGAACACAAACCGGCGGCGTTGCCGGTAGCGGACTTTGAAGCGTATTACCAACCGAAAACTAGGCCGGCGCCGGCAGTTCTCGAAGCGCCAGCGAAGTGAAGTCTCCCGCCCCAATCAAGATTGGCCTCGTTAGTCTCGGATGTGCCAAAAACCTCGTGGATAGCGAAGTCATGCTCGGCACACTTGCGCGCGATGGCATGACGTTGACCGAGCGCGCCGAGGAAGCTGATGTTCTGATCGTCAACACCTGCGGGTTCATTGACAAGGCCAAGCAGGAATCCATTGATACCATTCTCAAACTGAACCAGCTCCGCGAAACCGGCAACTGCAAGGCGCTGATTATGGCCGGTTGCCTCACCCAGCGATATCCGCAGGAGTTGCGCCGCGACTTACCGGAAGTGGACGCCATCGTCGGGCTGAATGAAGTGCCGCGCATTGCCGAGATTGTGCGTGAGATTTTGGAGAAACGTGCGCCGGCCGTCTACTGGTCGGGACCGGCCAAATACGTGCCGGATTTTTCTGCACCCCGGGTGCGACTCACGCCAAGGCATACCGCTTACGTGAAAATCGCGGAAGGCTGCAATCATCCGTGCGCGTTTTGCAGCATCCCGCGCATCCGTGGCAAATATCGCAGTCGGCCAGTCGCGGACGTGCTTGCGGAAATCCGCGCCTTGGTAGCTGATGGTTGCCGGGAGATCAATCTTATCTCGCAAGACACGACCTTTTACGGCCGCGACCTGACCGGCGGACCGTCGCTGTTGAGCGAGCTATTGCGCGGCGCGCAGGCGATTCCTGGCGATTTTTGGATCCGACTGCTCTACACGCATCCGGCGCATTGGACGGATGAACTCATCGCCACGATTGCCGGCTGCGACAAGATTTGCCGGTATGTGGATATGCCGCTCCAACACATCAA
>JBAWWR010000144.1:0-5345 GCA_037146675.1 Verrucomicrobiota bacterium | reverse complement strand
GCGAATGACCAACCGCGCTCTGGGTAATATTGCTGGTGCGGACAATCTTGCCGGACAAGCGGAACACTTGCTCTTTTTCATCCCAGCTGGCGTCTTCGTTAAATTCGATTCCAAGTGTTGACGCGAGCATCGCGGCTGCCATGTCTTCGGAGAAATCACCGGCGGCTTTGTCATTCATGCCGTTGGCGTGCAACTCACTCAGGTAACCATAGGCGTCTTCTTCCGCCGGTTGCGCAACACCAATCGACGCGGCGATCAACCGGTGCGGCTCATTAGTGGCAATCTGTGCCAACACCGCAAATGTGATTTGTCCGGGCTGGAGCATCGGCTCGCCTTGCTTGCGCGAAATAAGCTTACAGCGCGGCGGCAAGATGCTCGACACCCGCACCAGATTGCATTTCTCAATGCCGGCATCGCGTAACGCCATCTCGAAGCTCCGCAACTCCAGCTTATGCGTGCCGACGCCTTTGGTAAGAAAAATTTTTGAGGGAACAAAATGCATCGAATGATGGGTTTCTTAGAACAAATTTCCAGCACGGATGCAAGCTTATGTCGCCGGCGTTGTGGGATTTATTCGCTGGTCGGCTTGCATCATGGTAGTTTAAAAATGACAAACGGCGTGGGGGCGCGAGCATCAAGACGGCGGTTGATCCAACCCACAAGCGGTGCGTCTTCGGTCAGAATATATGCGCCGTCCGTTGGTTGATGTTTTTGTAATATAGCGCGCGCCGGTAGACAGATTGCAATCGCGTGGATTGCGCCGGCATCGCGCTTGACGCGTGGGAGGTTTTGTCGGTAGAGACCGGTCGCATCTGGATGGAGGTCAAGTGGGCGTTGTTCCACGCGCAATACCGCAAGGGAAGCCCCGGACAGTAATGGTTCGCGTGTCTCGACGGCTAGAAATGCTGTATTGGATTTCGCGGAGAGATGCTTAAGCGTGAAGCTTAGCGGCGTGCCGTTGAGTAGGTAATAACCAACGATGCTTTGATCGGTCGTCGAGCGCGGTAACGGGAATTGACTAGCCGGCGTGAAGCCGGGGTTCTGGATGGTTTCGAGATTGCAGACCAACATCTGTTTGCCGGTTTTGGTAACCACAAAATAGACTAGCGATTCAACCGGCTCGCCGCTTTCTTTGGTCTCTAACTCAAGTTGGTGGAGCAGGGCTTGTAATGGTGGCATCATCACTGCTGGAAGTGACGGACTCTGCCGCCTTTCGAGGCGCAGCCAGGCCGGCTCTTCGTCGTGGAATGACCGGCAAGACCGGTAGCCCACGAATACTACCGCCAGTAGCAATCCGGCCAGCGCGTACTTGAATTTCCAGTTGCCGGTCATTGCCTGGATCTCACGGGGCAGTTGCCTTCCAGTTTGCGTTGGTGTCGTACCAATACGTCATCTGGCCCTCGCTGTACTGTTTCAACGAACCGACATGGCCATCGGCAAATAAAAAATTGGCGAAGCCCAGGTGTGGCGGCGTGTAACAGGTGTTAAGCGTGGCGAAGCCCGTTAAATCTGATAATTCGTCTGTTGGGTCAATTTCCGATTGCGCGTTCGCGTACAGGTCCTCGCTCATCACAACGAACATCACCGGAGCGATGATTTGCTTCGAGTCCAACATAAATAAATTACCACTCCCACAGTCGGTGATCGGGCCAGTCGCACTGGATGCGATATAACTTGGCAGCATGTTTAAATAGTACTCGACCGCCAGCGGTGTGGCGTAAGACGGCCAACCGGGGTCGAGCAAGATTTGGGTCGTCTTCGTATACGGCAAAAGGCCGACTGTCCAGCTTTGCGCGGCGCATGGATCATTGGCCTGAACATAGTAGCCGCTGATGCCTTGCAGCTTGCCGCTGTTGTCGTCCCAGTATGACAGCGTAGCGAGGCCGAGTTGCCTGAGATTACCCAAGCACTGCGTTGCCCGTGCCTTCTGCCGGGCGGCTGTCAATGCCGGCAATAACATCCCGGCCAGCAATGCAATGATCGCCACCACCACCAGTAGTTCGATTAGGGTAAATGCTTTTTTGCGGTTCATCGTCTTGCTGATGTTACTGCCGGCATATTTGTTACCGTGGTCTTACCGGTCAAGCTTGGAATCTGGCGCGCCTGAAGTTGTTTGGCCTTATCGCGCAATTCCCGAATTTGTTTTTCCATGTCAGCAACCTCATTCCACTTTTGCCGCGCACCAGGATATTTTTCGTCAAACTCATCGTGCAATGTGTGGATGTGAAATTGTAGGCGATCAATTTTCTCCTCAACCCCGGTTAGGCTTTCCAATGCCGGTGGATTCTTCCTGCGTGGTTGGAGCCGGTAGAGCGCCCAGAGCGCCGGCCGCATTTCGTCATCTTTAGTAAAGCTGACCTGATACCATTCCGTCAGGCGTTCGTAGCTGAAAGCATCGCCGAGCCGCCCGCGTACCGTACGCAATTGATCTGGCGACGCGAGCACCACGACCATCCGCCCGGCGGCGATATTACTCGTCAGCAGCGACCGTTGGAGCGCTGCCAACTGGCTGTCATTCATTTTGCCTAGCGCATTCACCAACTCCTCAGCTTTCAGACGTTGAAATGGTGCCGGGCCGTCTTTCTTCAACACGTCTGTCCGCCAAGTGAGCATTTTCCTGTCAAACGTGCCCGATGAATACAATTCGTAACTGCCGACAAATTCAATGCTGTCCAACACGCTCTCCGTCGCCATGATTATCGCGCCATCTGGCACATACCGGCGCACGGTCGTCCAGGTGGACTGCCATTGCCGGAGCCGGTCGGCTTGCGTGCCGGCATCCTTAATCGCGACACGCATGTTAAACGTCGCCGCTACCGCGACGAACAAACCAAGCGCCACTGACCAGACCTGTCGTGGTGGCACTGCTTCACACAATAAAATCAACGCGCAGACGATTAATGCCGGACACACACTCACAAAAAATCGCAAATATCCAAGTCCATCGCCTTGTGGCGCCCAGTAGTATGCCGTGTAAAGCAGCACCGGCGGCAAGATCCACAGCCCCAACAGCGTTGCTCGTCGCGCGTCGTGCACGGCTACATACGCCAACCCCGCCAACCCAATCGGAAACACCAGCCACAACCCCGGCGTGTTCAGCTTCGTCAACATCAACCACCAGTTCTCTACGAACCAATTCCACCCAAAGCCGGTCGTTTCTCCACAGAGTCCGTAGCCGGTCTGCCACGGGGCGCCAAACGCGATCCAGTGGAATATCAGCAATGGCAGCACTGCTACCGCCGCACCGGTCAGCAGTAACAATACTTCTTGTCGCCAGCGCACGACCTGTCGGTTGTGTTCTGTCGGCGTTGCGCCTTCTGGTAATTGGCAATATCGCCACACCATCATCGCGATCACCGGCAACACTAGCAATGCCTCGGAATAACGGATTGTGTACGTGTAAGCCGTCAATGTCCCTGCCGCCAACGCATTGCCGCGGCCACCGCTCTCGACCCAGCGCCACAAATAATACATTCCCCAAATCGCGAATGCGATCGCTCCTGAATGGCTCAACGCCGATAACCCTAAGTATGTGTGCCAAGGACTCGTCGCCAACAAAATTGCCGCCAACACGCCAGCGTAGGTGTTTACCATTGCCCGTGCCAATAGAAATATTCCGGCAATTGCTAGTGCCGCCAAAACCGGATTCACCACAAACGTTGCAACCGGTCCGCCAAGCTGGTAAGCCGCCGCGCCTAGCCACGGATAACCGAGTGGATATTTCGCGTAGAACAGACCGGGACCGGTCTTTACCACATTGCCGGTAACGTATTCGAGCGGGTGTGCTGTGTGCTTAGCTGCACTACCGGTCAGCGCCATGCGCCGCGCCGAGCATAAATAACCATTCTGATCGGTGCCCTCATACGCCGGCACGAAATAGCCGGCCATAAATAAACCAAACAACGCCACTACCACCACAGAGGCTAGCCCAGCCAGCCTAGCGCCTGTCTTGCGTTCCGCTTGCATTATTTGATTGGTGAACACTGTCCGTCTGCAAATCTCTCCGCCGGAACTATGCCGGTTCAGTTGTCAATATTACAAGCGCGGAACCGCCTTGCTGGCGTACTGATAATCTGCGGCGTCTCAACGAGGCATTGTCGGTTCGATGCGCTCGGCCCAGGCGGTGATTCCGCCGGTAACGTTCTTGAGCTGCCGGTAACCTTGGCTGCGGAGAAATTGCAAAGCCCGGGCACTGCGACCACCCATTTTGCAGTGCAACACGATAAGCTTGTCCGTCGGCAATTCCTTAAACCGTTGCGGCAACTCCGGCAATGGCAGTTTGACCGAGCCGGTAATCTCGCAGATCGCTACCTCGTCAGGATTTCGCACATCCACGAGCACGAAGTCTTGTCGGTCGGCGCGCATTTGCTGGAGGGTTTCGACGCTGATGTCGTCAGTTATTTCATTCATATTCGTTGTACTCTGATCAACTCCACAAAAGGCCGGGTAATCAATCAGTCTTGTAATTGTCGGATTCGGACCGCAGGCATCGCAGGCCGGATCTTTTGGAATTGTGTGTTGTCGGAACGTCATCGCCAGTGCGTCGAAGCGGAGCAACCGGCCCATGAGTGAATCGCCTTGGCCGAGGATAAGTTTAATGGCTTCGGTGGCCTGGATATTGCCGATGACACCGCAGATGACCCCGAGCACGCCGGCCTCGGCGCAATTCGGTACCTTGCCGGGCGGTGGCGGTTCGGGATACCAGCACCGGTAACATGGCCCACCCAAGTGCGGCGCGAACACGCTGGCCATGCCTTCAAACTTAAAAATTGAACCGTACACATTCGGCTTGCGCAGCAGCATGCAAGCGTCGTTGACGAGGTACCGGGTCGGGAAGTTGTCCGTGCCGTCCACGACCAGATCGTAATCGCGGATGATGTCGAGTGCGTTAGCGCTGGTGAGACGTGCTGGGTGCGAAATAAAATTTAGCTGCGGATTGATGGCGGTGAGTTTTTCTGCCGCACTCTGGAGCTTGGATTTGCCAACGTCAGGAGTAAAATGCAGGATTTGTCGTTGGAGGTTGCTGAAATCCACCGTGTCGAATTCGACCATGCCGATAGTGCCGACGCCGGCAGCAGTAAGGTAAAGCGCGACCGGCGATCCTAATCCGCCCGCGCCAACTAGTAAAACTTTCGCGGCCTTAATCCGCTCCTGACCTTCCAAGCCGACTTCTGGCAAGAGGAGATGCCGAGAGTAGCGTTGAATTTCTTCGTTGGTCAGCTGGGACCGATTAAGCACGATGGGATTCATGAAGTTTGAGGTTGGTGGAGGTGAAGGGACTCGAACCCACGACCTCCTCGTTGCGAACGAGGCGCTCTAGCCAACTGAGCTACACCCCCAACCGG
>JBAWWR010000143.1:0-5411 GCA_037146675.1 Verrucomicrobiota bacterium | reverse complement strand
CGGCAATGGCTCCGGTCGCCGGGCGCGAGGATGCAGTTGTTCGGGCAGATTTTGCACTGCACGTTGTTGTCGAGCTTGAGGTAGTGATAACACTCTTTCGTCCAACCGCGTTTCTGCCAGAGCGCCCACACTTCGTCGTTTGGCGCGTTGCCCTTGAAAATGTCGCCGGGCAGATCGTTTGCCATCACCCGCCGGAAATATTCCACCAACCCGCCGGCACCAGCCAAACACACCAAGCCCGCCGCGCCATACCTCAATACTTGCCGGCGCGTCAACCCGGTGCTTACCGGCGTCGAATTTTGATCCATCGCCATCGTCGTAACGCTAAATAAATCGCACAGATTGCGTGCACTGGCAACAGCGTCAGCAACGGCACGTGCAACAGTTTGTGAAATCCGAGTGCCGTCTTTGCAGTCATCAACACGCCAAACCCGTACCGGCCGCTCATCGCAAACCCGGTCACCAGATACAACATTAGCAGCACCAGCAGCGGCCAACTGCTAATTCGCAACGTCTTGATTGTAAAATGTCCAACGCGTGCCATGCTTTAAATCTTTCGCCGCCACACCACCACGCCGGCCACGCCGTTCAACACCGCCGTCAACACGCACACCAGCGTCACGCCGAGTAATGGAATCAAGAGGGTACTCGCCAGCCATGCGCCGAGGCAAGCCCCAACCAGATCCGCTGCGTACAACCGGCCCGCCGTTGCCGCGCCGCCGGCTGGATTCTCTCGGCTCGCCACCGGAAACTCCATCCCCACCACCGCCGCCAGCGCAAACGTCACCGTTACAATGACCGGCAGGTTGCCGGCATATTGCAGCACCAGCGGGACGACCGCCGCGATTGCCGCCACGCCAAACGCCAACCCCGCCAGCCGGCCTACCGGCCACTGGCGTGACACCCACGCCCCAACTGTCAGCCCAGCCATGAATGTCGCCACGATCACGCCCAGTTGCCGGTACAACGCGCCGCACGCAATCTGTACACCGAGCAATAACACAATCTCCAATGCCGATGCCGCGAACCCGCCCGCAAAAATCGCCAGCGTGACCGGCCGCAGCCGCCATAAATAAATTCCCAGCGCCGTCAGCACCACGGCTTCGAGCAAGCCGAATCGAACCGGGAGCTGGCTCAACCAGTTTTGGAGATGATAAAAATATAAGACCGGGTTGAAATCCCGGTTCACGGCGGCCGGTGCCGTCAACGCCCGTTGCACGTCCGCCAATCGGTCCGGCGTCAGCAGCGCGTTGAGATAATGCCGCTGTACAAACTGCGTTGGAATTTTGGTCTGTTCGAGTCGCGTCGCAATGTCCAGCGTCAGCTCACCGGCTGACGCTACGAAAAATACGCGTCCGCCCGGAATCACCAGAACGTTCGGAAAACTTTCGCGCACTGTCCAGTTTGCCGATGCCAATAGTCGCGCCAGTTGCCGGCTGACGTAATTCTCGTACCGGCCCGCCGCGAACGCCACCACGCCATCCGCCGTCAGCACGTGTTTGACTGCGGCGAAAAACTCCGTCGTGTAAAACCGGTTGAGCTGCGAGGTGACCGGTGCCGGCAGGTCCACAATCACGACAGCGAATTTTTCGCTGGTCTGTTTCAAGAACAACCGGCCGTCGGTGTTGATGACGCGGACGTGTTCGAGCGCCGCCGGCAGGAAGCGTTGACCGGCGGTGATGATGAGTGGATCGAGTTCGACGTAGGTGACAGCGGCTACAGGGTATTTCAAAACCTCCTGCGCTGTCCCGGCTACGCCGCCGCCGATGAGTAGCACGCGCCGCGCCGTCGGTCGCTGTGCCATTGCATAATGCACGGTCTCTTCGATTTGCTCGACGTTGTGTGTAGCGATGACCGGTAAGCCGTTTTCGATGAAAGTGAATTGCCCGGCAGATTCCGTGACCACCAGCCGGCCGTAGGGCGAGTTCTCACGCAACACAACTCGCTCGCCTGGGAACTGCCGCGCCGTGGACCATGCATCCACATTCCACCGCCACGCGCCGGCCACGCCGAGGCACAACAGTACTGCCACCAATCGCCACCGCCGGTAACACCCGGCTGCCGCCAGCGTCAGGACGGCCGGAACGCACAGGATTCCGAAGTGATCAAAATATCGAATCAGGACGAAACTAAAAACCACACCGCCGGCCACGCTGCCGATTCCGTCCGCGACATAAACTCCGCCGATGTTGCCGGTCAGCCCGCAGGCCAGTGTCAGCAAAAAGCCGGTCATCAGACAAAACGGCAGCAACAATGCAAAACTGCCGGTAAATATTTCGCCGACGCCGAGCGTTGTGCCGCGCAGAAAGACCACATTCCGTAGCAAGCGCAGCAAAACGAGTTGCGCTAGTGGCAATAGCGCGACGAGCAACAAGCCGGTAATGAAAACGGTCTCGCGCTGGCGGAGTTTGTCGGATTTGCGGCCGAGCCACGCCCCGATGCCGGTCAGTAGCAACCAATTGCCGAGCATGATGCCGAGCGCGAGTTCATTGCCGGCGAACGCGCCGAGCATTTCACGCATCAGCACCAACTGCGTGATGACGCTTGCCGCGCCCACTGCCCCGACTGCCAGATTAATCAGCCAAGTCGCCATGGTTTCCTAGGAACAGGAATTTGACGATAGTGTACGTCACAATTGCCATGTTGAAAAGGTTCACCAAACTTCTAAATCGACTATGATGAAGATGCGGTATCCATTGCCCGTATATCAAGAGTCAATGCCCGACGTGTTTAGTATTCTTAGCGAGCTTGTTTTCAAGTTTCGCTGTCCCATTATCAGTAAGTGGGGTTTATGGCGTATCAGCCACGATGGACAAAGGCTTGATTTATCGCGGCAACAATTGCTTGGATTGATTTGCCGTCTTGTGATGTCAAAGCATCTGTTTCGCCACCCGCGCTCCCGATGATTATCGAATAGAACGGTTTTGCCTTTTTTCGTAAAAAAATACCAGCCGCAAGCAAAATGATGCCCACCAGAACAAGAACCGCGCCAAGTGCGAACGCAGCAGATAGAACTGGAAGCCCAATCACTAATATGACAATCGCAGTTTTGATTAAAGACTTCGCGGTACTAGTGTCTGGTGGTGTCACTTGGCATTTTACCGATGTGATATTTGCCATTGAGTAGGTTGTGCCGTTTAGGTTTGCCCGCGTATTGGTAACGGATACTCCAGCAGCTTCAAAGAAGCTCTGTTCTGCTTGGTTTTTCATTTCCGCCAACACTGAAAATGATTTTGTTCCCGGAGCCACAGCGACAGGCGCACCACACTGGGGACAGGACGCCGCTCGTTTGGATACCTGCCGACCGCAATCTGGGCAGCTCCGTAGTTTTGAATCAGGCACAGTCAGTAACACCTTACACTTTGGACAGTTTACTTCCGTTTCTAGGCTAGATTCATCTATCGCAATATACTGACCACATTGGTTGCATTCAAAAGTTGTGTTCATATATTGCTTCAGTGTACTGACAATTTCGGATCGGTTATGGAATCAACACGATTTTGCCGCAGGCGCCGGGCTGGAGCACGGCGGTGTGGGCGCGGGCGGCATCGGCGAGTGCGAATTGCTGATTGACCACCGGACGCAAAGTGCCATTGGCGAGCCCGGCTTCCAGCGCGGCATGGATGCTCAAGAGTTCGTCGGCCGTGGCGTTAAATAGGAAGACGCCGGTAACGCTGGCTTCGCGCCGCATGATTTCGCGTGGGTTGATTTCGATGCTGCCCCGGTTGCCGATTACGACGATCCGACCGTTCTTTCCTAACACCGTCAGATCGTGCGCCAGATTTACATTGGCCAGCATTTCCAAAACAATATCCACGCCGCGCCCGACTGTGAGATCGGCCAGCGGGTCGAGGTGATTTGGTTGCCGGTGATCGAGCACGACGTGTGCGCCTTGTTCGCGGACGATGTGCAACCCGCGTTCCGAGCCAGCCGTGGCAATCACGCGCAAGCCGAGCGCCAGCGCCAACTGGACCGCCGCTAAGCCGACGCCGCCGCTCGCGCCGTGGATGAGGACGGCCTCGCCGGGCTGCGCGTGCGCTTTGTGGACGAGCGCCCGGTAAGCTGTCGCGTAGGGCACGTTGACGGCTGCGCCTTGCTCGAAGCTGACGCGATCGTTTAGCCGGTGGATTTGCCGGCGGTCGCACACGGCGAGCTCGGCGTATGCGCCAAGCGCGCGCCCGGCCAGCGTGCCGCCGATGTAGACGCGATCGCCAACACGCCATTCAGGAACTTGATCGCCGACAGCTGCGACCGTACCGGCTGCGTCCGAACCGGGAATGTACGGGACGGCCGGCAATGTGCCGTAGTTGCCGGCACGGATGTAAGTGTCCACGGGGTTGACGCCGCTGGCGCGCACGCGGACGAGAACTTGACCGGCGGCCGGTACTGGATCCGGCAGCGTTTCTAATTGCAAAACTTCCGGCGGTCCGAATTGGTGAACGCGAATCGCTTTCATACCGGGATGCCGGCGGTTCAACCCGGTGGGTTGGCGCGTGCTAAAATTTCGTCGGTTAGCGACCGGTAAACTAGCGCGGCGTAGGAGCCGGAATCGTAAACGGTAATCGGCTTGCCGAAGCTCGGCGCTTCCGCGAGGCGGACGGTACGCGGAATGAGCGTCTTGAAAACTTTGTCGCTGAAATGTTTCCGGACTTCGTTGACGACTTGCTGAGCGAGATTGGTGCGCCCATCGTACATCGTCATTACCACGCCGATGAGATCGAGATCGGGATTGGCGCCGCTGGTTCGGATTTGGTTGATGACGCGGGTGATGACGGCGAGACCTTCGAGCGCGAGGTATTCGCATTGAATCGGCACGAGAACACTGTCCACGGCGGCGAGCGCGTTCATGGTCAGAATGCCGAGCGACGGTGGGCAGTCAATGAGGATGTAATCGTATCGATCAGCTTGCCGGATTGGGAGTAATGCATTGCGGAGGCGTTGCACATAATTTTCGGTTCGTGCGACGTCCACTTCAGCAACCGCCAAGTCGACTTCACTGGGAATAATGTCGAGGTTGGCAAGGCCGCTGGGACGGATTGACTCCGCAAGCGCAGTCGAGCCGAGCAATGCTTGATAGACGCTGCCGCCGGAAAGTTTTTCGAGGCCGAGCGCGCTGGTGGCGTTGGCTTGGGGGTCGAGGTCGATCAGCAACGTGCGCTGACCGCGTTCGGCCAGACAGGCGACGATGCTGACGGCGGTGGTGGTTTTGCCGACGCCACCTTTTTGATTGGCCAAGGCGATGCTGCGCGCGCTCATGCCACCGCTTATAACGGAAGCGACCGGTGCCGGCAATGCGAAATCTTGCGTTTACCGGAAGTGCGTGCTAATTTCGGCACGCTAACTGGAGGGCGGGTTCGCCAAGTGGGAAGGCGGAAGTCTGCAAAACTTCTATGAGTCGGTTCGATTCCGAC
>JBAWWR010000142.1:0-5428 GCA_037146675.1 Verrucomicrobiota bacterium | reverse complement strand
CGTTCGACAACGGAATTGTATGCATTGGATTATCCTACTATTTGCCATTCTTTTCGAAGCTGCCGGCACAACCTGCATGAAGCTTTCGGAAGGTTGCACCAAACTTGTGCCGACCTGCTTGATGGGCCTGTTCTATTGCACCTATTTTTTTCTCCTGACAGTGGCGCTCAAAAAAATCCAACTCAGCATTGCCTATCCAATCTGCTGTGGGGCCGGCGTCGCGCTGATCGCCGGGATTGGCGCGGTCTATTTTCGCGAATCATTCACACCGCTGAAGGTGATTGGCACGGTGGCCATTGTCGGTGGTGTCATCGCACTGAATCTCGCCGGCACTTCGCGTTAACCCGGGTGGTCTACCGGTAATTATGGGCACGATGGCTGCAGAACCAAATCGGCCACAGATTTCCAAAGAACTCCTGCGCGAACTCGGCGACTGGCGTGCCGAGAAGGAAGGCCGGGCGCTGGCCGCTGCCGGTGCGGTTTTAAATTGGACCTGGGAACCGCCGTTTCTTTCCGGCACCGTTCGCACCAGCGGCGGCGCGACTATCAATGCCCGGCTCAAACTCGGCGACCGCGCCACCGAAGTTGAAAATCTTTGCGCCTGCCGTCCTGCGCGCGTCGACGGCACAATCTGCGCGCACGTGTTAGCGCTTGTTTTTGCGACAATGGCGCCCGGAAAAACCAAATGGGCAACGGCGCCACCAAAACCGGAGCCAAGATTAAAGCTAATCCCGGCAGAAGAAGCCGGCGCTGAAAACCCGCGGCTTGAGCTGATGATTCTTCTGCCGCTGAACTTGCCGGAAGCTTGGCGCAAAGGTGAATTGCGAATCATTCTCGAAGCCAGTGTTGCCGGTGCGCCGTTTCAGCCGTTCGATGCGATTTCCAAAGAACCGACGTATGCCATCGGCGACGCAGACGAAGCTGTGCTTTCAGCCGGCAAGCAGATCGGCGTCTGGATTTTGGCGGCTAAAGATTTTAACGGCTTCTTCGGCGCGTTGACGAATCATCCGCGTGTCTGGCTAGGCAAAAAAACACAAATCCAAATTCGAAACGCGGCATCCCGCCCGCAGCTAAATCTAGAACTGGAACCGACCGGCGAGCTCTGTCTGCGCTTATCGACGACTACTGCTCCGGTAGGTGACGCACTAGGAAGTTGGAGTTTCGACGGCAAAACGCTTACCCGGACAATTCCACTGCCGGCTGGTTACGCGGTAGGTGAACACCGGCTCACGCGGGCGGAATTTATCCGCTTCTATCAGCACGAGTTCCCGGCGCTAGAAACGCAGCTGGAAGTGCAGTTCGGTGGTGGGTTTGACATGTTGGAGTTCGTCGAGAAACCGGCGCAGGTTCACGCGGTGCTAGACGGCGGGCTGAATGGTTTGAATTTGGAAGTAAAAATGCCGGCGCAAAACGATTGGACGCCGGATCCTGAACATCCGTTCCGGTATTGGCGTTATCAACCGTTGAGCCGCGCAGAAATTACGGCATCAGGTTTTGAATTGTACGGGAAAGGCTACCGGCTGACGTCGGAAAATTGCGTCGGCCGCTTTCTCGCTAACGTCTTGCCGGTCTGGGAGCAGAAATGGAAAGTGGAATACGGCGCACAGTTCGCCAACTTCCTTCGCAAGTGCGACCGCATCGAACCGGAAGTCGCCATTTACGGTTCCGGTGAGAACTGGCTCGCGCTTGATTTGACATACAAGAACGCCGCCGGTGCGTTGGCGCTTAGCCCGGCGGAAGTGCAACGGATGCTTCAGAAAGGCGCGGCGCATCACCGGCAAGCCGACGGCCGGATCGCGCTTGTGCCGAGCGAGGCGATTACGCAGTTTCAGAATGTCATTTTTGATTGTCAGGCGACGCAATCGCAAGCAGGCCTCCAAGTTGACCGAAAGTTCGCACCCTATCTCTCCGAAGCATTGCGTGAGACGCCGCTCCGCGCTACGTGGCAAGTGCCAGTGGAGATTAAACCGGTTCCACCGCTCGTCTTGCCGGAGCTGCTGCGACCATACCAACGCGACGGCGTGAACTGGTTGCACCAGCTGGCCGGCAACAATCTCGCTGGAATTCTAGCCGACGAGATGGGCTTGGGAAAAACGCTGCAAGCACTAGTCTGGTTGGCGTCATTGAAAGCCAAGCCGTCGTTGGTCGTCTGCCCGACAAGCTTGCTCGCGAACTGGCAGGCAGAAGTCGAACGGTTCACACCGGAACTGAAGACGTTAGTGCTGCACGGCGCGGACCGGCAATTCAATGAGCTGGCCAAGTATGATTTGGTCATTACATCGTATGCGTTGCTGCGCCGGGATGTAGCCGAACATAAGAAAATCGAATGGCAAGCCGTTGTGCTGGATGAAGCGCAGCACATTAAAAATCGTTTCAGCCAGAACGCGCAGTCAGTGAAATCTCTGCGCGCGAAGCAACGGTTGGTGTTGACCGGTACGCCCATGGAAAACTCGCTAGGCGATTTGTGGTCGATTTTCGATTTCTTGATGCCGGATTATCTCGGACCGGCAACGGAGTTCCGCGACCGGTACGAAATTCCGATTACCAAGCAGCGAGATGCGACGGCGCTGCAACGATTGCGTCAACGGCTCCGCCCATTTGTGTTGCGGCGGATGAAGAGCGAGGTCGCGCGCGACTTGCCGGCGAAGATTGAGCAGATTACTTGGTGCGATCTGACCGACGAGCAGCAATCTGTCTACCAATCTATTCTCACGCAAGGGCGCCGGGAAGTTTTTGAAAACACGAAGGAATCGCAACGCCGGCTCGCGGTGTTGACTACGTTGTTGCGACTCCGCCAAGCGTGTTGTCATCTTGGCTTGTTGCCGGGAGAGCACGAATGGAAAGAGCCATCGGCGAAACTCGCGACGTGCCTTGAATTAATTGACGAAGCGGTAAGCAGCGGGCACCGGGTCTTGGTGTTTAGTCAATTCGTGAAACTACTCAAGCTTGTCGCCGCGGCGTTGCCAGTGCCGTATTGTTATCTCGACGGCAGCACGGTGGATCGCGCCGGTGAAGTTCGGCGATTTCAGGAATCCGCTGTTCCGGTGTTTCTCATCAGCTTGAAAGCGGGCGGCACCGGCTTAAATCTGACCGGTGCGGACACCGTCATTCATCTTGATCCATGGTGGAATCCAGCAGTCGAAGAACAAGCGACCGCTCGCGCTCACCGCATCGGCCAACATCGCGTGGTGAATTCGTACAAGCTAATTGCCCGCGGCTCGGTGGAGGAGAAGATTGTGCGGCTGCAGGAACGGAAACAGGAATTGATCAGCCAGATGGTCACCAGCGACGAAGGCTTTGTACAAAACCTCAGTTTGGATGAATTGCGCGGCCTCATCAGCTAATGACCGTTCTTGATTGAAACCAAGAATCTCGATACTTTTGGAATTAACTTAAACCTTATGAATATTCCCGGAATAACCTCAGGCGACGCGATTGTCAGTCGCGACTTCCTTGCGCTCGAAATTGGTGGGAACGGACTGTTCCGCGTTGGCCGCGATGGCGTCACGGCCATCTTCACGCCTCGCGATAAGGTCGCGGAGCTGATTGTTTACGCCGACAAAACGCTCGTTTACATCAACTCGCAAATGGGCGCGCCGGCTATTTATCCGTTGGCTCCAGCGCGATTCGAAGGTCCAGCCGAAGCAGTGTTGATGGATCTCGATGGCACCAGCGTTCACAGCGAGCACTTCTGGATTTGGGTAATCGAGCAAACCGCCGCACGCTTGCTCAACAATCCGCAGTTCAAATTGGAAGCTGATGACGAGCCGCACGTCTCCGGCCACTCCGTCAGCGAGCATTTGAGCTTCTGCATCCGCAAATACTGCCCACACAAAACCGTGGAAGAAGCCCGCCGGCACTACTTCGACATCGTCCATCAAGAAATGGCCGAGATCATGGCCGGTCGCGGGCGGCCGAATGCCTTTGAGCCGGCACCGGGACTCGCGGAGTTCCTTCGGAAACTCAAAGAGCACAAGATCAAGATCGGCCTTGTCACTTCCGGTCTCTACGAAAAAGCGTGGCCAGAGATTCTGTCGGCTTTTCGCACGCTCAAGATGGGTGACCCGTTGGAATTTTACGATGCCATCATCAGCGCCGGTCACGCCCTGCGCAAAGGCCAAGTCGGCACGCTCGGCGAACTGGCTCCCAAACCACATCCGTGGCTATACTCGGAAACAGCGCGCGTTGGGCTGGGCATTGAACCGGCGCGTCGGCATCGTGTGATTGGCATCGAAGATTCTGGAGCCGGTGTTGTTTCGATTCGGCTGGCCGGCTTCGCAGCCATTGGCATTACCGGTGGCAATCTCGAAAAGAGCGGCGCGGAGCCATTCCTCCACAGCAAAGTCAATTCACTACTCGAAGCCTTGCCGGTCATCCTTGGAAAGTAACCGCAACCTATGAAACCCGCTGTTAAGAAACAAACACTGCACGTCATTTCCGCCACCCACTGGGACCGCGAATGGATGCTCCCGTTTATGAGCTACCGCCGGCACTTGGTGCATTACACTGATCAACTGCTCGAAATCATGCGGCAGGACCCGGCCTTCAAGCACTACCACATGGATGCGCAGGTCATCTGCATGGAAGACTACCTGCGTCTGCGGCCGGAGAAAACCAAGCAGTTGACCCAGCTCATCAAAGCCGGGCGTATTTTGGTTGGACCGTGGTACACGCTCCCGGATATTCCGATCATCCACAGCGAAGCGATTGCCCGCAACTTGCTACTCGGCATCGAGGTCTCGAATTCCATCGGCGGCGCAATGTTGGAAGGATACACGCCCTGCTCGAACGGCCAAATCGCCCAGCTTCCGCAAATCTACAACGGCTTCGGCATCCGGTCGGCCATCCTTTACAAAGGCATCGCCGACGAACCGTTGCCGAAAGAATTTTGCTGGCGCAGCCCGAACGGTTCGGAATTGTTGACGATCCACCTCACAGCACGATACGCCCGCGCTAACTTCTACTGCCTGCTCTACCAAGAAGTGATCGCCAACGTCATCCACGACACACCCGATCATAATTGGTCGTACGCTCCGCAGGAAAATAAACTGCCGTTCCGCATTGCCGGCCAGATCCACCACGATCCATATGTCTATGAAGCCTTGCGCAATGTCGAAGGCTGGCACCCGCAGTATTTGAAACCGTATTTGCAAAAGCTGCGTGCGCAAACTTCCGTGAACGCCGCGACCTCGCATCTCATCGGGTTTCACGGCATGGACCACACGCCACCATATCCCAGCACGCCAAAACTCATCGCAGCCGCCCGCAAGCTCTTTCCCGATCTCGATGTCGTGGACGATTCCATTCCCGGCGTCATCGCCGCGATTCGCCGCGAACTCGGCAACCGGGAACTACCGGTACACACCGGCGAAATGCGCGATGCCAACCGCGGCGGCGGCGCGCTCTGCCGGGCGTTGTACTGGCCCAC
>JBAWWR010000141.1:0-5444 GCA_037146675.1 Verrucomicrobiota bacterium | reverse complement strand
GCCCGTGTTGGGCGACGTACATCAAGTACACGCTGTAGCCGGCAAAGCCGAAGCCGTAGCCAAATTGATCCATCAAGGCGACGCCATACATCGTCCAAGTGGGTGGGTGCGCGAACGCGGCCCACACGTAGAGCAGGTTGGGGGCGTGCATGCACACCACCATCGGCCAGAAACTGCGGCGCAATCCATACCGGCTGATAATCGCGCCGCCGGCGATGCCACCCAGAATGATGCCCACGATGCCGGCCCCGCCGTTGATGACGCCGACCTCGGCGACCGTGAGTCCCATTCCGCCCATCGCGCGCGCGTCCCGCATGAACAGCGGCGCGACGAGCGTCACCATCGCTTCCCCAAACCGGTAGAACAGGATGAATGCCAACACCGCACCAAAACGCGGTTGTTTTACGAAAGTCGTAAAGGTGTCCGCCATCACTGTTCCCCGCAGACTCGCGCGAATGCCGGCGGCGATGGGAACTAACAATGCAGCGCCGGCAATGAGCATGCCGGCATTCCAAATAATTTCTGTCGGATCGAGCCGCCATGCCGCCAAGCCGATGCCATGCCCCGCCAGTCGCAATCCGCCGGCCAAGATGCCGTAGAGGCAGACGCCGGCCAGAATCACGAATGCCGTCCGGCGAAAGTTACCGCGATTTTCCGCAGTCGAGACATTGGCCGACGGGACATCCGTGGCTAGGCGTGGCAGAAAGCAGCGCGCGTACAATGAACCGCCGCCGTACAGCCCGGTCAATACCACCACGACGAGTGTCCAACTACCCACGATGGAGACGCCGGTTTGTTGCAGAATGCCGGCGAGAAAGACCAACCCACCAGTGCACAGCAATCGACCGGCACGGAAACAGGCGCTTTGCACGCCGACGAAGCCGGCTTGTTGGTGTTTGGTCAACGCCAACAGGTACAAGCCATCGAGCGCGATGTCGTGCGTCGCTGATGCGACGGCAATCAGGAATAAGATTGTCAGTGAAATCGGGAAGAACGCCGGCAATCGCAGCCCGACTGCCAGTCCGGCCAGCGCGGCGATAATCACCGATTGCGCCGCGAGCACCCAGCGGCGCCGGGTGAGATTCAAATCCACCACCGGCCCCCAAAACAATTTCAACATCCACGGCAATCCCAGCAAGCTGACCCACAACGCGATCCGGGCGTTCGGAATCCCGAGATCCTTGTACAAGAGCGTTACCACCTCGCGCACCAGCGTGGCCGGTATCGCCTGCATGACATAGAGCACCGGCACGAAAAGCCACGGACGAATCTCCGTAGTGCTTGAAGAACGCGGCCTAGTCTCGGTGATCACCTTGCAATTCTACCAGAATCAGAGCGGTGGCGTCCAATGGCACAAGCTGATGACCGCCAGCCCGATCATGGTTTTGCAGATAAAGCGGCAGTTTTTCTTCACGCAGAAAACCTTTATCAAAGGCACCGCCACCACCGGCATCAATGACTGAAGAATGGATTGTGCTGCTGCTCTTCGCCGATTGTTGTCAATGGGCCGTGGCCAGGACAAATGACGGTGTCGGCCGGTAAGCTGAAGATGTTTTCCCGGTTGGTCTGCAACGCTTCATGGTAATCCACCAACGCACCGCCCATCGAGCCGGCAAAGAGCGCGTCGCCGGTAAAGACCAGCCGGCGCGCCAAGCCGGTCACCACGTAGCTCGTGCCGCCACGGGTGTGGCCGGATGTCCGGCGCGGTTGGACGCGCAAACTGCCAATCTGGAATTCCCGGCTGTCGGCAAATGCCTCAGCGCCGGCCAGTGGTTCGCGCGCGCTGACGAATGCCTGTGCGCCTGTCCGGTGCTGGAGCCGGGCGAGGTCGCCGCTGTGGTCGCCGTGAATGTGCGTGAGAAACACTTGGCGGATATTCACGTCGAGCGCCAACATCCCGGTGCAGTCTGCGCCGGTATCAAACGCGGCGGCTTCGCGTGTGACCGGGTCGAAGACGACATAGCTGTTCACCGTCATGTCGCCGAAGGGCGTGGTGAACATCGCGAGGCCGGCAATCGTGCCGGGATCGCGCGGATTCCACGTTTGCCGGTAACTGGCGACGAGCGCGTCCGCGCCTAAACTGAGCGTTGCGGCTAATTGGCGGAGACTGGCTCTGTCGCGCGGGCCGGCCGGTAGGCGAAGCCGCAAGCCCCGGCAGGCTTTGCCGATGATGTCGTCGAAATTATCTTCGAGCGGAAGGCGCATGCCGGTAAGTTAGCAGGATTCCCGGCCTTGCCAAAGCGGAACGTTTTGCCTATGTTGATGCCAGCGAATTTCATGGACTACATCAAACACGCCAGAACTGTCTTCGATATCGAGATTGACGCGCTGCGCCAGACGCGCGCACGGCTCGATGGCGGGTTTACTGCGGCGGTCGAGTTGCTCACAAAGACGTTGCGGAACAAGGGCAAGGTGATTGTAACCGGCGTCGGTAAGTCCGGTAACATCGCGCATAAAATCGCGGCGACGTTGGCCAGTACCGGCACGACTAGCGTGGTGCTGGATGCGGTGAACGCGCTGCACGGCGACTTGGGCGTGGTGAGTGATGGCGATGTGGTGTTGGCGCTAAGTTATTCAGGTGAGACCGCGGAATTGTTGCGGATCTTGCCGGCAATCAAACGTTTTGATGTGAAGGTGATCGCCGTAACCGGTTTCCCGAAATCGCAAATTGCCCAGCACAGCGACGTGGTGCTCAACGTCCACGTGAAAAAGGAAGCGTGCCCATTCAATCTCGCGCCGACAGCGAGCACAACAGCCACGTTGGCGCTCGGCGATGCGTTGGCGATGTGCGTGCTCGACGCGCGCGGGTTCAAGAAGACGGACTACGCAAAATTACATCCCGCCGGCGCCATCGGCAGTACGCTGTTGGTGAAGGTCAAAGACATCATGCGTACCGGCGCGCGCAATCCTGTGATACCGGAGTCGGTGTCGGTCAAGGATGCGATCTTGGCGATGACGAAAGCTCGGGCCGGTATGATCAGCGTGGTGGACAAGAAAGGCCGGCTGACCGGCGTGTTCACTGATGGGGATTTCCGCCGGCACATTGCGCGACACGCTGATGGCTTGAAGACGGAGCTGGCGCGCGTGATGACGCCACAGCCAATCACGATCCGGCAAGAGGCGCTGGCCGTGGAAGCGCTGCGAATTTTTCAGCAAAGACAGATTGACGATTTGATTGTTGTCGATGAGAGTAAACACCCGGTCGGTCTTGTGGATTCACAGGACTTGCCGAAATTCAAAATGATGTGAAAGTGAAAGAGGTTTAATTATGGCATCTGCTAATGACATGCGCAAAGGAATGGCGATTAAGTACAATAACGATGTCTGCATCGTGCTCGACATGCAGCACCGCACGCCCGGCAACTTGCGCGCCTTCGTGCAGGCCACAATCCGTAGCTTGAAATGGGGCAAAAGTTCCGTCGTTCGCTTCGCTTCGACCGAGACAATCGAAGTTGTCAACATGATGACCCGCAAGGTCGAGTTCAGCTTCAAGGACCAGACGGGCTACCATTTCATGGATCCCGAAACGTACGAGACGATCACACTCAGTGAAGAATTTCTGGCGGATTACGCCAAATACCTGACCGGAAATCTGTCTTGTACTTTGATGGAGGTCGAAGGCAAGGCCGCCGAGATTGAACTGCCGCCAGTCGTCGAACTCAAGGTACTCGAAGCCCCGCCCGGAATTCGCGGCGACACTGCCACCAACGTTACCAAGCCCGCTAAGGTTGAAAATGATTTTGAAGTCGGCGTTCCGATCTTCATCAACCCCGGCGATACCATTCGCGTCGACACCCGCACCGGCAAATACGTCAGCCGCGCCTGACCGCTATTGCAACGCCGCCGTGTGGCTTGGATTGCGGCGAGGTTTGGCGATTGACCGGGGTTGTCGTTGATTTCCGCGTAGCGGCTGATGCCTTGTTTGTCCACGACGAACGCCAACGCAGCGACCGGTTGTTGCGATTACTGCCAAAACCGTAAGTCAAATTACACATCTACCGAGTAAGTCGTCTGCTTTTTTCCGACAGGTATCAATGCCCTCGGTAATTTTGTAATACGAACTTAATAGCTGCGTTAACTTTTTGGCTGAGTCTATTTGGTCGAACATCACGATTTCTTGCTTCAACCGAATCCCTCAACAATGGATTGCCACTTAGCTTGGCTAGCCATAATCGCGGGCACCAGTGACTATCAAAACAAGCCAACACAACACCGAAACCAGTTCCAGTCACCGCTAGAATTAGCCAAGAAATTATCCGTGGGGTCATTTGTGGTTACGACCAAGATTTACAACTACTGGACAAGCCATCTGCTTCTTCTTCCGCCAAGCATAGCCACCCAAAACCAACCCATCGATGGCTAACAGAGCGAATGAGGAGGGTTCGGGGACGGCGGCGACTAGGGCACTGAATGCACAGTCAGTAACCTAGCTTTAGTTTATAGCGAAGTACATGGTTGCACTTGACCTTCTTGATCGACAAACTGTTATGCCAACCCTGACAGCACAACTCACCGTCAACCGTTTTAGTGCGTTTTGCGGCCGCAGCGGCGAGTTCCTTGGTCAACTCAAAGTCACCTTGTACGCATTCAGCATTACAACACTCGAGACGGAAGACCGACTTGGCATGGGCGAGGTTTACATCGTAGGTCAAGGTTCTGTACTTGGTGAGACCTTTGGGCGCAAAGTAACCGACATCGACCGTCAGGGATTTCAGCTTGCTGTATTTCTCTGCCAGACTTGGCGAGGCTGCCACCCGTTTCCCTTGTTGCTCACGGTATTCGGCACGGGGACCTTGCTTGTGTGCATACATAAGCGCTAAGCCATAGCAGAAAAGACCTGAAGTCGCAATGGGACCGTGAACCCATAAATCCGATGAAGACAAGGTCCGATGACCAGACTGCTTTTGTTGAGCCAGTACATGTATCAAATGGATGTCTACAATCTGGCGTGTACCACTCGCGGTTGAGAAACAGAGTTGCGGTAAAATCGTAAGATCGTCGCCGCGTGACGACAATGCGCTTCACCCTCGCTACTGGATATCACCCATTATAGGAGTCAGCAATTCCAGGTCTCATTGGCAGCGTGGTGCTGCGACCTAGCCGAAGGACTCCACTGGCGACGCGCGTCGACAAAATATCTATTCAGGATTCTCCTCAAGCTGAAGTCCCACGCGATCAACGACAGTGCGAATTGAGCTATCAGCAACTGATTCACCGTCGGTGAATTAACACTACTGTGAGCCATAACACAGCAAGCTTGAACTGTCGTTGTTCTGACCTTTGGCTGTAAAAAAGACGCCCCTGAGTTAGAAGCACTACTAAAACTATCGATTTTATTGAGGTTTTGAAGATGGTGGACGATACAGGACTTGAACCTGTGACCTCTTCCATGTCAAGGAAGCGCTCTAGCCAACTGAGCTAATCGTCCAGCAATCAAATTAACG
>JBAWWR010000140.1:0-5478 GCA_037146675.1 Verrucomicrobiota bacterium | reverse complement strand
GCTCCGGCCGCATGGCCGTGTCAATCAGCAGCAACGTCACCAGTCTCCTCGGCGGTCCCTTGAGCAATAAACTGGACGTTGCCCGCGAAGCCTCACCGATCACTTATATCTCCAAAGAAACGCCCCCAATCCTGACGATTCACGGCAAGCACGACAGCCTCGTTGACTTCCAGCACTCAGTGCGGTTCGATGCGGCCTTAAAACAGGCCGGCGCGTCATCGTTGCTGGTTCCGTTGGAGGGTGTGGATCACAATTTCGCCGCAGGTCCAGAGCCGCTGCGGCGGATCCGGCAATTCCTCGACCTCCATCTCCGCGGTATCCCAGCGGAAATTTCGACCGCGACCATCCCGCGCGCCGAGGCGGTGCAGTGACGGCTATCGCCATGATCATCACACTGGCCGCGCTGAATACGACTTCAGCCCAAGACTGGACTTGGACCATGTCAAAAATCGAACTCCCACGCACGCATCCACAAATCGCCTGCACTGCCGAGGAATTGGCGCGGCTCAAAACAGCGTACGCGAGCCAGGGACCGGACCATGACGTCGTGGCGGACGTTGTTACCCGAGCCGAACAAGCCCTCGCCCAGCCGCTCAACTTTCCGCCAAGTGGTGGCCAGCACAACCAGTGGTATCAATGCGAGCCCTGCCAGACCGGTCTCGTGATGGTGGACGACACGCATCACAAGTGCCCCGCCTGCGGAAAGATTTATACCGGCACACCGTACGATGATGTGATCTTCGGGCGCCAGCATCACGCAAACCTCACCAATCTGAACGCCGCGGCATGGGCGTATGCCATCACGGGCCGGAAGGAGTTCGCAGACTTTGCCGCGAAAGTGCTGCTCGGTTATGCTGAGCGTTACCAGAAATATCCGTTCCACTCCAACAACCTCAAGCAGGACAAGAGCGGCGGGCACATCTTCGAGCAGACATTAACCGAGGCCAGTGCACTGGCGACCGAGATCGGTCCGGCCTGGGACCTAGTGCGCGATTCGGCGGCGTTCACGCCACAAGACCGGCAGGCCGTCCGCGCGGGGCTGCTCTTGCCAATGCTCCAAACCATTGCTGGCCATAACGCCGGCAAGACCAACTGGCAGACATGGCACAACGCCGCGTTCATCTGGGGCGGAGTGGGGTTGGACGACGAGACCTGGATCCGCCGAGCGCTTGAGAACCCGGCCAACGGCTTTGCCTTTCAGATGCAGGCTTCGGTCACCGGCGATGGCATGTGGTACGAGAATAGTTGGGGCTACCACTTCTACACGCTCTCGGCGTTGGTGGCGATGGCCGAGGGATCCCGGCGGCTCGGCATCGACATCTGGTCGCACCCGAACCTGAAAAAGATGTTCACGCTGCCAGCCGCCTACGCGATGGCCGACGGCACGCTCCCGCGGTTCGGCGACGATGTTGGCAGGCGCGCGTTCAGCCAGTGGAACCTGAACGAGTGCGCTTACCGGGCCTACGGCGACGCCGCGCTCGTGCCGATGCTCGCCGACAAACCGATTTGGGAGTCGGTACTGTTCGGCCGCAAAACCGACCAGCGCGTGTCGGCGCCTTGGCGAGGCAGCGAGATTCTCCGCTCCGCCGGCCATGCCATTCTGCGAACGCGCGGCGAGGCCGGCCTGTCAGCCGCGGTCACGTTCGGCCCCTATGGCGGTTGCCACGGGCGCATCGACAAGCTCTCATTTGTCCTTGTCGGATTCGGCCGCGAACTGGGCGTCGATCCCGGGCGCGCAGCCAGCCAGGCCTACCGGTTGCCCATCCACGGCAACTGGTACAAGGCGACCACCTCGCACAACGCAGTCCTCGTCGATGGCCAATCGCAGCAGCCTGCCGAAGGGAAACTTGAGTTCTTCGAGGCCACCGACCACTACACCGCTGTGACGGTCGCCTGCGACGCAGCGTATCCCGGCGTGAAACATCGCCGGATGCTTTGCCTGACCGATTCCTATCTCGTGGTTCTCGATGACCTGTCAGCCGACAGGGAGCGCCGGTTCGACTGGCTGTACCACAATCGCGGCACAGGCGTCCGCTGCGAAGCCGCGAAGCAGGAGAACGCGCCGCCCAGTGCGATGATGGGGCTGGAGTACATCAAAAACCTGCTGACGGGCAAAACAAATGGGCCGATCAAGGTGCAATTCGACGGGGGTGAGGTGACCACGTTCCTAACGTTAACGGGCGCGCCGGGCACGGAGATCCGGATTGGCGACGGTGTTGGCGCAAGTGTTGCCGATCGCGTACCGCTGGCAATGGTGACCCGACGGGGTAAGGCCGTCCGTTTCGCAGCGGTCATCCAGCCGGTCACGAAAACCACTTCCCCCGTTTCCGATCTGACAATGGACGAGATTAGCGGCTGCATTCGCTTGGTTGTTTCGACGCCCGAGAAACAGGACATCATCACACTCGCCCCATCGGGCAAGGTGGTCGCAACGACCCGCTGACAATCCTAGACTCTGTCGCCAAGCTGCACATCTAGCTTTTCAGCTAACGGGTCAATCCGAGTCGCGCATACTGCTCAGCGGGAGCATCGTTTTCACGCATCAGCCGAACCAGATGCTCGATCATCTTTTGCTCGATTTTGGGGTCGTGAAGCGGGCGCTCTTGTTTCGGGTCGGCAGCAAGATCGTACAACACCGTCTGCCAGACCAGTTCATCCACGGCCCAAGTTGACCCCGGGATCCGCAATAGCGGACAACCTTTCGTAAACGAGAACGGTGGCGCAAGTGTGGCCGATTGCAGTTCCTGAACACCAAACATTTGCCGCATGTGCATTGGCATGACGGTGTAGTTAAACAGCGGCAAGTTCGTGCGATCCTGCGGAGCACGCATGTAGACATACCGGCCATCCGTCACATTCACCTGCGCACCGAACAATCCAAACAGGCCAGCTTCGCGCACCGGTTGGTCCACTGCGATTGTGGCAGCTAGATCATGCCCCTGCATGTCAGCTGTGGTGGGCACGCCAAAATAACCGAGCAACGTCGGCCCAATGTCCAGCGTGGGCTGGACCAGCGCGCGCCGCCGTTCGCCGGCTTTGCAGCAGCGCGGGTCCCAGACAAAAAACGGCGTGTGGGCCACCTCATCGTAAAACGGTATCTGGCACTTTGCCCAACAATCGTGCTCGCCAAGCAGGAAACCATGGTCGGTGCAGACGATTAATAGCGTGTCGTCCCATAACTTTAGCTCATCCATCAGGTCGAGCACCTTGCCAAGATGCCGGTCGCACATTGTTACCAACGCGGCATAATGCCCGCGGAGTTGGTCTGGCTTGGGGCACACCCCTTTGGCGGAACTGCGCCCGTAGCCCGGCCAGTCGTTGAGCGGTTGTGTGCCGTCGCCAATCAGATCCCGGTAAAGTTCTTGATCCTGGGGCTGGGTAAAGAATGGCTCGTGTGGATCGAAGGTCTCAATTTGCAGGAACCACCGGTCGGCATCGCGATTGCGCCGAATGAAATCGAGTCCGGCCGCAAAGGTTTTCGCCTGCGGCTGATCGGCTTCACGGCGCATGAATTGCCGGTTGACCCGGTCGTGCCGGTGCGCGCGCCCCGATCCTGCGTTGCTCCCGACCACGTTGCCCAGCGGCGGGTCCACCACCTGCCCCATCCACGGGTCCCCTTCCTGGCCGCGCATGAATTCCCATGAATTGTACCGGTTATGGTAGGTGCTCCCGCCGTCTTCCCAATAGTGGTAATGGTCGCTCACCAGATGCGTATACACGCCCCGCTGGCTCAGCATGGACGGCACGGAATCATCGAACGGTTCCAGTGGACTCCACGACCGATGCAGAAAATTTGGCCGGGCGGTGTGCAGTTCTCGGCGCGCCGGCATGCAGGGCATGGAACAGACATAACTGGTATCAAACGTCACCGCCCGCTCGGCTAGTCGCTGGAAGTTTGGTGCCTGAACCCAATCACCGCCGTACGGCGGCAGCAGGTGGCGGTTCAACGAGTCGAACATGACCATGATTGCTTTCATCGCACTTCAAATTATGCATACCGATCGCAGTCAATTCAATCAACAAACCATAAACTATGATTCTTAATTCTTATTACCCTTCCCTGCGTAAGCGTGATGCGAGTGCCAAAAGCAAGTTCAGGTAATTAATCCGGCCAGTCATCAGTCCGAAACGGAAGAGCTGGCAATCCGTTTTGGCTGAACAGGGTGGCCCAAGGAATTCTTACAGCCCACGCGTAGCGCACCGCCACCGGCTTGGCGACCTTTGGGCTGGAGACCAGAACGGTCTCGCCGTCGAGCTTGGCGTCGGCCCAATGCCACACCTTGTCTTCCCCGGCAATGATGAAGCCTTGCACGGGCTTCCCCGCCGGCACCGCGAGCCCCCGGTCAATATGGCTGTATTGAATGCGAGCCTTGCCATCCTCCACCGCCATGGACTTGAATGTCGGGCCGTAGATCTCGATCGGCTGCTTGTATGCGAGCGCCAGGGCCGCCCGGACAGCGCGAGTGGCATACGCGCTCTTATCCAGTGGATGAAGTCCGACTCCCAAATCGCTCACACACGCCATGGCGGTGTTGGGATACGCGCGGATGCGGTCGTACATGAGGCGACCTTGGCCGTTATTATATTTATCCGTCAGGATCCTGTCCGGCAGTTGTTTAAAAGGCACGGCGCGGGCGGTCAGCGGGTCGGCGGGGTTCAGGGCACAACCCCAGCCGCTGGGCTTTTGAATGTAGACCCACGGAAAGTCGCCCTGGCCCCAGTCTTTGCGCCAGGCCGCGATGAGCGCTCCCATCAGGGTGTACTGGTCCACGCCCTCGATGCTGGTGTCGGACTCGCCCTGATCCCAGAGCACGCCGCGGATGGCGAAGGGTGCATTGGGCTGGACAAACCGCCGGTAGTTCTGGCCGATGCCCACCAGTTCGGCCGGCCGGATCGGCACTCGGACGGGCGGCACTGCGGCTGGATTTGTCGCGGCCGGGGTTTGCTTCCATTGGGCCAATTCTTCCTGCGCTTTCAGACGCTTGGCCTCCAGTCTAGGGCTGTCGGCCAGAACGGCTTTCTGAATGGCTTCGTCCTTGTCGAAGGCGTCCTTGGGAATCCAGACGCTCGAAGCGGTGCCACCCTCGGCACCCACAATCAGTCCCACCGGTACTTTCAGTTCCGCCTGTAATTGGATACCAAACTCAAAGAGCAGAGCGGAGAACTTCAGGTTGTTTTCGGGTGTTGCCAGTTCCCAGGAGTTCGCGCGGGGCGGACGTCGCAACAAGCGCACTTGAGGCCAGGTCTGCGCAACATCTTGTTCAAGCTTGGCATCCCGGGGCTGGTGGAGTTCATCCGCGTCCTTGAAACAGAGCGACGGGAAGTGGTTCATGTTGGACTGCCCCGACCCCAACCAAACCTCGCCGACCAGCACATCCGCAAACGTCACGGTGTCAGCGCCGGTGACGGTCATGGTATCCGGACCGCCCGCGTCCAGCGCATCCAACTTGAGCGACCAATGACCGGCCGCGTCGGCAA
>JBAWWR010000139.1:0-5580 GCA_037146675.1 Verrucomicrobiota bacterium | reverse complement strand
AATCCCCGGCACATTCTTAATTTGGGAATCAAGTACGATGGTCAGCACCGGCCGAGTGCGATTGCGGTGACGCCCAAAGGGCAGGTTTATTACATCAGCCGCGCAGATTACTGCACGCGCCGGGAGGGCGTGCTCGTGGCGGTGGAGGCGGAGACGGAAAAAGTGCTGCATATCGAAGACCCGCTGGTTCCCGGCGAACAGCCGTGGGGGCTGGCGGTGTCCCCGACGCGACCGGAGATTTACATCGGAACGAACTTAGGAACATTCATTGTTTGGGACACGGAGAAGATGAAGATCAAGCGGACGATCCGTCTCACGCCCAGAGAAGGCGACGGCCAGATGACCTCGGCGATGTCCGAAACCGGGACGCTCAAATTTATGGCAGCCGTGGGCGATTTGGTGGTGGGGAACCGGTTTGGCGGGATTTTTGATTTATTCGTGTACCACGCCGATACCGGCGTGATGGACGAGCCGGCGCCGCATCCGCGCGGGAAGGTGTTTGGCGTATTCCAATTGCACCACAAGCCGGCGGTGCTGCTGTTTATTCTCGGCGCGTTGTATGAGTTCGATGCCGCCGGCAAAACAACACTGGCTTATCCAGAACCGTTGCCGGGATTTGCTACAAAAGAAGGGCCGGATGGACGGCTCTACATCAGTGATGGCCTTAGCATTTTTGGAGAAATTAAATAAACCGATGAACGCCCCAAGTAACGCCATTCCACCGACGCCGGCTTTTCGAAAACTCTGCACGCCGGGCCAAAACATGTTTTGTATCTGGGCGGCCGCGTACGCGCCGCCGATAAACGGTGTGCCGGCCCAGGTTTTCTTCGGCGAATGGACCGGTTCATCGACCGGGGCGGACTTGATCGCGGTAGAAGTGGACTCGGACCGGCAAGACGTGATCGGCTTTGACGGTATCGACTCCACCCAATGTCTTGGCGTTGACCCGTACCGGCCGCTGCTGTGGCTGTCGGACCGGAAACATTTGGTGGAGATTGACCGGCGCACGCTCCAACCGCGCACCGTCTGCGATTTGCCAATCCAATACTCGATGGACTTTGACCGTGATGGTCGGATTTGGTTTGTGCAAACTAGGTCATTGCGTTGTTTCGACCCACGCTCGAATGAGTGGACGGCATTTCCGGATGTGACGCCGGATGAATTTTTCTACGCGCCGGGAACGCATATGGTGATTGGCACCGCGCCGGACGGCCGCATCTGGACGAGCCAGTATCCGATCTCGTGTCTGACGGTGTTCGATCCGGTTACGCGTCAGACTCGCGTGGTCTGGGGTAAACCCGGTGAGTCGGTTGATCCGCGCCGGGTGGCGGCCAGCGTCGGTATGCCGACAGTGATTGGGAATCTGGTTTGGGCTGGGCAGGTTTTTGCAGATGCGCGCACCGCGGAACTCGTCACGCCGCCATTCCCGGTGACCGGCGCTGAAGCGTATGTATTACAAACGCGTGGCGGATGGAATCGCACGCCCACGGCGTTGCTGGATTGTGGCGGGCGCGCCTTGGTCCGGCAACAGCGGCGCGTCGGCTGGCTGGAAGTTGCGACCGGAAAGTTTGCGTTGATCGGCCAGTTGCCGGACGATGCACCGGAAGGCGACGGCTGGTCGTTGCACGGCGAACGCACATTGGTGGTCGGTGAATACCGCGTGGATCTCCTGGCGAAAAAGACGACGCGCGTGCGATTGCACGGGCCATACAAACATCCGCAAGCGATGTTCCAGTGGAACGTCGGGCCAGACAGTAAGTTTTACGGGAGCTGCTACAGCCACGATATGTGGGAAGTCGATCAAGCCGGCAAGTTCACCAACCACGGTGATGTTGTGAAAGTTCACGGTGGCGAATTGCATTTCTTCACGAACTGGAAGAACAAGATGTTTATCGCCAGCTACACGCATGCGGTGTTGACGCGTGTGGACGTGACGAAGCCGACGGATAATTGGGGGAAAGACGCGGCCAACAATCCCCGGCACATCTTGAATCTGAACTTGGAACATGACGGCCAGCACCGGCCGAGCGCGATTGTGGCGACGCCGAACGGCCAGATTTACTACATCAGCCGCGCCGATTACTGCACGCGCCGGGAAGGCGGGCTCGTGGCGGTGGACGCCGAGTCGGAGAAAGTGTTGCACATCGAAGACCCGCTGGTTGCCGGCGAGCAACTCTGGAGTCTGGCGGCTTCGCCGAACCGCCGGGAAATCTATATCGGAACCAATCGTGCGAAGTTTATCGTGTGGGATACGGAAGCGATGAAGATCAAGCGAACGATCCAACTCCCGCAACGTCCCGGCGATGGCGTGATGACTTCGGCAATGTGCGAGATTGGAACCATCCGGTTCTTGGGCACAAATGGCGATTTGGTTGTCGGCAATATTTTTGGCGGCGGCTTTGAGATGTTTGTGTATCACGCGGATACCGGTGTGATGGATTTGCCGGCGGCGCATCCGAAAGGAAAAGTCTTCGCGATGTTCCAATGGCAGCGCCGGCCGACGTTGCTGCTGTTTATCAACGGCGCGCTTTACGAGTATGACGCCGCCGGTCAAACGAAGCTACTTTATCCGGAACCGTTACCGGGTTATGACACCAAAGAAGGGCCGGACGGGCGGCTCTACATCAGTGATGGGATCAATATTTATGGCGAACTCAATCCGCGCTAATCTTCGCGATCACGGGATTGCCATTTACAGCGGCGCGTGCAGTTCCGTGAACCCGTGGCGCGATGCGGCGACCGGCCGCGATTATGTCTATTGCGGAATCAACGGCACGCCCTCGCTCATTGTTCGGGTAGACGTAGCGACGGGGCGCTGTCGGACTTTTAATTTGCCCGAGGGATTTTCTGGGCCGCGGGTGGCCCTCACGTTGTCGGGCGACATGATCGCGACGGGGTCATGCGGCCGGGTGGTGCACATCAATCCCCAGACTGGCGAGTTCCGCGTTACGGCCAAGACCGGTAAGTTGAATTGGACCATGACCCGTGGCGCTGATGACAAGTTCTACATCGGCACCTCGCCGGGCTGTCACCTCTTCCGGTATGACGCGGTGACGGAACAGCTCGAAGACCTGGGCTCGGTAGCCCCGACGGAAGTGTATCTGCGCCACGTCGTGGACGGTCGGGATGGTTATATTTATTGTTCAGTCGGTTGCACCGCCTCGCAAATCGTGGCGTATCACATCGCGACAGGGAAGATTACGCCGTTGCTGCCTAAATCTGAGGTCGCGCCGTATTTCCTCGATGAATTTGGCCGGGGCCGGGATGGCCAGATCTATTTGGTGACGAACCGGGGGCAGGCCTACCGGTTCGCGCACGGTGCGGCGTTCCCGGTCAAAGATGTGGCGGCTGTTAAGCGGCTCTTAATGCTGATTGAGTATTGGCTGGGGTATAGCGAATTGCCCGATGGCCGGCCAATTATCAAGCTCGACCCGGATGCGATTCAAATTGGCGAAGGATCAAAAGCAAAAATCATCCAGCTGAAATATAAAACCGACGGGACCGGAATTTTCCATCTGGCCGAAGGCCCCAACCAGACGGTTTATGCCAGCACGATCATGCCGCTGTACGTTCTGCGTTACACGCCGGCCAAGAACAAATTGGAAAACCTTGGGCGCGGTGGACCGGACAACGGCGAGGTGTATTCGTTCGGCCATTGCGCCGGTAAGCTGTACTACGCGAATTATCCGTCCGGCAATTTAATGTGTTACGACCCGGCCCAGCCGCTTCACAAAGATCCGCCGGGGGCGATGAAATGGAAAACTAATCCCCGCTGGCTCGGCAATCTCGGCACTGGGAATTGCCGGCCCCGCGCGATGACTATCGATAGCCAGAAGCGGGTCTGGATTGGGGGCTTCCCTGAGTACGGGTATCGCCATGGCGGAATGGCGTGCTACGACATCGCCAGGAAGAAGCTCCAACTGTTTCCAAAGGTCATTCCGAATCAGAGCATTGATGCGCTGGCCGCAGATGAAACCGGTGCGATCATCTACGGTGGATCAAACATTGGTCGGAACGGTGGTATGCCGAACGTGGCCACCGGATCGTATCTGTTCGCGTTGGATACCAGGAAACAGAAGATTGCTTGGAAGGCTGTCCCGGTTCCCGAAATGAAGCACATGAGCAATTTGCTTTATCGGGACGGTAAATTGTACGGCACGGTTGGTTTTCAATTCTTCTGTTTTGATGTGGCGACGCGGAAAACGGATTATGTCGTGAAGTCGGAAATCTCCGGTCCGCGGCCGCACTCCCTGAGTTTCGGACCGGACGGTAATCTGTACGGAATTACCTGGATGGTGTTGTACCGGTGGCGGCCAGCGACCGGCAAGATTGAGGAGTTGTACCGGTGCCTGGGCGCAGACGCAAAACCGTTTACCGCGGGTTCACTGTTTCATCGTGGGGCAGTCATCATCGACGGCCGAATCTATTTTTCCTGCGGACCGAAGGTGATGTCGCTCCGCTTACCATTGGAGACTACTACAAAATGAATTCTACTTCCCTAAATCTGACAACCGGACTCCGCGATCACGGGATCGCAGTTTACAACGGCCATTGCCGGTCATTCAAAGCGTGGCGCGATGCGGAGACGGGACGCGACTACGTGTACTGCGGCATCCTGAGTACGACATCGGTGGTCGTGCAGGTGGACGTCGCAACCGGTAAGTCGAAATACTTTAACATGGCACCGCCGAGCGGCGGGCCGTTCGGAATGGAAATCACGTTGGAAGGCCATGTGCTGGCGACCAGTACTGGCGGGCAATTGTGCCGGATTGATCCGAAAACCGGTAAGTCGTGGATTGTGGCCGATACCAAAGGGCACTGGATCTGGCGGATTGAGCGCGGCGCGGACGGAAAATACTACATCGGCACGTCGCCGCAGTGCCGGCTGTTCCGCTATGACGCGAACACTGACAAGCTCGAAGACCTCGGCCAGATGTCGAAGACGCAAACGTATGTGCGCCGCGTGGCGTGCGGCCGGGATGGTTACGTGTATTGCTCAACCGGCTGCACGGCATCGCAGATCGTGGCGTATCACATCGCGACCGGCAAGATGACGGAGTTACTGTCGAAAAAGGATGTCACGCCGAATTGGCTCGATGAGTTTGGCCACGGGCGCGACGGTCAGATTTATGTGCACACGAACCGCGGGAACTCGTACCGGTTCGAACACGGCGCGATCTTCCCGGCGCCGAATGCGCCGAAAGAATTGTCCGGCTATTGGCAGTGGTTGCCGGACGGCACGCCGGTCACGCGCGTGGATCCAGATGCGATTCGCGTCGGCAAGAAAGTCATTCCGTACACGTACCAGACCGGCGGAGCAAATATTTTTCATCTGGCGGAAGGTCCGAACCAGACTGTGTACGGCAGTACAATCATGCCGTTGTATTTGTCGCGGTATACGCCGGCCACAGAGAAACTCGAAAGTCTCGGCCGCGGTGGGCCAGACAACGGCGAGGCGTATTCCATCGGGCATTGCGATGGGAAGCTGTACTACGCGACGTACTCGCTGGGATTGCTCATGGAGTACGACCCGGCCAAACCGTGGCACAAAGACCCGCCGGGTTCGCAGAAGTGGAAAAC